>CBINOT010000111.1:0-20225 GCA_966252355.1 uncultured Opitutus sp. | reverse complement strand
GGGGCGACGTCCGGGTTTCAGGGCGAGGAAGCGGGCGACGGGCACGCCGTTCGGCAGCACTTCGATGGGGCGCAATTGCTTGAAATACCGGCTGTCGTTCAACGCGATCATCCATTCGTCGCCGGGCTCTGCGAGGGCGGGCAGCTCGACGATGACTTCGTTCATCGTCTTCACGGTTGCACGAACGCGCGCGCCGCTCGTGTCGGCCGGGAGCCGTGCTTCGCCGTTCGGCGTCAAGCGCGGCGCAGACGCGCAGCCGCCGCACGCCAGACCGACGGCACCAATCGCGATGATCGTGAGCACGCGCCAAAACACGGCGCGACGGTAGAGAATCATCGCGCGGAAACAAGCATGGGCGGCGGCGCGGCTACTCCGGCACGAGTTCAGGCACCACGGGACGGCCGATGTGGCGGCGGATCGACTCGAGATTTTCACGAATCAACGCGCCCATCGATTCGCACCGCAGGTATTCCTTGCGTCCATAATGCTCCGCCAGCCCCTCGCGCAGCGTGTGGACTTTCGCTTTCGGCGCGATCGGGTCGCGCGCCATGTCGTGCAGAAGCAAGCCGAGGCGCTCGGAGGCCAGCGATGCGCGCTGGAGCATCAAGGTCTGTTCTTCGCGTTGATATTGGCGCGCCGTTTCGAGCCGCAAATGTTTCAGGCAGAAACGGACGAGCGGCGCATTCTCTTTGAAGAACTGCGGGAGATAAAAGTTCTTCCGGCCGTTGTAGCTTTGCTGGTCGAAATCCATGGCGCGGATCCGCAGCTGCGATTCCTCGAAGTCCGGCGTGACGACGAACACGAAGTTGTACGAGCGCATGTCGCCGAGGAGCCGGACGAAGCAGCGCTCGTTGAATTTCACCAGCTCCTTCGCCACGCGAATCGGTTTGGGGTCGGGCCGGCCGAGCCAGGTTTGGATGAAGATATCGCCGGGAATTCCGGCCACGTGCTCCTCGACGAGTGTGGCGCCCTGCGTGAGGAATTGCAGCCGGTTCGGCGAGAGCAAGTGTTCCAGTTCGAGCCCGTAGACGCGGGACGCGTCGGCGCGCTTGATATAGAAATAGTCCTGGTTGTCGTTGTACGCGTTGACGATTCGGATGCGGAACGGCGTCGAATTGCCGAAGGTGCAGAAGTCGACGCGGTCGATATACAAATGGCTGACGACCGAGAGATCGCCGTCGACCTTGAGCCAGGCGTACACCTCTTTCAGCGCGTCGTTCAGCGCCGGCATCTCGTTGGCGTCGTAGATGACGGTGTCCCAAAGCGTCGGCTGGCCGTTTTCGTCGGTGAGCGGAATCACCTCGCGAAAGCCGAGCAGCCGCTCGTAGGTGACCGGGAGGTCGCGCTCGCGTTTGTAGCGCCGGAGGTAGCCGCGCAATTCCGTGCCGATCGGAAAACTGGGTTTCCGCGGGGTCGCTCGGATCTCCGGAGTGGCGTCGTCGGCCATGGGCGAGACGGTGCGTCGCGAAGCGCGACGAGGCAACCTCGGTTGCGACGATCGGCGGAGGCGGCTGGCGCCGCAGGATCTAGGATCTGGCGACCTTTCGGCGCGAACGCCGGGGCTCGGAGGCCCCGCCCTCCATTTTCAGATCGCCGTTATTCGCGACGATTGGACCAGCCAATCGCACACGGCGATGAGCCGGGCGCGCAGCGGTTCGCCGCGGGTGGCGAAGGCGCGCTGGCGCGCCTCGTATTCGGCGCGGCCGGCGGCGGTCTCGATCGGCACCGGTTCGAAACCGAGCCGCCGCAAATCGTAGGGGCTCGCGCGCATGTCGAGTTCGCGGATATCGCGCGCGAGTTCGAAGCAATCGGCCACGAGTTCCGCCGGCGTGAAGGGCGCCAGTTTGAACGCCCATTTGTAGAGATCCATGTTGGCGTGCAAACAGCCGCGTTGCTCCAACTGCGCCGTGTCGGCGCGCGTGGGTTGCAGCTTGTTCAAGGGCCGGGCCGGCGCGGTGAAGAAGCGGAACGCATCGAAGTGCGAGCAGCAGATCGCGCTGCGTTCGACGATCGACGCGAGCTCCTCGGGAGGGTAGCGCAGCGGCCAGGCGTTGTGCCGCACTTCGTCCGGGGTTTGCCGGTACGCCATCGCCCACTCGTGCAGGCCGAAGCAACCGTAAAATGCCGGACGCGATTGCATCGCGGTCAGCAGGCCGCGCAGCCACGCGACAAACTCGCGCCGATGCGCCGGCAACGCCGCCGGATCGAGCGCGATCGCGGCTACGCTCGCGTCGAGCCCGAGCGATCGTGCGGCGCGGTCCGTTTCGCGGTACTCGGGCCACTGGAGAAAGTCGCGGGCGCCAGGACCCGTGAGCACGACGTGCGGGCCGGGATGCCAGCGCCGCAGCCACGCCGGCCGAAACGCGTAGTAGGTGAAGAGAAAATCGTAGACCGGATGCTTTTCGCCGCGCGCGCTGCGCGCTTGATGTGGATCCGTCCACGCTCGCACGCGGGCCTCATGCGCGCGCTGGCGTTCGCGCCACTCCGGTTCGGAGAGGATTTCGGAATGCGAGAGGGGAGTGGCCGCGCTCGTTTGCAGGTCGGCCATTCAGGCCGGCTTTCCGCGGCTCGCAAGCCCACGGGCGAACGGCGTCTGCAAGGCAAACGCCTTACAGGGGATGGGAGACAGGAGACGAAGAGCGTCCGGCCGACGCCGCTCGGCCGAACCGCGCTCAGGCTGCGTTGCGCTTCAGCAAACGCTGCACCCCGTCGATGCCGCTGCCTTCAATCGCCACCAGCGGGAGCGGCGTTTTCGAACCGAGCGCGGGAGCCACCGCGGCGTGAGTGAGGATCGGGCCGCTCAGTCCCGAGGGAATCGTGTCGAGCGGGATGCCGGGAAAAAGTTTGGCGGCGACTTTGGTCGCGAGCGCGACGAGCTCGGTCGCGGATTCGAGCACGAGCGCGGCGGCGGTGGCATCGCCTTCGCTCGCGAGCCGCAGGACCGTCGGCGCGAGCGCCGCGATGTGGCGATTGGCCTCCGGGTGATGATAAAAGAAACGCGTCAACGCGCCGGCATCGGCGCCCGCCTCGAGCTGCGCGTAGTCGCGCACCGTCGGCCCGAGCCGCGATGGCGCGGCCCAGCCTTGCAGCTCGATCAGCGCGCGCGAAATCGCGCGCCGCCCGATATCGTAGCCGCTGCCGGCGTCGCCGAACCGCCAGCCGAGCCCGCCGGCGTAGTGCAACGAGCCGTCCGGAGCCCGCGCGGCAACGAAGGAGCCCGTGCCCGCGTGCAACACGAGGCCGGGATCGCCATGCGTGGCGAGCTCGAGCACGGGCAAGGAATCGTCGACCGCCGTGACGCGGCCAAATTCGGCAAGCGTCGCCGCGAACTCGCGCCAAAAACTGCGGCTCCCCGCCATGCAAAGCAGAGTCATCTCGATCGCCTGCCCGGGAAACGTGCGCTTGGCTTCCGCGGCGAGCGCACACAACGCATCGGTCACGACGAGCCGTGCCTGCTCCGGACCCACGACGCTGGGGTTGGACGCCGTCGTCAGATGACGTCCCACGACGGCGCCCGTCGCATCGACCAGGATGCATTCGGTTTTGCTGCCGCCGCCGTCGACGCCGATCTTGAGCGCGTTACTCACGAGCGACGTTTACCCGATTCGAGGGCGAAACGGAAGTGCGTCGCCGAAAAAAAACGCGCCGGACGGACTTCCCGCGGATATCGCGAATGCTCGCGGATGATAACGGACGAGTGCGTGCGGCCCGACGCGGCTTACGCGAGCTGCCGGCTGAGGCGCGCTTTGTACTTCGTCGCCAGCGCGCGGTTGTGCTCGATGGCGCCGGGCAAATTTTGGCTGCGCAGCACCGGCAGCGGATGGCCATTCGTTTTCAGCCACTCGAGCGTTGCGAGCATGAGCCAGTTCAGCACGGAGCAACCGATCAAGGTCGAGGTCGGGCCGGCTTTGATCTCGGGCGAAACGTCCACGATCGCGTCACCGGGCACGCCGCCGTTGTCGAGGACGTGATCGGCGACTTCGAACAGCCGCTTGCCGCTGCTGTGCTGCGAGGGCGTGACCTGCGACATCGCGACGCAGGTGAGCGCGATCACCGTTAGCCCTTTTTGTTTCGCGTAGAGCGCGACGTCGATCGGCGAGCCGTTCTTGCCGGAGTTTGAAATCACGAGCACCGCTTCGCCCGCGAGCAGTTGGTACTGCCGGTCATAGCGCTCCACTAGCTTCGCGCCGTAGCCCGGCAGATTTTCGATGAAGCCGCCGGTTGGATCGAGAATGCCCGTGACGCAAACCAGTCCGCCGGCGCGACCGATGATCTCGCGGGAGATCAATTCGCTATGCCCGCTGCCGAAGGTGTGGATCACTCCGCCCCGCGCGACGATGTCGCCGAGGAGCGGCGCGACGCGCGCGATCACGGGCGCGTTGGTCGTCCAGGCGGCGGCGAGGAGTTGGTTGGCGCGAGCGTAGTAAGCGTCGGCAAGCGGAGGCATCGGGGGAGGAGAGCGGAAATGCTGAAACGCGGAAATGCTGAAATGCGGGCGCGCCCGATCATGTAACCACGAATGGACACGCACGGACACGAATGAGATGTCCGCGGAAACGCGCGGGTGCGGCCATCGTCCCGATGTCCGCTCCCCTGCGGCGGCAGCGCGCCGCGGCTTAGCGCGACTCGAGCAGGTTCTTCAACGCCGCGAGGTACTTCTCCTGCGTGCGTTGGATGACCTCGGCGGGCAGCTTCGGCGCCGGCGGCTTCTGGTCCCACTTGATGGCGACGAGATGATCGCGGACGAATTGCTTGTCGTAGCTCGGCGGCGATTGATTCGGCGCGTAGCTTTCGGCCGGCCAATAGCGCGACGAGTCGGGGGTGAGCACTTCGTCGATTAGCCACAGATTGCCGGCGGCATCGGTGCCGAATTCGAATTTCGTGTCGGCGAGAATCATGCCCGCCTTCTTCGCGCGGTCGTGGCCGAACTGATAAAGCGCGAGGCTCAGCGCCTTGATCTTGTCGTACAACGCCTGGCCGACGATCGCGGCGCCCTGGGCGTCGTTGATCGGCTCGTCGTGCTGGCCCTTCGGCGCCTTGGTCGTCGGCGTGAAGATGGGTTGGGGCAGCCGATCGGCTTGGCGCAAGCCGGGCGGCAGCTTGATGCCGCAGACGTCGCCGGTTTTTTGGTACGAGCTCCAGCCGCTCCCGACGAGATAGCCGCGGACGACGCATTCGATCGGGACGGTCTTGAGCTTGCGCACGACCATGCTCCGCAGCTGGAGGTCCTTGTCCGTGATGCCACGCCGCGCGAACTCGCCGGCTTGATCGGGAAACAGATGGTTTTGGACGATCCCGCTGGTTTGGGCGAACCACCAATTGCTGATTTGCGTGAGAATGGCGCCTTTGCCGGGAATGCCGTCCGGCAAGATGATGTCGAACGCCGAGAGGCGGTCCGTCGCGGTGAGCAGAAGCGCGTCACCGAGATCGAAGATTTCGCGCACCTTTCCCGACGCGATGCGCGGGAAGGGGAGGCCGTCGATCGTGGTGACGGCCGTCTTGGGCAAGCCGGCAGAAATTTCAGCGAACGTCATAGTGGGAATCGTGTTTTTGAAAGGATTCCCGGGAAAGGTCGCGAAAAAAATGCGCGCATGACACCCATCGGGCGCACGAACATGCACCCACGTGGACGAGGCTCGGCGCGGCAGCAGATGCGCCGCTCCGTGACATGCTCAGCAGCGCGCCAAGGCGTCCGCGTTCCCACCGAGCGCTGCAGGGTGCGGGGACTCGGACCTGCCGGAGCGCGGACCCGCGGCCGCCTCGACACCGGCCGGATGCCGGTGCACCGCACCACCGCGGTCAATACCGGCGGCGAACCGGCGGACGATAGGTCGAGCCGGAACTCTCTTTCAGGCGGAACGTGATGCGCGCCTTGTCCGTGTCGTACGGACTCATCTCCATCTTCACCCGGTCGCCCGCGGCGATCTTGATATAATGCTTGCGCAGCTTGCCGGAAATGTGGCCGAGAACGATGTGACCGTTGGCCAGCTGCACACGAAACATGGTGCCGGGCAGAACCGCGACGACCGTTCCTTCTAGCTCAATCGCATGCGGGTTCTGTGACGGGTTGGGAGAGGTTGTAGAATTCAGACGATCACTAAGCGCCATCCTGTGGATATATGCAAGGGCGGCGAAAAGGATGTTGTATCTAGCTGGGCTGCATAGGGCCAAGCATGTAGATGCGGTTCGTTTTAGATGTTCAGCGACGCCGGAGCCGTCCAGCGTCGGGGCGCGTATCTTGTAGTCCCGTTGAATCACCCCAGCAGCGGGGCTCGCGCATCAACCCTCCTCGGGCTGTTCCAGCTCCGAAATTCCCCTCCCCATGCTCGTCCGTCCTCACGCGTCGGCCTTCGTCGGCCGTCGTTCTCGTCTGTTCATGGTCGCCGGCCTCGCTGCACTCGCGGCGGCGACATCGATCGCTCAATCCAACCTCACCAAGGCCGGCGGCGGCACCGGTCCCGCCGGGATCCATCCGATTAACGGCAGCGCCGTGCTCGCGCCACCGCTGCACGCCGTGCGCGTCGGGATCCAAACGCCCGGCACGATCCCTGCCCACTTCGAGGTCAATCTTGGCGGCGCCGCGACCTACGAAATCCCCATCGCCGTGCCGCCCGGAGTCGCCGGCCTGCAACCGAAACTCTCGCTGGTCTACGACAGCGGCCGGGCAAACGGTTTGCTGGGGATGGGCTTCGCGCTCCGGGGGCTGCCGGCGATCGCGCGCGCGCCGCGCGAGCTGGAGCCCGATGGGGTGAAGGGTTCGCTGCGGTACGACGCCGACGACCGCCTGACCCTCGATGGCCAGCGGCTCATCGCCATCGGCTCCGGCGGGTATCTCGATCCCAACCAGCAATACCGGACGGAGGTCGAGACGTTTAACGCCATCAGCTCGAGCGGAACCGCGGCGCCTGGTTCGCCGCTCTATTTTCAGGCGAAAACCCGCGACGGCCTGACGCTGCGCTTCGGCGCGACCAACGATTCACGCATCCAGGTGCGCGAGATGACGCTGCCGATGACCACACCGCCGAGCGCGGTCCGCACCTGGGCGTTGAGCCAAGCCACGGATCGTTACGGCAACATGATGACGGTCGAATACGACAAAGACCCCAGCGCCCCCGGCGGCACCGGCGAACCCTACGGTTCGTATCGGCCGAAGCGAATTCTATACGGCGCGAACGCGGTCGAGTTCGTCTACGCGAGCCGGCCGGATCGCGTGCCGAGCACCGCGGGCGGTTATCTCGTGCTCGAAACCAAGCGGCTGACGCAGATCAAGACCTACACCGACCAGCAGCTCGTCCACACCTACGACCTCGCCTATGCGCAAGGCAATCCCACCGGCCGCTCGCGCCTCGCGTCGGTCACGCTTTCCGCCGCCAACCTGAGCTATCCCAGCACGGTGTTCACCTGGCAGGACGGCGGACCAATCGCCTTCGGAAACCAGGGCAACCTCAGCCTCGTGCAGAACGTCCAGATCGATTTCGCGTCGTATCTCGGTTCGCTGAGCGGGCCGGTCACCTATTGGAGCCAGGGGGCCAACGGCATGCGCTGCGATGTGAACGGCGACGGGCGCGACGATATCGTGATCGTATATCGCAAGACCGGCACGAACCAGGAGCGCGTGCGCACGCTGTTGTCGACGGGTGCGAACTTCACCAGCGGGTCCGACAATTTGCTCGCGACCTGGGATAACGACGAGCAGGAGGCGTTCTTCCTGCAGGGCGATGTGAACGGCGACGGCAAGACCGACTTGATCCGGCTGCGCCCGTATAGCGGCGCGACGTACGCGTTCATCCACCTCGGCAACAGCGCGGGCACGGGCTTCGATGCGCCCGCGCCGCCGATCAAGGTCTACGATACGCCGATCTCGTTTCAGAGCGGGCAGACTTATCCGAACGTCGGCTTCCCGCAGTTTCAGACCGCGGACGTCAACGGCGACGGGCTGACGGATCTGGTGCTCTTCGTCGTCAACCAAAACGCCTCTTCGACGACGCTGCCGTACGGCGCGAGCGCGCGGGCATTGCTCTCCAGCGGGACGGGCTTCGCGAGTTATGTCGGCGGGTCCGCGGCGTGGAGCCAGGTCGGGCCCCCGGGCAGCGCCGGACCGCACTTCCTGAACGAACTCCTGCTGATGGATGTGAACGGCGATGGGAAATCCGACATCGTATCGATCGCGTATAATGCGACCACGAAGGTGTACTCGTTTGCGGGGAGCGGATTCGCCACCGACGGCGCTTCCAGCGTGGCCGGGGACGCCAACTTTTCGAACTCGGGCGAGACGCAGTTTTACGTGCCCGGCGATTTCAACGGCGACGGCAACATGGACCTCGTGCACGTCTACGCCAGCAACAGCCTCGCGAACACTCCGACGAAAGCGATCGTCTGTCTCTCCGACGGCAAATCGAAGTTCTACCCGCAGCAGGGCAACGGGAATCCCTTTATCCTCTGGCCCACCTGGAATGCGATGAACCAGATCATGCCGGGCGATTTCGATGGCGACGGCCGCACCGACCTCATGTTCGTGCAACGCGATGCCACGGCCACGGCGCCGGCGTATTTCTACCGCTCGATCACGGATGCGAGCGAGCGCGTGACTTTCCAGCAAGTTTCGCCCGCGCCGCTTTATCTCGGCGCCGCGCCGCCCATCGGGACGCGCTTCGTCGTCGCGGATTTTTCCGGCGACGGCAAAGCCGACGTGCTGAACCTGCAAGGTTTCAATTTCCCCCCGACGCTGTCGTGGCCCTGGGGCTGCATGCCGAACGTCGTGTGCACGCACTATGCGCCGATGATTTCGGGCCCGCTGTACCAGACGCTCACGACGAACGTGACCGGACAGCTCTTTCTCGCGACCGGTCCCGCCCCCGATCTGGCGACCAAGATTCGCAACGGCCTCGGGCTCGAGCACACGCTGACCTACGCGCCGCTGACGGGCGATGTGTATACGGGCGCGAGCGGAACCCTCGGCGCCGCCGTCTATCATTATCGTCCTCCGCTGCCCGTGGTCGCCACGCACCGCGTTTCGGACGGCATTGGCGGGGAGCGCGTGTCGACCTTGCACTACGCCGGCGCAAAATATCACCGGCTCGGCCGGAGATTCCTGGGTTTTCGAAAAGTGTTCCAGACCGACGATCTTCCCGCGTCGGGCGGTCAGCAGCGGCAGATCGACACGACGCTCGAGCAGGGCTTTCCGCTTACCGGGCGCGTCGCCGAAGTTCTGCACCGCCTACGTCCCACGCCGACGACGTATGTGCCTTTGCACTTGAGCGTGGCCGCCTGGGCCTCGGCCTCGACGACGACGAATGGTCAGACCGTGTTTCGCGTGCATCCCAACTCGCAGGAGGAACGAGCCTATGCGTTGAGCAGCAATGGCGCCATCGCCAACGACGACACGACGACGTTTACCTACGACGCGTACGAAAATCCGCTGGTGGTTACCCAGACGTCCCAGGAGGGCTACACGCGGGTCACGACCACCGTCTACAATAACAATGTGCCGAGCTGGCAACTCGGCCAGCCGATGGACACGACCGTGACGAATACCGGTCCCGGGCCGGCGATGAGCCGTCGCCGCACCTTTACCTACAATGCGCAAGGCAGCCTGATCGGCGAAATCTCCGAGCCCGCCGGCACGCCGACCATTCGATACGAGCGCGCGTATGCCTACGATGCGTTCGGCAATCTCACCACGACGCGCGAAGGCAATACGCAGGTCGCGCCGCTGCGGCTGCTGGAGTCGACGACCTTCGACGCCACGGGCCGGTTTCCGATCAAGACCGCCAACGCGCTGCTGCAGGAAACTCAGCTCTCGTGCGACCATCGCTTCGGGACGGTCACGCAGGAAACCGATCCCAATGGCATCGCGACGACGACCGTCTACGATCAGCTGGGACGCATCGCCAGCGTGACCACGCCGGAAGGCGTCACGAGCTACGAGTACCGCTTCGACGACTACGGGGATCCCGCGATCTTCCCGGCGCGCGCCGCTTATTCCATATTCACGGCCGCGCCCAATGCGCCGACGGTGGAAATCTTTCGCGACATGCTCGACCGCGAGGTTCGGACGCGCACGCTGGCCTTCGATCCGGCGCGCTTCGTGCACCGCGATACGGAGTACGACGCGCGCGGCCGTGTGTTGCGGCGCTCGCGCGGCTACTTTGCCCAGAGCAGCGATCCCGTGCGGTGGACGAGTTACGAATACGACGCGTTGGACCGCGCGATCAAGGAGACGCGGCCCGACACGACCGTCACCCTCCGCCAGTACGACCTGCAGATGGGCAATCGGGTGACGACCGTCAACGCCCTGAACCAGTCCAGCTCGGTGGTGCGCGACAGCCTGGGCCGGATCACCAGCACGAAAGACGCGCTCGGCCGCGTGACGACCCGCGCTTACGATGCGCTTGGCCAACTGATCACGTTGACCGAGCCGGGCAATGTGGTGACGACGATGGCCTACGACGAGCGCGGCCGCCGCACCGCGATCACGGAGCCGAACGCCGGCTACTGGCGCTTTCGCTACGATGGGTTCGGCAACATCGACCTGATGCTCGATGCGAAGGGGCAGTCGTTCACGATGGAGTACGATGCGTTGAACCGGCTGGTGAAGCGCACCGACCCCGACGGCACGATCGGCCGATGGACCTACGATGCGGGTCCGGGCGCGATTGGGCGTCTCGTGCAGTCCCAGGGGGCGGGTCATTTTTCGCGCACCTTGTCCTACGATGCGTTGTCGCGGCTCGTGAAAGACGAGCGCGTGATCGATGTGAACGGCTATGACAACGTCCCGGGCAACGACACGCCGGTCACCTATGCCACCCACTATGCCTACAAGCAAAACAGCCGGCTGGTGGAAAACGTGATCTACCCCGTGAGCGGAACCTCGCCGGCGCCGGCCTATCAAGTCGGCTATGTCTATAATGCCGCCGGCTTCCCGGTACGCGTGACCGGCGTGACTGGAGGTGCGGGCGGAACTTCGAACGTGCTGTGGGAGGCGAAGACCAGGGACGCGGAGGGCGTGCCGCGCCAGGTCGCGCTCAATAATGCGAAGGTCCGCGCGGACTACACTTACAACGACGGCGTGGCGGTTCCCAACCGGCAGGGCACGCTGGCGCATCTCGAGATCACCGACCTCCCCAATCACCAGCGCATCTATAGCGACGACTATAGCTTCGATGCCATCGGCAGCCTCGTGCAGAAGGTCACGAAGGCCGCGAGCGCGGCGCTGACGGCCAATGAAACCTACACGTACGACGGATTGAACCGGATCGAGCACGTGAGCAGCCAGCAGGGCGCGAACACCGCGACGCTGCACTATGCTTACGATGTGCGCGGCAACCTCTCGGCCAAATCGGACGTGGGTGCGTTTAGCTATGGTCCGGCTGCGACCCGGCCGCATGCGGTGGCGTCGATCGCCGCGAGCAACGGCACGGTGGATACGTTCACCTACGATGCGAACGGCAATCTGGAAACCGGCTCCGGCCGCACGACGCTTTATACCTCGTTCAACCGGCCGGAGCGGATTTCGATCCCCGCGCAATTCGCGTCGCAGGTGTTGCGCTACGATCCCGACCGCCGCGTGTTGATCGAAGACAATACCGGCGGCGGCCATGCGACGACGCGGCTGGTCGCCGGCAACGATTACGAGGTGATCGTCGACGGAACGAATCCCGTGACGGAGAATCACTATGTGCAAGTCGGCGGCTGGCTCGTGGCGGTTTATCGCCGCACCGCCCATGTGCCGGACCAGACATTGTTTCCGCATCCGGACCGGCTCGGCACCGTGCAAGTCGTGACCGACGCGGCGAATACCGTCGTGGAGCGGTTGAGCTACGATGCCAGCGGTCGCCGCCGGTCATACACTCTTGCCGCGACCCCGCCGGGCTTCGCTCCCGCTGCGACCCGCCGCGGCTTTACCGGCCAGGCGCATGCGGAGCACGTCGGCCTGATCGCGACGATGGCGCGCACCTACGAACCCTCGCTCGGCTCGTTCACGACCGTGGATCCCTTGCGGCTGGTGATGCCGGAACGGGCGAGCGCGTACGCCTACGCGCGGCAAAACCCGCTCCGCTTCACCGATCCAACGGGCCTGCAATCCCACGAGGAACGCCCCCCGGGCAAGGGCGTGTGGCTGTCCGAGGTCGAAGTGGTCGAAGAGTCGCGGGCAACGCGATTGGAACGCCAGCGCCAGGAACGCGAAGAATTTCGCCGGATGATGTTGCCGAACCTGTCGCTCTTCCCGACGCCGAAAGCCGAAAGAGAACAAACGCCGGCGGACCGGCACGCCGGTGCAATGGGCGCACTATGGCAGTTGCTGCATCCCAATGTGACCCTGCCTGAACCCCGTCCGATTCCGACCATCCAAGCCGAACGCCCGCTTTGGGGCTACGCGAAAGCCCAGCACGATTTGCAGCAGCGCGCCGCGAATGGTGACGAGGTCGCGCAATATCAACTCTACGTGCAGGCCAATCCCTGGTGGGTAGTCTTGCTCGCGCCCAACAATCCCGATGCCAAGCCCATTCACGGGAACGGACCTTATAGCACATTCTACATGCTGGACCTCGTTCGCCAGCGAGAGCTCGTGCCGGACGCGCGCGAAATCGTGTGTCCGTATGGCTATACCATAGAGTGGATGCCGTTGGAGCTATGAGGGGCGGCCACCGTGAATGCGCAAGACCGTCGGATGATCGGCGCGCATATTACATTAAAGTAACGTTCTTTGTATGGATTAACGAATTCAAAGCCATACACCCCCTTTTCACTTATGAAGATAATGATGTTTCCTCGCGCTTTCATCGTTTTCCGAGGCTGGCTGGCAAAGTCGGCTCGATCTGCGGTTCCTGCATTCGCGCTCCTCGGCGGCGCGGCAGTCTTGTCGGCGGCGACGTCGGTCTCTCAATTCGGCATCACCTGGACGTTCGATGGCGATTATACCGTCGGACAATATGCCAACGGCGACAATTACGTGGTCGCGCCGTCGGGACTGACGATCGTCGATATTTCCCCGGCCTCGACCTTCACCCAGATGTCGAGCGCGGCGGTTACCATCTCCATGGGGTCGCCGGCGACCGTGACGTGGACTGCGCATGGGCTGTTTCCGGGCCAACTCATCAAGTTTTCCACGACCGGGACGCTCCCGGCTCCGCTCGTGGCGGGAACGGTGTATTATATCGCGAGCACAGGCTACACTGCCGATGCGTTTCGGATTGCCACGACCTCGGGCGGCGCGGCGATCAACACCACGACGGCCGGTTCTGGGACGCAAACGTGCGAGGCTTGGCGCGTCATCAACGGCGCGATGGTCAATCCGCTGGCGAGCAGCGTCGCGAAGCAGGGCTTCGACTCCGAACTCAACGGCGGCGGCGGCTTTCGGTTGGAGCTGAATGCGGCTCGCCCGGGCAATAACGATCTGTCGTCCAGCAATCCGCTGGTGGTCGCCGCCGGTTCGTCGATCGTCTCGGCGATCAGCCATCCCACGGCGTTCCGGCGCCCGGCGCTGACGGATGCGGCGGTGTTGACCGTGATCGCCTCGACGCCGAGCGGCGGTTCTTTCCGGCCGCCGTACTGCGGGACCGACAAAACGCATTATTGGAACAAATCGAGTTTGAACTATTCCGCGTTGCGTTCGCTTGCGACGGTGACCGGCACGCCGACGCTAGCGACGGTCGAGGGCTATTTCCAACGCCCATGGCTCGAGATCGGGACGGAAGCGGACGGCCGCTATTTTCATCCGAGCAACAATCAGCCGGATTATGGCCAATCCATGACCTGGCAGCTGTCGGACGGCCTGCTTTCGCTCCAGCTGAACTATACCAACACCCAGAAAGAGACGCTATTGGTGCGGCTCGTTCAATATGGGATCGATGTTTACGGCGCGGCAAACACCGGTGCCGTGTGGAGCGCGAACGGAGGACATAATATGGGGCGAAAGATGCCCCTCCTGCTAGCGGGTCTAGTGCTCGGCGATGCCAACATCCTGGCGTACGCCGACGCTTCGCAGCATCTGATCTTCCAGGAGGATTTGTCGGTGTGGACGGTCGGGCAAATCGATGTCGGCCGCACCGTTCTCTCGCCGCGCGTGACCTATGCCCAGAGTGACGTTGGCCTGCCGGAATGGGGTGAAAAGCATATGGGTTCGCCGAACCGGGACGACAGCCAATGGACGGCGCTCTATCGGAACATCAATTACAATTCGCTGCTTGGGCACATACTTTGTGCCCATCTGATGCCGGGCGCTCGCACCTCCTGGCATAACAGCGTGCTGTTCGACTATTACGAACGGGTGCGGAAGACGGCCAGTCAGACGGAGTTCATAACCTTTACGAACAACATGTGGAACGCCTATCGTATTTCCGTCGCTCCCCCCTTCGCTCCGACCTCGCTCGCGGCGACGGCCTCGTCGAGCAGTACCATCAACCTCCTTTGGCTCGATCAGTCCGGTGACGAAGAGGGCTTCTCGCTCGAACGAAGCACGAACGGAACGTCGTATTCGGAAATGGCGGTCATTCCGGCCAACAGCATCGCCTTCACAGACTCCGGCCTGCTGTCGAACAAGACGTATTACTACCGGATGCGGGCGGTTAACGGCGGCGGGTATTCCGGCTATACCGCCGTGACGACTGCGACGACCGCACCCTGATAACGAGTCAGGGCGCGGCGTTCGAAAGCGCGCCCCTGGTCGCCGAGGCCAGGGGCGGAACGGTTACTTCACGGTTCCAGCCGGGACGACCACGGCCACCTCGTTGGGAATGGCGTAGAGCGTGCCGGCGGCGAGCACGTGGCTCAGCGCGATGCGACGCGCGTTGAGATTCGGCATCGGCGCGACGTTCTGGAACGTCTGCGGATTGTGGCACGAGAAGCAGTTTTGTTTCGCACCGGGCGACGTCGTGCCGGCCGGGTTTTGCTCGAAGGTTTCCGCCGTCGTGTTGGAGAGATTCACCGAGCCCACCGCGTTGCTCTGGTTGCTGTTCAGATTGTATGTGCCCGGCAGCATCCAGACGGTGCCGATGAGGTCATAGTGCGCGAAATCGCGCTCGGTGCCTTTGAGGCCGGAGAAAAAGGTGTGCGCCGCGGTGTTGACGGCGGCGATGTTCTCCGGGCCGCGCGGCGAGAACGTTTCGCTGCCGGTTGCGTTTTGCAGCACGACATTGCTGGTCGGCGAGAACCGCTGCGTCGCCGGATCGAAGGTATAGCGCGGCGTCTGCGTCAGCGTCGTGGTGGTGGTGATCGTGGTCGAAGGCGTCGAGAGCGGGGAACTGGTGCTCGTGCTGGCCGCCGTGGTTTGCACGGTCGGGATGTTCGTCTGCGCGAAGGGCGTGCCGCCCGCGTACAGCGTATAGTTGCGCGCATCGCTGGCGGTGCCGGCCGGCTTGTTGGGGCCGTCGGGAAAGCGCGGGCTGTTCTCGTGATGCTCGAACGTTCCCCAGATGAATTCCGGGTGATTGATGGTGTGGCCGACGACGTGCAAACCGACCAGCGCCACTTTCGCCCGCTTGGTTTCGCCGGTGGGCTGGGCGTAGAGCGTGTTGTTCGGCGAGAGCGAAACCGCGAGCACCGGCACCTGCGCTTCGGTGACGAAGGCGCCGGCGGGCGCGCGTTCGCCGTCGGCGAGCCGCAGCCACATCGCCTTGAACACCGCCGCTCCGACCGGGAAATGATCCGCGTCGGTATTGGCTTGATAGCCCCCGTTGACGACGAGGTTGCGCTTCGCGGTCGCGAAGTAGGCGTCGTTCATGTGCACGGACGCGTAGACCGGATATCCATTGGGCGCGACGAGCAGATTGCCGTCGGCCTGCACGATGGCGCCGACGCCCTCGATATGCGCGCCCGCGGCGTGCATCGCACGCGTGCCGAGCGTGAGCTGGTGCGGCGCACGGGGCGCGCCGTCGGGCAGGAAAAGATCGGCGGGCGTGGCCAGCGTCATGAAGCGCGGGACGCCATGTTCGTCGAGCGCGGTCGCCCACGTGAACGCTTCCCACGACCATTGGTGAAAGGCGCAATCGCGCGCGTCGAGCGGCGTGTCGTTCGTCGGAAACGGCGCCGTGGGTTTCAAGAACTGCGGCAGATTTTCCGCCCAGCCGAGCGACGGGCACGAGTCCTCGGTCATTGGCGCCGCGGCGGACTGGGTGTCGGCGGCAAAGCCGGCGAGGGGAGCGGCGGCAGCGAGCGCAGTGACGGCGACGGCGCGGCGAAACGAGCGAAGCGAAGCGAGGGTAGCTGGATTCATGGATGGGAAAGTTTGTCCGGCGCGGCGATGAAAGGGGGCCGACGCCAAGGATTCGCGGGGAAAACGCACGAGGCGGGTCCCCCGAGGCTGGAAGAGTGGGCAGGGACGCCGATGCGATCAGAGTCCCCGAAATTCCGCGACGATTTTTTCTCCGCGTCGGATGCGAGGCTTCTCGATAGCGGGAGAGCGCGCGGGCGAAAAAAGAGGGCGTCTGCCAGCAGACGCCCTCGCACCATAGCCTGTTTCGGCGTCGCGCCGTCAGGTCATCGCTGGCGCTTTGACCCGAAGCTGGCGCGCGGCGGCCACCAAGTGCCGCAGCGCGGCGTCGACCTCCGACCAGCCGCGCGTCTTCAAGCCGCAATCGGGATTGATCCACACATTGCCGGCCGGAAGCAGCCGCAGCGCTTTTTCGATCAGGCGCTCCATCTCTCCGACGGTCGGGACCCGCGGCGAATGAATATCGTAAACGCCGGGCCCAATCTCGTTCGGATACCGGAATGCCTCGAAGGCCTGCAGCAGCTCCATGTTCGAGCGGGCGGTTTCGATCGTGATCACGTCGGCGTCCATTCGCGCGATCGCCTCGATGATGTCGTTGAACTCCGCGTAACACATGTGGGTGTGAATCTGCGTTTCGTCGCGCACGCCGCCGGCGGTGAGCCGGAACGCGTTCACGGACCATTCGAGGTAGTGCTTCCAATCCTCGCGGCGCAGCGGCAGCCCTTCGCGGAGCGCGGGCTCGTCGATCTGGATGATGCGGATGCCGGCGCGCTCGAGGTCGAGCACCTCGTCGCGCAACGCGAGCGCGATTTGAAACGCCGTTTCGCGGCGCGGCCGGTCGTCGCGCACGAAGCTCCATTGGAGGACCGTGATGGGACCGGTCAGCATGCCCTTCATCGGCCGGCGAGTCTGCGCCTGGGCAAACGTCGCCCAGCCGACGGTCATTGCGCGAGGGCGAGCCACGTCGCCGTAGATGATCGGCGGCTTCACGCAGCGGGACCCGTAGCTTTGCACCCAACCGTTTTCGGTGAAGGCGAAGCCATCGAGCTGCTCGCCGAAGTATTCGACCATGTCGTTGCGCTCGAATTCGCCGTGCACGAGCACGTCGAGCCCGATCTCGTCCTGGAAGCGAATGCACTTGATGGTCTCGGCCTCCAGGAATTGCCGGTAGTCGGCCTCGCTCAGTTCGCCGCTTTTCCAGCGGGCGCGCGCGGCGCGCACCGCTTCCGTTTGCGGAAACGAACCGATGGTCGTCGTGGGCAGGAACGGAAGTTGGAGCGCGCGCCTTTGTTTTTGCTGCCGTTCGGGAAATTCGGAGCGGCGGGTTCCGTCGCCCTCGCGCACCGCGGTCGCGCGGGCCTGCACCTCCGGGCGGTGAATGCGGGCGCTGGTTCGGCGCGAGGCCACGGCGGCGCGGTGGGCGGCGACGGCGCCGTCGGCGGCAGTGCCGCGGACGAGATCGCGAAGCAGCGCGACCTCGGCGAGTTTTTCCTCGGCGAAGGCGAGCCAGGATTTCGTTTCGGCCGGAAGCTTCGTTTCGAGCCGCAGCGTGACCGGCGAATGCAGCAGCGAACACGACGGCGCGACCCAGACGCGTTCCCGCCCCAGCCGCTCGACGGCGGCGGCGAGGACCGGACAAGTGGCGTCGAAGTCGTGACGCCAGACGTTGCGGCCGTCGACGAGGCCCAGCGAAAGAATTTTATCCGCCGGGAATTCGCGCAGCACGGTGTCGACTTCGCGCGGCTGGCGGGTGCCGTCGATGTGCAGCGCGGCGACCGGAAGATCGAGGAAGCAGCGTAGATTGTCGCGCAGCCCGCCAAAATAGGTGGCGACAAGCAGCCGCAGCCGAGGCTCGGCCGCCGCCAGGATGGCATAGCTCGCGGTGAGGGCGGTGCGCTGCTGGCGCGTGAGATCGAGCGCCAGGGCCGGCTCGTCGAGCTGCACCCATTCCGCGCCGGCGTCGGCGAGCCGCCCGAGGGCTTGCACGTACACCGGCAGCAGCCGTTCGAGCAGGTCGAACCGGTTGAAATTCGGCTCCGTCGCTTTGCCCAACAGCAGATAGGTGACCGGACCGAGCAGCACCGGCTTGGTTTTGATCCCGAGCGCCAGCGCCTCCGTGAACTCGTCCACCGGCTTCGACGCCGCGAGGGCGAAGCGAGTGTCCGCCGTGAATTCCGGGACGATATAATGATAGTTCGTGTCGAACCACTTGGTCATTTCGCTGGCGAACGACGCGCCGCCGGGAGCCGGGCCGTGGTCGGCGCACCGGCATTTTTCGGCGGGTGCCGCGGCGTGGCGCACACCGCGGGCGATGGCGAAACGCGTGTCCAGATCGACCTCGCCGCCGCGCCAGCCGAACCGGGGCGGGACATTGCCGACGAGGCAGGTCGTGTCGAGGACGTGGTCGTAGAACGAGAAGTCGTTCGACGGGACGAGGTCGATGCCGGCGTCGCGTTGCAGCTGCCAATGCCGGGCGCGCAAGGCGCGGCCGACGGCTTCGAGATCCGAGCGGGAAATCTTACCCTGCCAGTAAGCTTCCGTGGCTTTCTTGAGCTCGCGTTTGGCGCCAATGCGCGAAAAGCCGAGCGTGTGAGTGCGCGGTGATGCAATCATGAGGGAGTCCTTTCATTTCTGCGATGAGGGTTATCCTGACGAAGCACCCAGCTGGGTATTCGGACTCCGAGTTTCCGGCGGGACGAATCCCGCCACCTTGTCCTTCGCCTTGGCCGCGTGACGCGCGACTGTGCTTTGTGCTCCGGCTCGTTAGGCCGGGAGATCAGGACTTGTGACTCGATACCGCAGCGCGACTGTCGCCGATTCTCACGGCGTTCCCCGTCCGCTGAGCGCTTACCCTCCCGCCCGAGCGGGAGAGATTTTCAAACAACGAGCCGGGGACAATTCGGGAACGGCCTGGCGGAGTCAACGCCTGCGCTCGCCTGATCGGAGTGTAACGCACGCCTCGGGGCCGCGCGCTTGGGTTGTTACCAATTTTACGGTTACGTCGACGGCGGCGGTACGTCTTGTGCTGAACCCCACTCGATGAACGCGTTCACCGCCCCGGTTCGTCATCCCTCGTCCTGGCGCAGCCGCGGACGGCTCTGGTACCGCGCGTGGCGCTATCGGCTGAAGCACGATCCCGCCGAAATCGCCGCCGTGCGGCGCAGCCTGCGGCCTGGCACCCTCGCGGTCGATATCGGGGCGCACAAAGGAGCGTATACCTATTGGCTCGCGCGCGGCGTGGGACGGACAGGGCGCGTCTATGCATTCGAACCCCAGGCGCAGCTCGCGCGGACGCTGGCGATGGCGTTCGACCCGAGGCGCGTAAGCGTGGTGAACGCCGGGGTGTCCGACCGCGACGGCACGATGACCTTGCACGTTCCGGGCGACCGGCCTTCGCCCTCGGCCTCGTTGGTCGCGCCGCTTCGTGCGGCGGCGGGCGCGCGAGTGCAGGAGGTCCACGTGGTGAAGCTCGATGCGTTTTTCGCCGGCCGTACCCAGCCCGTCTCGTTCATCAAGTGCGATGTCGAGGGCCACGAACGGGAGGTGTTTCGCGGCGCCGAGCAATTGCTCCGCCAAGACCGGCCGATCCTCTTGTTCGAATGCGAGCAGCGGCACAATGGCTCGCGTCCGATCGATGAGGTATTCGGATACCTCCACGCGCTCGGCTACCGCGGCCAATATTTCACCGGCGGACGACTCGCCCCGCTGGCGGGGTTCGATCCCATCCGCGATCAGCAGGTGCCCGGAGACGATTCGTACTGCAATAATTTCTTCTTCGTCCCGGAGCGGTGAGCGGAATCGAGACCGTGTCCGCCGGGTAGCGCGGCGTCGTCGAATGCCGGCAGGCCGAGAGTCGCATTCTATAGGTAGATTAGACGGCGGTTGACGGGCTTCGTAAAGAAGCGCCGCGGCGAACGTGAGCCAATTCATCGCTACATCTAGGCGCCATTTGGTTGTAGTCTGATATCAATACAGGGCGAACGGCACAAAGTGTCTTGCCGAAACCGTTTTAGAT
>CBINOT010000110.1:0-20419 GCA_966252355.1 uncultured Opitutus sp. | reverse complement strand
GCCATCGCCGACGACGGCGTGATCGGATAGATCGCGATGAGTTCGTTGAGGCGATAAGCGACGGAGGCGACAGCCTCGTTCGCATCGCAGGTGGCATAGTCGTTGGTCGGCGGGCGCGTGGGCATGAGCGTGGAGTGGCGAGCGGTTGATCCCAAGAGGTCGATGGCAGTGTGCCAGCCGTGGCAGCATGGGAGTACGCAGCCCTTGCGGTATGCGGTGCATGAATTGCGCCAGCCTCCGCCCGCCGGATTCAGGCGGACGGGCTGGTCCGGTTTGGACGCCAAAAATGCGTCGGGCGAGACCGGCGCGGCGAAAAGCAAACGGCCCGCTCCGAGAGCGGGCCGTGCGAGGCGGGATCGCGAACGATCGCCGACAAATCAGGTGCGAACGACGGAGGCGGCGCGAGGGTCGACTTCGCCAAACGGATCGCGCGTGCCGTTCACCGCGGGCAGCCCATTGTGGATCACTTTGGTGGCGCCGTTGTGGGCGGACGCATCGCCGAGTTGCGGTCCATCGCGCACGATCTGGCCGTAATCCAGTTTGATCAGCCGGTCGGCGAGGTGGAAATATTTGTCGTCGTGCGTGATCGCGAGCACGGTCTTGTTCCGCGCCTTCAGCTCGGGCAGCAGCTGCGTGTAGAAGAGATCCTTGAAGAGCGGATCCTGGTCCGAAGCCCACTCGTCGAAGAGATAGAACGGCCGATCTTCGAGATAGGCGTTCAACAGCGCCAACCGCTTCCGCTGGCCTTGCGAGAGCTGCGTGGTGGAGAGCACGCCGTCGACGACCTTCACTTTATGGTCGAGGTGCAGGTGCGCCAGATATTCGCGCGCTTGCCCATCGAGATCGCCGCCGGTTTGGCCCAGCAGGCTCTCGAAGAGATAGTAATCGGCGAACACGGCCGAGAAACACTGCCGATAATCGTCGCGGTTCTGCTCGGTCACGGGGCGTCCGTTCAAGCGGATCATGCCCTCTTCGGGCGGATAAAGCCCGGTGATGACCTTCGCGAGCGTGGATTTGCCGCTGCCATTGCCGCCGACCAGGAAGACGATTTCGCCGGGGTGGAACGACAGATTGATCGGACCGAGCGAGAAATGATCGTCTTCGCGCTCGCGGTGGTAGGAGTGCGTGACGCCCATCAGCTCCAGCCGCTCGAACTTCGGCGCGGCCGCGGGCATGGTGAGCGGGCAATGATCGCCGGCGCGCTGCGAAAGCGTGAGGCCGAGTTGCTCGATCTTGCGCAGCGCGGCGCTGGCGCGGCCAAAGAGCGACAAGCTGCCCAAGACGCCCGAGAGCGGCCCCATGAGGTACAACGTCGCGACCACGTAGCCGGTCAATGCTTGCGGGCTGACCGTGCGCACCTGCGGCAGCACGAACAGGATCGTGCCGACGAGCGTGAAGAACAGCAGATGGCTCCAGTTATGCGCGAAGATGAAACGCATTTCCGCCGCGACCGCGTGCCGCTTGTAGCGGTCGGTCGAATGGTGGATGCTCTCGGTGAAGAAGACGCCGCGACGCTCGCGGTGGAGCTTCAGCTCCTTGATGCCTTCGGTGAGCGCGCGGAAATGCTTGAACAGGCGGTCCTGCTCGTCGCGGGCCTCGTACAGGTGACGAAAACCGGCGCGAATGAGGATCCGATAGGCCACAGCGCCGAGCACGATGAAGACAGCCATCGCCGCGAGCACGGTGAACGAGAGGTAGCCGAGGTAGATCGCCCCGCCCACGAGGATCGCGACGTTCACGGCGAACGTGGGGATCGCGAGCATCGCCTCGGTCAGCGTGAGCACGTCCTCGGTCAGCGCGACCATCAGGCGCGGGGCGCCGATCTCCTCGAGCTGCCGCAGCGGCACGGCGAGGATGCGGCCGACGAGGTCGCGGCGCAACGCGGCGCTGCTGCGCTGCGAGAAATGCGCGAGCGTCACCTGCGCGATGAAGTTCGTCGCCAGCCGCCCGATGGCGAGGGCAAGGAAACACACCACCATGATCCGGGTGGGATGTCCTGCTTGGCTGAGCGCCGTGTTAACCACCGCGATGAGGCCGGCGTTCGCCGCGCCGCTGAGGAGCGCAGCGGCGAACGTGCACAGCATCATCACGCGTGAACCGCGAATGAAGAATCGAATTAGATTCATAGAAATACCGATGGGAGGTTTGCCAACTGTTCGAAGGAGTTCCGGCGTCCGCGCCGCACTTGCGCCACGCGCCCGAGCCACTGCGAAAATTTCCAGGTCGTTTGCGTCGCCCAGCGCACCGGCGCGGGCACCGCCAGGGCGCCGACGAAGCCCGCGCCGGGCTCGAGCGCTTGGAGCTTCAACTCCGGCAACGCCCGCACGCTGAACGCCGGATTTTCGCCCTCGCTCTCCGCCGTCAAAGCGGGGACCGAGATGGGACCGACCGAGAGCCCAAGGCCCAAGCCGCTCGCTTTGAGGATCGCTTCCTGGCGCGTCCACGCGCGGAAGAATTCCAAGCGGCGCGCTTCGGGCGGGCAGGCGCGCACGCGCGCTTGTTCCGCCGGAGAAAAATAAGTCGCGGCGATGTGCTCCCAGTCCGGGAGGTCCCGCACCCGCTCGAGATCGATGCCGATCTCGCCGGCGGTGGAAAACGCGAGGAGGGCAACCGAGTCCGAATGCGCCACGTTGAAGTGCAACGCCGGCGCGCCGTCCTCGGCCGGCAGCATCGGCTTGCCGTTCGGGCCGTAGCGAAACGCGATTTCCGACACCGGGCAGCCGAGATAACGCGCGAGCAGCGTCCGCAGAATGCCGCGGCCGATCACGAAACGCCTCCGGTCCCGCTCGAAGAAGAATTTGCGCGCGCGCTCCGCCTCGTCGGGAGAAAGCAGCGGGCGGAAATGCGCGACGGCTTCCTCGGGCTGCTCGTCCAGCGTCACCCGCCAGATATCGACATCGGTCGGGCGCAAACGGAGGGCGCCCGGCACGCGCCGCCGCGCGGCGCGCACCGCCTCCACTTGCGAACGATGTTGCAGGCCGCCGCGTTTCATGGCGTGGCCTCCTTGGCCGGCGTCCCGCCCACCGCGTCGAAACAAGGCCGCAGCGCCGCCGCCACGGAGGCGACGTAGGGCTCGGCCAGCACGTTGCCGTGGCCGCCGCGGACGATTTTCACCTCGACGCCGTCGCGCGCGAGTTCGCCCCAGCCGTACCGAAAGTCGAACGAGCAGAACAGCGGATGTCCGCGGGTGCGGATCAACGTGATCTTGCCCGGGTATCCTTTCGGGCGGTACGCCATGAGCGCCTTCACGTGCGCGCGCCACAATGCGCGCCGCTCCTCGGAATAGGCCGCCAGATCGACGAGTTGGTCGACGTCGCCGAGCGCGACCTCGGCGTGGTTTTGCGCCGCAGCGTCTTGCCGCCGCTTGCGCACGAGCCGGAATTTCCAGCGCAAAAACTCCGACCGCTCGCGCCAGCTCCAGCGGAAGAGGAAACAGCTCAGCCAGTACGAAAAATTGCCGAGGAATTTCGCCACCCAGAGCGGCGACCAGAAGTTCCGGTCTTTTTGGTAGCTCGTGTTCGGGGGCGAGCCGTTGATCAACGCCAGCAGCGCGATCTCCTCGCCCTGCTCCCGCAGCTGGCGCGCCATTTCGTAGGCGACGATGCCGCCAAAGCAGTAACCGCCGAGCAGATACGGTCCCCGCGGCTGGTGCGCGCGCAAATCCGCCACGTAGTTGCTCGCGATCTCCTCGATCGTCGGCCACTCCGGCAGGCCATCCATGCCGCGCGATTTGAACGCATAGAGCGGTTGATCGACGCCGAGATGCCGCGACAAGTTCGCGTAGCCCCAGAACATGCCGCCGCCCACGCCATGCACGAGGTACAAACGCGGGCGCGTGCCTTGGCCGCGGATCTCGACCACCGAGGTCGCCGGCGCATAACCGACTTCCGGGCCGCGCAGTAACCGAGCGAGCTGCTCGACGGTGCGGTGTTGGAAAATCGCCGCGACCGGCAGCTTCTTGCCAAAGACCTTGTCGACGTGCGCCACCATGCGCACCGCCATCAACGAGTGGCCGCCGAGCGCGAAGAACTGATCGTGCACGCCGACCGGCCGGACGTTCAGCACCTGCTCCCAAATGTCGACCAGGCGACGCTCCACGTCATCGCGCGGCGCGACATACTGGCCTTCCAGCTCAGGACGGGCGCCGTCGACGACCGGCAGCGCGGCGAGATCGAGCTTGCCGTTCGTCGTGAGCGGCAGCGCATCGAGCGTGAAGAAGGCCGCGGGGACGAGATAGTCGGGCAGCTTTTCGGCCAGGAAAACGCGCCACACGTCCGTCGTCGGCGCGGGCTGCTTTTTCGCGACGATGTAGGCCACGAGCCGCTTTTCTCCCGCGCTGTCTTCGCGGACGACGACGGCGCATTCTTTCACGTCGGGGTGAAGCTCGAGCACGCCTTCGACTTCCGCCGGCTCGACGCGGAAACCGCGGATCTTCACCTGGCGATCGATGCGGCCGATGAATTCGATGCTGCCATCCGGCAGCCACCGCACGCGGTCGCCGGTGCGGTACATGCGCGGCGTCGCCGCCGCGCCGTTCGCTTCCGCCGGCGCGGCGAAGGGATTCAGCACAAATTTCTCCGGGGTCAGCTCGGGGCGGTTGAGATAACCGCGCGCCAAACCGTCGCCTGCGGTATACAGTTCGCCGGGCACGCCGATCGGAACCGGCTGCAGCGTGCGATCGAGAACATAAACCTGCGTGTTCGCGATCGGGCGGCCAATGGGCACCGAGCGGCCGGGCAATGGCGCCGCCGTGATGCGATGGCAGCAGGTGAAGGTCGTGTTTTCGGTCGGTCCGTACCCATTGATCAACTGCGTGCGGGGCAGCTGCTCGAGCGCGCGCGCCACATGCGTCGGCGACAACACATCGCCGCCGGCCAGCAGCTGGCGGACGTTTCGGAGGCGATCGACCTGTTCTTCGATCATCTGATGGAACAGCCCCGCCGTCAGCCAAAGCGTGGTGATGCCGTTGCGCTCGATGAACTCGCCCATATCGGCGAGCGAAGAAGGACCCGGCGGATAGAGGACGAGTTTGCCGCCGTTCAGCAGCGCGCCCCAGATTTCCAGGGTCGAGGCATCGAAGGCGATCGGCGCGAATTGCAGAAACACTTCATCGGGGCCGAAACGCGCATAGTCGGTGTTCTTGACCAGTCGAACGACACCGCGGTGCGGGACGCAGACGCCTTTCGGCAGCCCAGTCGAGCCCGACGTGTAGCTGACGTATGCGATATCCTCCGGAGAGATTTCGCAGCGCAGCGGCTCGTCGCTCTCGCCGGCAATGCGTGCCCATTCGGAATCGAGCGAGAGAATCGTCGCGCGCCGCGGGGCGGAGAGAGGAACATCCGTCTGCGGGCGCGTCTCGGTGCCGGCGGGCGCGCGACCGGCCTCGGCCACGAACGCTTCCACGCGGCTGCGCAGCCGTTGCTGCGTCAACAAGACCGGAGCCGCGATATCGCGCAGCATGAAGGTGAGCCGCTCGGGCGGATAGGTCGGATCGAGCGACACGTACGTCGCCCCGGCCTTCATGATGCCCAGGAGGGCCACGATGACTTCGATCGAACGCTCGGCGCACAAGCCAACCAAGGTGCCGGGGCCGACGCCGGCGCGCCGCAGCCAGCGGGCGAGCTGGTTCGCTTGCGCGTCGAGTTGCAGATAGGTCATCCGCTTCGCGTCGCAGACGAGCGCGGTCGAATGCGGCGCCCGGGCGACCTGCTCCTCGAACAGCTGCGTGATCGTCTGCGTCCGCGGATACTCGGAGGAGGTTTGGTTCCATTCCGAAAGCAGCTGGTGCCGTTGGGCCGGCTTCAGCAGCGCAACACGCATGATCGATTCGTCGGGATTGGCGACGATGCTCTCGAGCAAGGTCTGGAAGCACCCGAGCATCCGCGCGATGGTGCCGGGCTCGAACAAATCCGCGTTGTACTCCATCGCGGCCCGCAAGCCGTCGGGCGTCTCCATCATCGACAACGTCAGGTCGAATTTCGACGTGCCGGTGTCGACCTCGATCGGCTGCAAGCGCAGCTGCGGCAAATTGGTCGGCGCCATCGGCGCGTTTTGCAGGACGAACATCACCTGGAACAGCGGATTGCGGCTGAGCGAGCGATCCGGGCGCAGTTCGTTGACGAGCCGCTCGAAAGGCAAATCCTGGTGCGCGAGCGCTCCCACCGCGGTCTCGCGGGTGCGGACCAACAGCTCGCGAAACGTCGGCTCGCCGGTGAGGTCGCCCCGAAAAACCAGCGTGTTCACGAAGAATCCAATGAGCCTTTCCAGCTCGACCTTGCGCCGGCCCGCCACGACGGAACCGACCACAATGTCTTCCTGCCCCGTCCAGCGGTGCAGCAACACCTGAAACGCCGCCAGCAGCGTCATGAACAAGGTCGCGCCCTCTTGCTGCCCGAGGGCCTTCAGCGCCTGCGTCAGCGGGCGGGAAAGTTGCACGGTCTGCGCCGCGCCCCGCGACATGGGAGCCAACGAACGCGGATGATCGACCGGCAAGTCGAGCACGGGCAAGGGCCCATGGAGTTGTTTGCGCCAGTACGAGAGCAAGCGCTCCAACGCCGGTCCCTGCGTCGTCTCGCGATCCCAGAAAACATAGTCCGCGAATTGAATCGGCAGCTCGGGCAACGTCGGCGTCTGGCCTTGCGAGAACGCCGTGTAATAGGCCGCGAGATCGCGAAAGAGAATACCGAGCGACCAGCCATCGGAAATGATGTGATGCAGCGTGAGCAACAACGTGTGCTCCACCGGCGAGGTCCGCACCAGCAGGCCACGGATCAACACGTCGCGCGTCAAATCGAACGGCCGGCGGGATTCTTCCTTTAACCGCCGCTGCAACTCCTCCGCCCCGGTGCCATCCTGCCAGTCGCTGAGATCGACGATGGCCAAGACGAGCGTGCGCTCGGGCGCGATGGCTTGCACCGGGCGGCCCTCGGCGGCGACGAAATTGGTGCGCAAGACCTCGTGGCGGCGAACGATCTCGTTCAAGGCCCGTTCGAGCGCGGCAACGTTGAGCGCGCCATCCATCCGCACGGCCTGGCACACGTTGTAAACGGCCGAGCCGGGCTCGAGTTGATCGAGAAACCAAAGCCGCTCCTGCGCAAAGGACAGCGGAATGTCGACGCCCGCGGGGCGAGGCGGAATGGAAGGCTTCGCCTCGGCGGTTCGCGCGGTGGACGCCTGTTTCGCGCGTTTCAGCCGCTCGTCGAGCAAGGCACGCTGCGAGCCCGTGAGCTCCGTCCGCGTCGGGATTACTTCCGCTTTGACACTCATGGTTGTTCCTCCGCCGGCACGAACGCGTCAGTCGCTGAGGGCGGCGCAGACAGTTTCATCTCCCGGATGAGCGCAGCGTCGATCGCGACCGCGAGGCCGCCGACCGTGGGGGCAGCGAAAAACTGACGCATCGAAATTTCGACCTCGAGCGTGTCGTGCACACGCGCGATGACCTGAGTGGCGAGCAACGAGTGACCGCCGAGCTCGAAGAAATTGTCGTGCACGCTGACCCGCTTCACGCCGAGCACATCGCGCCAGAGTTCGGCCACCAGTTCCTCGGTCGCCGTGCCGGGAGCCACGTACTCGCTCTCGCTTTCCTGGCGCTCCGGATCGGGCAACGCCTTGCGGTCGAGCTTGCCGTTGGTCGTCAGCGGCCACCGCTCGAGCACCATGATCGCCGAGGGCACCATGTAGTCCGGGAGCGATTGCTGAAGATGCGCTTTCAACTCACGCACCTCCGCCGTCCGGCCCTGATGCGGGACCGCATACGCGAGCAAGCGATTGTTGCCCGTCGCGTCCGGCCGGGCGAGCACCGTGCATTCGGCCACGGCGGGATGTTGCGCGAGCGCCGACTCCACCTCGCCAAGCTCGATGCGAAAGCCGCGCACCTTCACCTGATGATCCGCCCGGCCGAGCGACTCGATCGTGCCATCGGCGCACCAGCGCGCCATGTCGCCGGATTTGTAGAGCCGAGCCGAAAACGCCGGCGCCGGTTCGAGTCCCGCACCGCCGCCAATCCCCGCAGCGGAGCTAGCGCGTCCTTCCTTGGTCGTGTCACCTAATGGGTGACACTGTCCCATAAACGGATTCGCGATGAACTTCTCCGCGGTGAGCTCGGGCCGGTTCAGGTAGCAACGGGCGAGCTTGTCGCCGCCAATGTAGATCTCGCCCTGCACGCCGATCGGAACGGGCTGCAGATAGCGATCGAGAATATAGATCTGCTCGTTCGGGAACGGACGGCCCAAGGACGGACGCGTATTCGCGTGCCGCAAGCCGCCGGTCGAATAAACCGTCGCCTCGGTCGGGCCGTAGTGCTCGAACACGCGACGCATGTGCGGCAGCGCATAAAGCGCATCCACCAACGGCTGCGGGAAGGTTTCGCCGGCCAGCGCGACCGTCGTCACGGACGGCGGCACGATCTTTAGCCGCACCACCTCGGCGATGGCCGACGGGACGCCGCTGAGGAAGCGGACTTCGTTGGCGACCGAAAGCGTGGCGAGCTGCAGCACATTCTCGGCGAGGACGATCTTTCCGCCCAGGCACAGCGGGCAGAAGATCTCGAAAATCGAGATGTCGAACGACGCCGAGGTGGAGAACAAGACGCCGTCGAGTTCCTCCGGCCGGTACAGCGAACGCGCCCACGCGACGAGCGCGACGACGCAACGCTGCACGATGGCCACGCCCTTCGGCTTCCCGGTGGAGCCCGAGGTGTAGATGATATAAGCGAGGCTTTCCGCGTTGGCCGGCGTGCGGTTCGGCGTCGTCAACGACCGGCCGACGCGCGAGGCGGCGGGACTGTCGTCATCGATCAGCATGAAGTCGAAACCGCCGGCCGGCAGCTGCGCGACGAGGCTGCGCTGCGTCACCATGATCGGCATCCGGGTATCACCCACGATGAACTCGAGCCGATCGCTGGGATATTTCGGATCGAGCGGGACGTAAGCGCCGCCCGCCTTCAGGATGCCGAAGATCGCCACCAAGAGCTCGGGCGTGCGTTCGAGAAAAACGCCGACGAGCGTGTCGGCACCGACACCGGCGGCGCGCAGCCGCTCAGCGAGCCGATTGGCGCGGTCATCGAGCGCACGGTACGTAACCCGCTCGGTTTCCGTGACGATGGCGATCGCCTCGGGCGTGCGCGCTACCTGAGCGTCGAACAGCTCGGCAATCGTGGCATCGCGCTCGTACGGCATTCCGGTCTCGTTCCACCGCACCAGCAATTGTTCGCGCTCCGCGGCGTTGAGCAGCGGCAACTCATGGACGTCGCGATCCGGCGCAGCGACGATGCCGCGGAGCAGCGTCTCGAAATGGCCGAACCAGCGCGCCACGGTCGCCTCGTCGAACAACTCGGTGCTGTAATACGCGCCGATCGAGATCGTGTCGCCAGTGACCGCGAAATTGAAGTTGAGGTCGAAGTGCGAGAACCGCTTGGCGTTGCCTTGCACCTCCCCGACCAGATCGCCGAATTTCAAGGTGCCGCGCAGCCGGGTGGAATTGAAGACGACGTTCGCGAGCGGCATCCGCGTGGCGTCGCGCGCGATGTTGAGCTTCTGCAGCAGGGCACCAAAGGGATAGCGCCAGTGTTCGAGCGATTCGAAAAGCTGGCGGCGGACGTCGGCCAGCAACGCGGTGAACGCCTGCCGCTCGCCAATCCGTTGCCGCACGGGAAGCAAATTGGCGAAATGGCCGACAAGATCGTCGACGCCATCCATGACCTGCGCCGCGGCCGGAATGCCCACCACCAAATCGTCCTGTCCGCTGAGCCGGTGCAGGAGCACGGCGAAGCCGGAGAGCAGCAACGTGAACATCGTGCACTCGTGCTGCGCGCCGAGCTGCTTCAGCGCCCCGGTCAAGTCGGCCGGCAAGGTGCGCAACATGAAGGCTCCCGCATAGGTGCGCTCGGCGGGACGCGGACGATCGCTCGGCAAGTCGAGCACCGGCACGTGATCGGCGAACTGGCGAGTCCAAAATTCCTCGGCCGCCTTGAACGACGCAGACCCGCGCGCGGCCGCTTGTTGGCAGGCGTAAGCGCTGAACGATTTTGGATTTTGGAGGGTGGATTGCGGATTGGAGGTTCCGGCAACACACGCCGGCGCGTTCGCGCCACGCTTCGGCGTCGCGGGTAGGGCCTGACCTCCGGGCAGGCCGTCGGTATGCGAACCCCCTTGCGACCCGCTCGGAGATCGGGTCCCACCTGAAGCGGTCACCTCGATGCCGTACAATTCACCTAGATCGCGCTGGAGGATACCGAGCGACCAGCCGTCGCAGATGATATGGTGAACGACGATGACGATCATATGCCGCGCCGGTTCGAGGCGCAGCAGATGCGCGCGGAACAGCGGGCCCTTGCTCAAATCGAAGGGCCGTTCGAGCTCCGTGGAGATGAAATCGCGGACGCGATCTTCACGGGCCGAGGCCTCGAGCGACGTGAAGTCGCGCATCGGCAAGTCGACGTCGACGTCGGACGAAATCCGCTGCCGATCGCCGGACGGCAGGATCGTCGTGCGCAGCGCTTCGTGACGGGCGACGAGCTGGCGGAACGCGCGCTTCAAAGCCCCGACGTCGAGCCGACCGTCAAGCTTGATGTTCGACGACTCGTTGTAGGCTGACGACACCTCGTTGCCCAGCTGACTCGCGAACCAGAGCTCACGCTGCGCATCGGAGAGCGGGAGCGTTTGATTTTCGATTTTCGATTCGGGATTTTGGAGTTCGGAAGTCGCGGGCTGGGATTCCAATGTAGCCGGAGCCGCGATGTTAGACCGCAGGCCGGGGTCTGGCACCCCCGCTACAATTGGCCGAGGCTCGGCGTCAGCACCGACGTTCACGCCGCGTGCGGCATCCAGATGCGCCGCGAGCTTGGCGAGGGATTGCAGTTGGTCGCGCAGTTGGCGGAAGGTGATATCGACGCCAAAACGGCGGGTCACAGCGAGGCTCGCTTGCGTGAGAAAGAGGGAATCGAAACCGAGTTGATAGAAGGACGCCTCCACGCTGGCCGTCGCGAGGTCCATGCCCGACAACTCGGCGAAGAGATCACGGAGGGCCGCGACTGTCGCGGACTCGGTTGAGTTTTGGGCTGCAGATTGAGGAGTACGGAGCGGCGCCGACCCGTCGTCTTGCGACACCGAGACTTCCTGTAGGCGGAGCCCGATGTCCCCATCGGGCTTTTCCAAACGAGCCCGTTGCGGAGAATGGTCGCCCCCCTCGAGCATCGCTCGAAACGAAATGCCCGGCTCGATCCAATAACGCTTCCGTTCGAACGGATACGTGGGCAGCGCGACGAAGCGACGCGGCTCGCCGGCGTAGAGCGGCTTCCAGTCGACGGTGACGCCAACGGCCCAAAGTTGGCCCAGAGCGCGCAGCAGCGCGGCCGCTTCGGAGGCGCCGTCTTTGGCCCGACCGAGCGACGAGGCGACGACCACGCCGCGCGGGCCGACATTCGGGTCTTGGCGCGCGAAGCCGCCGAGCGTTTCGCCAGGCCCGACTTCGAGGAGCACGCGCTTCGTGCCCGGCTCGGTCAGCAGCGCCACGCCCTCGGCGAAGCGCACGGTGCGGCGCAGATGCGACGCCCAATACTCCGGATCGACGGCTTGCTCGGCCGTGATCCATTTGCCGGTGACGTTCGACACGAACGGAATCTGCGGCGCGCGGCGCTCGAGCCGGCGCACGAAGTCGGCAAGCGGGCGCATCGCTGCGTCCATCATCGCCGAATGAAAGGCATGCGACGTCGCCAACCGCCTGCTCGCGACGCCGCTTTCGCCGAGCTTTTTCTCCAACGCCGTGATCGCATCGAATGGTCCGGAAACGACGCAGAGCCCACGGGTATTGGTGGCGGCAAGCGAAAGGGAAGAATCGAGGAAGCCGGCGATGCGTTCCTCGGGCACGCGCACGGCCAGCATCGCGCCTTCGGGCTGCTCCTGCATCAGCCGAGCGCGCTCGGCCACGAGCGCCAGCGCATCGTCCAGCGAGAACACGCCCGCGATACAGGCGGCCACGTATTCTCCCAGGCTGTGGCCGATCATCGCATTCGGCTTCACGCCGTAATGCATCCACAGATCGGCCAGCGCGTACTCGATCACGAACATCGCCGGCTGGGTCAGACGCGTCTGCTTCAACAGCTCGGCGGGATCCTGGATCGCAGCGTTCGGAGTTTGGAGTTCGGAGTTTGGAGCTGGGTAGCGGCGATCGTCCCGATCGCCATTCGTCGGGTGGCCGTCGGGACGACGGCCGCTACTGTCCCGATACAGCACGTCGCGCAAATCCAGACCGAGCTTCGGCTTCAGCGCCTCACAACAGCGATCGACCGTCGCCCGGAAACGGGCCTCGGTGAGATACAACTCGCGCGCCATGCCGACCGCTTGCGCACCCTGGCCTGGGAACATGAAAGCAACGGTGGGGGTACCCTCGGCGACGCCGGAGACGGCGCGCGGGGAGGACGAACCGTCCCCGGTGAGCCGCGGCTCGGCGGGGACGCCTCGCCCTACCTCGGATTGCGAACCGCGCAAGGCCGCAATCGCGGCGTCGCGGGAATCGGCGACAACCGCGCGGCGATGCGCGAACGCCTTGCGGCGGGTTTGGAGCGAGAAGGCGACGTCCGCCAAATTCGCCGTCGGATTGGCTTCGAGATGTTGCGCGAGATTCTCGGTCGCCGTGTCGAGTGCGGTCGCCGTCTTCGCGGAGACGACCAGGAGATGCTGCGGGCGTTGGGACGGTTGCGACGGTTCGGGGGCGGGCGCCTCCTCGAGAACGACGTGGGCATTCGTGCCGCCGATGCCGAACGAACTCACGCCCGCGCGGCGCGGCGTTTCGCCGCGCGGCCAGGGCTTGAGCGTGTGATTGATAACGAAGGGCGTTTTCTCCAGCTCGAGCTTCGGATTCGGCGTCTCGAAATGCAGGCTCGGCGGAATCTCGCCGTGCTGCAGCGAGAGCACGGTCTTGATCAAGCCCGCGACGCCCGCGGCGATGTCGAGATGCCCGATATTGCTCTTCACCGAGCCGATCGCGCAGGACTTCGTGGCGCCGGGCTTCGCCCCGAACGCCTTCACGAGGCCGGCGATTTCGATCGGATCGCCGAGCGGAGTGCCAGTGCCATGCGCTTCGACGTACGAAATGCTTTCGGGTTCGATGCCCGCTTCCGTCTGCGCCATCGCGATGCACTCGGCCTGGCCGTCGACGCTCGGAGCCGTGTAACCGATCTTCACCGAGCCGTCGTTGTTGATGGCGTTGCCTTTGATCACGGCATAGACGCGATCGCCGTCGGCGAGCGCTTCGCTGAGCCGCTTCAACACGACAATGCCGGCGCCGTCGCCCAGCACAGTGCCCGATGCCTTCGCATCGAAGGCGCGGCAATGGCCGTCGTTCGACATGATGCCGCCTTCGAGGTGATGCTGGCCGCGTTGCGGCGGGAAGGTGATCGACACGCCGCCGGCGAGCGCAACGTCGCAGCGATATGTGAGCAGGCTTTGCGCCGCGAGGCAGACCGCGACGAGCGACGTCGAACACGCCGTCTGCACGTTGATGCTCGGGCCGCGGAGATTGAGCTTGTACGACACGCGCGTGGGCACGAAGTCGCCGTCGTTCATGATCATCGACGAGAACAGGCCGTAATCCTTCACCAGCTCCGGATTCGTGAGCAGATTGGTGAACAGATACGTGTTCATGCTCGCACCGGCGAACACCCCGATCAGCCCGGGGAAGGTGTCGGGATTGCAGCCGGCGTCTTCGAGCGCTTCCCAGGCGCATTCGAGGAAGACGCGGTGCTGCGGGTCCATGACGGACGCCTCGCGCGGATTCATGCCGAAGAACGCGGCATCGAACCATTCCGGCTTCTCCAGGACGGCGCGTGCCTTGACGTAGCGCGGGTCGTTCAGGACCGGCGGATGCTCGATGGGCAGCCATTGCACATCCTCGTCCTTGAAAAACGACACGCCTTCGACGCCGGCGCGCAGGTTGCGCCAGAACTCCTCGACGTTGTGCGCCCGCGGAAAGCGGCCGGCCAGGCCAACGATGGCGATGGCCTCGGCGGGGGGTAGCGATTCGTTGCTCATGTGCGGTCTGCCACCAGGGACGGACGACGCCGCGGGGTGATGACCGCTTGGCGCCGGCGATTGCGCTCCTCCATCTTTTGGCGGAGCGACGGTTCATTCTTCGTTTGCTCGCCGATGAATTTCGCGAGGGAGCGAATCGTGGGATATTGGAAAAGCTTCAGCACCGGCACGTCGACTTGCAGGGTCTCGCGCAAACGGTTCTGCACTTGCACGACTTGCAGGGAGTGGCCGCCGAAATCGAAGAAGTTGTCGTCGGCGCCGATCTGCTCGGTCTTCAAGATGTCCTTCCAGATCGCGGCGAGCGTCTGTTCGACGTCGCCGGTCGGAGCCACGAAGTCGGCGGCCGATTTCGCGACCGAGGCCTGCGGCGCCGGCAGCGCCTTGCGGTCGACTTTGCCGTTCGGCGTAAGCGGCAATTTATCGAGGGTGACGTAAATCGCCGGCACCATGTAGTCGGGCAGCTTTTGCTTCAGGAAATCGCGGAGCGAGGCGGCGGCCGGAGCTTCGGCGGCGGCGGGCACGATGTAACCCACGAGCCGCGGATCGTCGTTGTCGGAACGTAGCGCCACGACGGCCTGACGGACGTCGGAGTGCTGCATCAAGGCCGCCTCGATTTCGCCGAGCTCGATCCGATGGCCGCGGATCTTCACCTGGAAGTCCACGCGACCCAGGAAGTCCACCGCGCCATCCGGCCGCCACCGCGCGAGATCGCCGGTGCGGTACATCCGGGGAGGCTGCGCTAGCGCACCCGGCACAGTGTCACCTAATGGGTGACACTTTCCGACGAACGGATTCGGCACGAACTTCTCGTTCGTGAGCTCGGGGCGGCGCAGGTAGCCGCGAGCGACCCCGTCGCCGCCGATCCAGAGTTCGCCGGGAACGCCGACCGGCAGGGGCTGCCGATTGGCGTCGAGAATGTAGAGCTGCGTATTTGCGATCGGGCGGCCGACCGACACCGCGCCGGTGTTGCTCACTTCGTCGATCACGCGATGCGTGCTCGACCAGATCGTCGTTTCCGTCGGCCCGTACATGTTCATCACGGTTCCGGGCAATGCACGAATCAACTCTTGCGCCAGCCCCGTGGGCAGCGCTTCGCCGCCCACCATGAGCTTCTGCACGGTCTTCAACGCCGCGAACGACTCGGCATTCTGCGTCAACAAGCGCGCGAACGAGGGCGTGCATTGCAGATGGGTCACGCCGTGGCGGGCCATTTGCGCGGGGAGACTGAAGTCGGCCTCGGTGGATTGGCCGTCGGGACGACAGCCGCTACCTTCAGCCGCGTTCCGCTGCCATTCGGCGCGGACTTTATCCAGCAACTCCAAACTCTTGAGCGCCGCATCGGTTGGGACACCGAAATCGATCAGGCACGCCACATCGTCGATGCCGATGGTCGCGAGCTTTTCGAGCGTCTTGCGGCAAGTCTCGGGCGTGCCGAGCAAACCGCAGGCGGCAAAGTAGCGATTGAAGGAATATTCGACGACCGCCTGCGTCTCTTCTTCGGTGAGCTTCTTCACCTCGGCGCCGGGATACAGCGCCTGCGACATCTCACGCAGAAGATCGACGGATTGGCGCAAGTACGTGCAGAGCGGGTCGTGCACGATCGCGCGAACCTCGTCGATGTTCTCGCCGACGAAGGTATGCAACGCGACGGAAACGATGCCTTCGCCTTCGTGGCCTGCCGCGCGACGTGCGTCGCGATAAATTTTGATCTTCTTCGCGAGATCGTCGGGTTCCTGCCCGAGGAAGTGCGTGAGAACATTTGCGCCGACTTCGCCGGCGAGCTTGAAGGTATCGGGATTGCCGGCGGCGGTCACCCACATCGGCAGCTCGCGCTGGATCGGCCGGGGATAAACCTTCACGGGCACCTGATTGCCACGGCCGCCCGTGTATTCGACCGCCTCGCCGCGCCAAAGCTTACGCACGGTCTCGATGCCGCGCTTCATGACATCTTTGCGCTCGGTGTAATTGGTCGGCGCCAAGGTGAAGTCGCGGTCATGCCAACCCGACGCCACCGAGATACCGACGCGGCCCTTGGAGATATTGTCGACGACCGACCATTCCTCGGCGACGCGCAGCGGATGATGCAGCGGCAACACGACGCTGCCCGCGCGAATCTGGATCCGCTCCGTCACGGCCGCGATGGCGGCACCCATGACCGACGGGTTCGGATATAGGCCGCCGAACGAGTGGAAATGCCGTTCCGGCGTCCAGATCGCCTTGAAGCCGTGGCGATCGGCGAACTTCGCGCCCTCGAGCGTCAGCCGATAGCGATCTGTGTCGGCGCCTTCGGTTTCGTTGCCGAAATAGAACAAGCTGAAATCGAGCGCGCGCTGCGTCGGGACGCGCTTGGCCTCGACGGTGCCGGGCATGCGCGCCGATTCGGAAACGATCACGACCTTGAAACCGCGCGTGAGCGTCCAAAACAATTCCAGCACCGAGATATCGAACGAGATGCTCGTGATCGCCAACCACACGCCAGGCTTGGCGCCGAGGTCGCGATCCATGCCGGCGAAAAAGTTCACCACATTGCGATGCGTGACCATCACGCCCTTCGGGTTGCCGGTGGAGCCGGAGGTATAGAGGACGTAGGCGAGGTGCTCGCTGGTGGAATGACTTGTTGTCGCTGGGCTCCCAGAGCCCGGCTGGCCGGGGTCACGGACGCCTTGCCCTACCTCTTCATCCACACACACGACCGCGGCTTGGTGCGCCGGAAGGCGCGGCACCATGCTCAAATGCGTGACGAGCACTGGCGCCTGCGAGTCTTGCAGCATGTACGCCAGCCGCTCCTTCGGATACGCGGGATCGAGCGGCACATAGGCCGAGCCGGATTTCAAGATGCCGAAAAGGCCGATCATCATCTCGAGCGAGCGCTCGGCACAGATGCCGATCAGCACGTCGGGGCCGGCGCCAAGCGTACGCAGCTTTTGCGCGAGCTGCTCGGCGCGAGCATCGAGTTCGGCGTAGGTCAGCTCCCGGTCCTCGAAGACGATGGCGGTCGCGTTCGGCGTCCGGGCGACTTGCTCCGCGAACAAATCGTGGACGGTCTTCGTCCGCGGATAGTCGACCGCGGTCGCGTTCCATTGGTCCAAAATCGTGCTGCGCTCGCCCGCGGTGAGCAGCGGCAGCTGCGAAATTTTCTGCTCCTGGTTCACGGCGATCGCCTCGAGGAGGGTCACATAATGCCCCATCATCCGCTCGATCGTATCGCGGTCGAAGATGTCGGTATTGAACTCGGCCGTGACGTCCAAGTACTCCGGCTGCTCGATGCACCAGATCGTCAGGTCCGACTTGGCCGTCTGGGTGTAGACCGGCTCGATGCTCAGGGCGATGCCCGCAAGCTTCAACGGCGCGGTCGGCACGTTCTGCAGCATGAAAAAGACTTGGCAGATCGGATCGAAGCTCAGGTTGCGCTGCGGCTGCAGCTCCTCGACGAGCTTCTCGTACGGCATCTCGCGGTACTCGTACGCGGTGAGCGTGACGTCGCGCAGACGCGCGAGCAGCTCCTTGACCGTCGGATCGCCGACGAGGTTGCTCCGGAGGGCGAGCGTGTTGATGAAAAATCCGATGAGGCTTTCCGTCTCCGCGGCGTCGCGACCGGCCAAGGGCGAACCGATGACGATGTCCGTCTGGCCGGTATAGCGGTGCACGAGCACCTTGAATCCGGCGAGCAGCGTCATGAACAGCGTGACGCGGTTCTGATTGCTCACCTGCTTCAGCTTCGCGATGAGCGAACCGGGAACCTTCAAGACGACATTATCGCCGTGATGAGACTGGATCGGCGGGCGGGCGCGATCGGCCGGCAACTCGAGCAGCGCGGGGGCGCCAACCATGGTCTTCTTCCAGAATTCGATCAGCCGGTTGAGCGTTTCGCCCTGCAAATATTCCTTCTGCCATTGCGCGAAATCGCCGTATTGCACCGGCAGCTCCGGCAAGGCCGGCCGCTTGCCGCCGGCGAAGGCCTCGTAACAGATCCCCAGCTCGCGGTAGAGGATCGCCATCGACCAGCCGTCGGACGCGATGTGATGCATCACGAGCATCAGCGCGTGTTCCGTCGGCGCGAGGCGGTACAAACGCACGCGGAGCATCAGGTCGGTGGCGAGATTGAAAGGCTTTTTCGCCTCCTCGAGCGTCGCCCGGCGCAGTTCGGCTTCGCGGTCCGCCGCAGCGACTGCCGTCAGATCGGTCAGCGGGACGTCGAGCTGCCAGGATGACCGGACGACTTGCATCGGCTCCGAGCCGACCGCGACGAAATTGGTGCGCAACACCTCGTGCCGCTCGACGATCGCGGCCAGCGCTTGATGCAGGGCGCGCTCGTTGAGCGGGCCGTTGAGCCGCACGAGATACGGGATATTATAGAGCGGCGTGCCGGGCTCCATCTGATCCAGGAACCACAAGCGGCGCTGCCCCGAAGAGGCCGGCAGCATTTCAACCTTCGAGGAGACCGTCGCGCTATCGAGCGTGGTATCGTCCTCGGCAAGAGGAGCGGTGAGAATCGGAGTAGTAGCCATGGCAGTTTAGCGGGGTGGGACCAGTTCGAGTTCGGGCGAAGCGGCCCGACGCTTCGCCCGGAGGACGGGCGGCCGCGGGGCCGCCGCGGCGCCGCGACGTTCCAGCTCGCGCGCAAACTCCGCCACCGTGGGATGGTCGAAAAGCATGCGCACGGAAGCGGCGCCACCGAAAGCGGCGTTGAGGCGCGTGATCGCCTGCGCCGCCAGAAGCGAATGTCCTCCAAGCTCGAAAAAGTTGTCGTGACGGCCGATCCGCTCGTGGCCGAGCACCTCGGACCACACCTTCGCGATCGTTTGCTCTTCCGTCGTGTTCGGAGCGATGAAATCCACGAGTTCCGCTGCGGCGCGCGGCTCGGGCGCGGGCAAGGCGCGGCGATCGACTTTGCCGTTCGGGGTCAGCGGCCAGGCGCTCAAAACCAAAATCGCCGCGGGCACCATGTACGCCGGGAGCGAGTCTCGCAGCGAGGCGAGGAGCGCGGCTTCGGTGGGAGCGTCGCCCGCCGTGGGCACGACGTAACCGACGAGTTGCAGCTGGCCTTGATGATCGGGCCGCGCGACGACCACCGACTCGCGCACCGCGGGGTGGCGCTGCAACGCGGCCTCGATTTCGCCGAGCTCGATGCGGCAGCCGCGGATTTTCACCTGATTGTCGCAACGCCCGAGGAAATCCAACTGGCCATCGGCCCGCCAGCGGACGAGATCGCCGCTGCGATAGAGCCGCGGCTGCGCGGGAGAGTTCGGAGTTCGGAGTTCGGAGTTCGGAGTGGCGGCACCATACGCCAGCGCCGATTTCGGACCGATGGCAGGATGCGTTGTCCCCAACGCACCGTTGTCCGCACCACTATGGAGCGGCGCATTAGGAATAACCCGCCCGACCTTGGATGTGTCACCTAATGGGTGACACTCTCCTACAAACGGGTTCGGCACGAACTTTTCGGCGGTGAGCTCGGGACGGTTCAGATAACCGCGGGCGAGGCTTTCGCCCCCGAGATAAAGTTCGCCCGGGATGCCAAGCGGGACAGGGCGCAATTCGCGATCGAGGACGTAAGCCGTCGTGTTGGCAATCGGCCGGCCGATCGGCGGAGAGCCCGCGCCGCGAACGACCACACTGGCCGTCGCCACCACGGTGCTCTCCGTCGGGCCGTAATGATTCACCAACACACAGGGAAAATGATCGGGAGCTGGCCGCTTCAGTTGATCGCCACCGGTCAGCAACGCTCGCAACGTCATGCCGTCGGGCCACGGCTCCGCGAGCGCGGCTTCTGCCAGGGGCGTCGGGAGGAACGTCACGGTGATTTTCTGCTCGGCCAACCAGCGCCACAGCTTCGCGGGCGAAAGGCGCGTGTCAGCGTCGGGAATGTGCACGCTGGCACCCGCCGTCAGATACGGCCAAATCTCCCACACCGAGGCGTCGAAGGCCGGGCTCGCGAGGTGCGTCGCGCGATCGTCAGGCGAAATCGAATACGTGCGCTGATGCCACGTCACCAGATTCATCAGCGATCGATGCTCGATCTGCACGCCCTTCGGCTGTCCCGTGGAGCCAGACGTATAGATGACATAGGCGAGATCGCCGCTCGAGGTCGTCGCACGTTGGCTCGATGTCGCCGGGGTCCTAGACGCCGGTTGATCGCAGGTCTCGGCTCGGCCGGCCTCTGGGAGGCCGGCTACTGCGGAGCGTAGTTGGTTTGATGCAACTGGGGTCCTCGACCCCGGCTCGCCAGCTACAACGGAGCCATTGGCGGCGAGCTCGAGCAAGGTCACGCCGGCCGGCAACGCGGGCAGCGACGGGACCAGGTGCGATTGAGTCAGCACGACGGGCGAGCGGCAGTCGTTGAGCTGGAAGGCGAGCCGCTCGGGCGGATACGTGGGATCGAGCGGAACGAA
>CBINOT010000109.1:0-20497 GCA_966252355.1 uncultured Opitutus sp. | reverse complement strand
TGCACTTGCAGGGCTCCACGCTGGCGGATTTCAGCAACTTCATCCCCGCGAGCGGTAGTTGGGGCATCAAATATGGTGCGAATAAATTCAGCGCGCAGATCAACTGGAATTACCGCGGACGGCAGCGGCTCGGACAGGCGACGAATACCTTCCAGGGTTCGCCGCGCACCGACCGAGGCTTCTTCACCTACTTCAAGCCGCGCATCTACACCGACGTGAATTTCGCGTACCGCATCAGCGACCGCATCGGGGTGTTTCTCAATGCGCGCAATCTCACGAACGTCGCGCAGGACTCGCAGACCTACGGCCCCACTTCGCCCAGTTGGAGCCGGACAAATCAGCGCCAGGAGTTCGGCGTTCAGTATACGGTCGGAGTCAAAGGCAGTTTCTAACCGCGACGACGCGTCTACGACCCGCCGATCAGTTTTGGGGTGGTTGTGTTCCCGCCAACGGGGCCTCTGCGCTTGATACACTCGTCGAGCGCAGAGGATTTTTTCTGTCGCTTCGCACGAAAACGAAACGCTTACGCGTTCCGTTACAGTCCGACCCCGTAGCGGAAGCCGTCAGGCTTTCGCGGCCTTCGCAACCCAGCCCGATGGGGACATCGGCCTTCACCTGTCAACGGTGTTCCCGCTGCGCGCGAGTCTTCGCCGGTGCTGGCGGGAAAACGTACGATGGGCCTTATTCCCGCGCGAACTTGCTACTGAGCGCGGCGCGGAGTTTGGCGCGGGCGCGATAAAGCCGCGTGTCGACGCCAGCTTCGGTACAGCCCGTGATCGCAGCAATCTCCCGGTAGGATAAGCGCTCGTAGTGATGCAGCAAGAGCGTGAGCTTCAGGTCCGGTGGCAGCCGGTCGATGGCCTGGCCCAACGCGGCGATCCGCTCTTGTTGCTCCAGCGTTTCGCTGGGCAGTAAGCTGTCCGCCACGATCTCCTGCGGAACATCGGGTGCATCGTCCGGCCGCGGGGTCGCCGCGAAGGCGGGGTGCCGCCGCCGCCAGCGATGATGATTGCGGCACAAGTTCGCCAGCGCGGTGAACAGCCAGGCCGCTACGTTCGTGTCGTCGGCGAAACGGTGACGTTGCTGATAGAAGCGCACGAAGACGTCGGCCACGAGGTCCTGGGCATCGGTGCTGTTCTGCAGGTAACGCCAGGCAAAGCCGAACAACCGACGCTCCCACCGCTCGATCACACGATTCAACGCACTATCCTCGCCTCGTTGCAGAGCTCGAAGATCCGCGAGATCGATGTCGGACTCGACGGCCACGGTTGCAGGCTCGGCCAACGTGTTCAAGGCACAGCGCTCGCCTCGGTGCTTTTCCGCACGGGCCCGAGCATGGTCAGGTACTGTTCACGTTGCGCGACGGTCATCAGACCGGCCGAAGCGGCCACCAGTCGGCGGGTGGAATCGAGACAAGCCCGGTTGAGCTCACGACGTTGCTCGACGAACTTCGCAAATTCGAGGAAGTCGATCCGCCCGGTCGTGCGGCGCTCGCGCTCGAACGCGGCGAGTTCTTGCTTCATGTCGACGACCTGCCGAGCGAGCGCGAGCAATTGCGGCGCGGAATGTTCGTGCAACGCCCGGATGCGGGCGAGTTGCTCGCCATCGAGACCAAGATTGGTTTTCATCCAGGCCAGCTGCGCGGCCAAATCGTCGGCTTGCGCCGGCTGGCGATGCGACACCCAGCCAAAATGCGCGCCCAGGCCGACCGCCATTCCAAGGAAAACGATAAGCAGCGTGCGAGTCATGGCTTCGCCGATGGGGTGGCCGGCGGCTCGGCGAGCAAGGGGTCGACAAGCGTCAGGTAGTTGCGGGCCAGCCGTGCGCCATAGGCGGCTTGGAGCCGCGAGGCACGCAGTTCACCGAAAAAGAGTCCCAGCAGCAGACAGCCGATCACAAAGGCAAACGCGAACGACGGTCGCGCAAAGGCCGCATTCAGTCGCTGCAGCCACGTGGTGCTCGCCGCGGATCGTTCGGCGCGATTGATACGACGCCACACCTCCGGTTCCATGCTGCTCGGCAAGCGTGGCGCACGCTCCGCCCAGCCTTCGAGCAAAGGATCAAGCGGATCGCGGTTTTGCGGCGGCGTCATACACGTTGCGGGACCATCGTATAACACCAAATGGGACGCGTGTCCTTCAAGATTCTGCAGCGGTCGGCGATACAATCGCGACCATCTGCTTGGGCGCCCCGCCCGCCCGCGGCGCGACCGCGACGACGCGAACCGGAAAATGGATCGCGCTGGTTAAACGACGACCGACTTCCGGGCGTTGGGATTGACGGGGATCGTGAAATAGAACGTGGCGCCCTCGCCTTGCGTCGATTCCGCCCAGACCCGGCCGCCGTGTTTTTCGATCACCCGATGCACGGTATTCAGGCCGACGCCCAGCCCCTCGAAATCCGAACCGGGGTGCAATCGCTCGAATGCGTGGAAAAGTTTGTGCGCGAGCGACGTGTCGAATCCCGCTCCCGTGTCCCGCACGAAAAACGCGGTTTCCCCATTGCGCTCGGCCGTTCCGAACTCGATCTGCGCTTTCGGCTTCTTCGAGGTGAACTTCCACGCATTGCGAATGAGATTCTCGAGCACGATGCGCAGCAGCCGCTCGTCGCCCATCGCCGTGAGTTTCGGCGCGATCGTGATATCGACGGCGCGCCCAGGCTCGGCGGAGCGCAAGAACCCGACAATATCGTCGGCGATCTTCGAAAGATCGATGGGCTCGATTTTCAATTCGGCCCGCGAAATCCGCGCCATACTGATGAACGCGTCGATCAGCTTGTTCATGCGCTCGGCCGCTTTGATCACGCGATCGATGCGCTCTTTCGCCGCCGCCGGATTGTTCGCGTCGAGGTCCTCGATTGCGATCTCCGCAAACCCCTGAATCGCGCGGACGGGGCCCCGCAGATCGTGGGAAACGGAATAGGAAAAACTTTCGAGCTCCTGGTTCGCGGTTTGCAGCTCGCGTGTGCGCAGCCGCACATGCGTTTCGAGTTCCTCCTCGTTCTCTTTTCGCGCCGTGATGTCGATACAGGAGCCGAGGTACCCCGCGAACGAGCCGTCGGCGGAGAGCCGCGGCGAGCCCGTTTCGATCACCCAGCGGAAAACGCCGTCCGCGCGACGCAAGCGATACTCGACCGAATACGGGTCGCGCTGCGCTGCGGCAGTGCCCACGATGTCTTGCCACCGGAACAAATCGGCCGACGGCACGCTTTCCTGCCAACCGGTGCCCAGTTCCTGCTCGAGCACGCGGCCCGTGAACGCGAGCCACGTCTTGTTGAAATAATCGCGATTGAGCCCGTGATCGCAGGACCAGATCATCGCCGGCGCCCGCTCGGCGACCGCCCGGAAGCGAAGTTCGCTTTCGATCACGCGCAACTCCGCCGTCCGGCGCTCGGTCACATCGAGCGCGACGCCGACCGCCCGTTGCACGTCGCCCTCGGCCGAACGGAATACCCGGCCGCGGATCGTCACGTAACGCGTGCGATCGGGACGATCCGCCCGGAACTGCCTGAACTCGGTCGAAAAATCCACCGAAGTGTTCATGGCCGACTCGATCGCCGCCGACACGCGCGCGCGATCGTCCGGATGAATCTGCGCGAGCATAACCGATGACGTGACCGACGTGCCTTCGTCTACGCCGAAGATCTGATAGCTGCGACTGTTCCAAACGATCGAATCGCGCCCAATATCCCAATCCCAGGTGCCGATCTGCGCGGATTCGACGGCGAGCCGCAGGCGTTCCTCGCCTCGTGCGATATCCGCTTCGTTTTGCTGAATCCGGGCCAGCATGGCGTTGAACGCATCGGTCAGCGCCCCGACCTCGTCGTCGGCTTCCTTTTCGACGCGGACGCTGTAGTCGGCTTTGGTTTGCACCTGCAGCGCCGCCGCGGCGAGCGCTTGCACCGGGGCCACGATGCGTTCCGCGAGCCATCCGGTCAGCAAAAACGCCAGCAAGCCCGACACCACGGTCGTGCACAGCAGCACAATGCCGTAGGCCGCCACGCGGACACGAATCGCGCTGACATCTGCGACGACAAGGAGCGTGCCGAACCGTTTCACTTCGGCGACGGGCACGACGATCTGCAATTGGGTGCCGACCACTTGCACCCCGTCTTCCGGTGCGTGCGCGGGCGCAAAGAAGTCGTTCTCGGCATTCGGACGGCGGAATTCGGCGAAGCGACGACCGTGGCCGTCATACAACACGGCCGCGACTACGGCCCCTTCCGTATCGAGCGCATTCAACACCCGCACCGCGTCGTCGGTGTTCGCAAAGGCGACGGCCGCCGCGCTATTTCGGGCGGTGATCGCCGTCAGCGTCGTCAAATGCGTGAACATCGTCTTGCGATAGAACACCCACTCGTACGCGCCGAGCGCCACCGCCGTGGCGAGCAGCGCGACAATGCTGCAGGTCATCGCGAGCCACGTCAGTTTCCGCCGCAACGGAGTGTGCGTGAGAATGCTCATGGCGTGGCGGCGATGCGAAGCAACTGCGCCCGCGCTTCGAGCGCACAGGCGCGCAAGTTTTCCGCGGAAATTTCGAGGCGGATATGCGCCTGCTGCGGCACGAATCGCACGTGCCCGCCCAGCGCGAGAAATCCGTCCGTGTCGCTGACCGTCAAGATCGGACGGTGCTGCACCCGAGCCAGGACGGCGGCGGGATCGGCAACGCCACGCGAAATGAATATAAGCTGGCAATCGCGGACGTCGTTCAACGAACGCAACCGCACCGTGCGGACCGGGTGGCCGGCCACGATTTCGCCGCGCACGGCATCGTCGAGCTCGGCATTAATCGGATCGCGGAGAAAGGTGCCGATAACGAAGGGTGTTCCGGCAGGGCCCAGCGCATCCTCGGGCCAGGTAATAAACCGGGTGAGGTTGACCGTGAACGCCGCATACACCGCCTGTGAACTGGCCCGTGCTCCCGAGGTTGCCGCAGGAGCGGCTCCGATGAGCCTGGGCGCGGAAAGCCCGGTCGCGCCAAATACGATACAGACTCCGACGAATTTTGCGACCCGACGACGCACCCCGCGACGCAGCCGGAGTTTACCGACCGAAGCTATTTGCGACCAAAGGGAAACGGGCGTGTAGCGCATCGGAGGGTGAAACGTACGCACCCTAAACGTGCCTGGCGGCAGTTTTCCGCGGGCATCTCGACCAAATATGACTTGGCCGCGTCATGCTGAGGTATGGAAATAGCACTACGCCCATGAACGTGCTCCCTTCCTCCAAGCGGTCAAGGGTTCGGGCATCGGGAATTTCCCGATTACCAAGTGCCTCCGCAACGAGCCGCGAATGCAGCCTCACCCGTCGCAGCTTCGTCGGACTCAAGGCCGCAATACCAGCATGGACATCGAGGCGACCCGGCCCAAAGTGAGTCGCCGAAGCGCGCGGCCGCTCACTTCGTGCGATTCTAAACGCGATCTCTTGCGTCTTATTGCTCATGGGTCAGCCGTCCAAGCTTCCTCGACCGTTTCGTCTCGCTGTGCGCGTGCTTTTCGCAGGCGTCGTTTTAGGCGTAGTTGGGTGGGCTGGCCGGTCGGTGTGGCGGCAAATCAGCCCGGGATTGTTCGGCGACAAGCGCACCGATAAAATTTCCGTCGCCCGCGTGAAACCAGCCACGATTTCCGAAGAGATTGTCACCGTCGGCCGCGTTCGCGCGGTGTTCTCCACGGAACTGAAAGCCGAAATCAATGGCCGGATCGTCAAGATCGGGGCCATCGATGGCCAAAAGGTCGAGCGGAACGCCGAGCTGCTTAAATTGGATCAGCAAGATATCATTACGCAGCTGCAAGAAGCGGAACGGACAATCGAAGCGGCGAAGTTGCGCGCGGAAAAGGCCCGCAACGACTACGGGCGGCTTAACGATCTTCGAAGCAAGGGACTGGTGCCCGCCAAAGACTTCGAGGATACTCGCATCGCACTTTCTTTAGCTGAAAACGACGCGGCGATCTACGAATCCCGCGCCGCCAATCTCCGGGATAAATTGACCAAGACCGTCATTCGCGCGCCGCACGACGGCACACTGCTGCTCCGCGATCTCACCGAGGGTCAGGTGATCACCGGTGTCATCGCGCAAAACGGCGGCACCCCGCTTGGCGAAGTCGCGGACCTGACGTCGTTGATGGTCCGGACTAACGTGAACGAGATCGACGTGGCGAGGCTGAAGGTCGGCGCAGCGGCGCACGTGCGGATCGATCCGCTGCGCAATCTGATGCTCAATGGCATCGTGCGCCGGATTGCGACGAGCGCGACCGAGAGCCCCATCGATCGCACCCGGGTGTTTCCCGTGGACGTGGTGCTCGAAACGGTCGACCCGCGCTTACGGCCCGGCATGTCGGCAACCGTCACGTTCACGCTGTCGCATGCAGACAACACGCCGGCGATTCCGCTCTCGGCGGTCTTCACGACCGCGGATTCCGTGCGGTATGTGTTTGTCAAGACGGCGACCGGTTTCGCCCCGCGCGCAGTCGACATTGGCATCGCGGATACGCGGCGGGTGCAAATCGTCTCCGGCTTGAACTTGAACGACGAGGTCGCGCTCGCCCGCCCGCTGGAGTTCGAAGGTGAAATCCCCGCGTCCGGTCCCGCCGGTGCAACGGCCGCCAATTCGCCCCGCGTCCGCCCCAACGGCAGCTGATCCATGCGCTTGCTGTTCATGGGGGTGGCAAGCGGGGTGCGCGAGGTGCTCGCGCACAAGCTGCGGTCATTTCTCACCTTGTTTGGCATCGTGCTCGGTGCGGCGGCGCTGGTCGGCATGCTCGGCGTGGTGAAAGGCCTGCTGCGCGGTTGGGAAACGATGATCTACGAGACGGGCGGGATCGAACGCATCACCGTGAATGCAACACCGCCGCCGGAGAGCCAGCGCGAGATCGCTCCCCTCTCGCCTGGCCGAACGCTCAAGGACGTCGACGCCATCGTCGCCGCCGTGCCCCTCGCGCGTCGCGTCACCGCGGAAGTCGCGGTCACCGGGGGCGCCCGTTTGTACTTTCAAGGGCGGGCGTTGTGGCAGAACGTGCGCGGCGTATTGCCCGCCACGTTCGCCATGGACCGCTTCGAACCGGCGGAAGGTCGGCTGATCGGCGAATTGGATCTCGAGCGCCAAAATCAAGTCGTCGTCCTGGGCGCGCGCATCGCCGAGCAATTGATCCCTCGCGGCCTCGATCCACTGGGGCGAATCATCACGATCAACGGCCAGCCGTTCACCATTGTCGGCGTGCTGCCGGACTATCGCTTCGGCATGGGCGGCGGCCGCTTCAACGCGAAAAACCAATCGGTCTTCATCCCTTTGACCACGGCGCAGACACTTTATCGCGTGGATGAAAACGTGGACACGATCTCCATCCAGCTCGGCGATATCAGCGATATGCCGGTGGCCCTGGAGCAAATCACGAATGTCCTCCTGCACACGCATCGCGGCGTGCAAGACTTCCGGCTCGAAACGCGCGAAGACCTGCTGCAGCGCTTCGTGGAAACGCGCAATAGCTATGTGTATTCGCTAGGGGGCGTGGCCGCGATCGGCCTCGTCGTCGGCGGCATTGGCATCATGAACGTCATGCTCGCCTCGATTAGCGAGCGCGTGCGGGAAATTGGCGTCCGGCGCGCGCTCGGTGCCAAACGCAAAGACATCGTCGTCCAAATTCTTGCCGAATCGCTGACCATCGCGGTCGCCGGCGGCATCTGCGGCTTGCTGGCGAGCATCGGCTTGATCTTGATTCTGCAACGTATCGTCGTCGCCGCAAATCGTCCGGAGTTATCCCCCGCCGCGCTCATGATCGGCGTCATCTTCAGCGGCCTCGTCGGCGTCTTGGCCGGCCTATATCCCGCGTTCCGGGCCTCGCAGCTCAGTCCCGTCGAAGCGCTGCGTACCGACTAGGACACGCCGGCGATATCGGCGTTGGCCTTTTCGCCCCCTCATGAAGCAGGTAAGGCGGCGCATGCGGCCTCGAATACTCGGATTTAGGTAAGTAACACCACGAATCAAGCCGGTCGTGTCATGTGCCGATAAGAGCTGCGCAATGCTTCGCCCCCTGAAGCGCGCCCCGCGTCCGATGATAGCGTACGTAGTTTAAGCAGTCTTCGGCTTCGAGGTTGAAACCCGCCTCCGCCCTGACTTGTCTCGTGATGTAGCGTTAAATCACCCTTGTTTTTGCCCCGCTTTTATCGGCCGACCGTCCACCCGGCCGAGCTTCTCGCTCAGAAACAAACGCTCAGTTACCACATGAAACTATACCCATGCCTCCTCGCGGCTGGCGTTCTGCTGTACACCCCCTTCGGTACAGTCGCACGCGCCGATACGTTGACCCAGGTAAACGCCACCCCGCTCACCACCGCCATGGGCGCGGGCTGGAACCTTGGGAACCAACTCGAAGCGAACTTGAACGGCACCCCCAACGAAACCGCCTGGGGCAACCCGGCGGTTTCGCAGTCGCTCATCAACGCCGTCAAGGCCGCCGGTTTCAAAACGATCCGCATCCCAGTCTCGTACCTCAATTACATCGGTCCCGGACCGAGTTATACGATCAACGCGACCTGGCTGGCCCGGGTGAAACAGGTCGTCGATTACGCGTATAGCCAAGGTTTGTACGTCGTGACCAACATTCACGGCGACGGCTACAACTCGGTGGCCGGTTCCTGGCTCCTCTGCAATGCGACGGATCAAACGACGATCAAGGCGAAGTACAAAGCGGTGTGGCAGCAGATCGCCAATACGTTCGTCAGCTACAACGAACGCCTGATCTTCGAGTCGATGAACGAGGAGTTCGACGGCGTCACGTATGGCGGGCCCGTCAACCAGGCGTACTACTCGAACCTCAACGCCTATAACCAAATTTTCGTCGACACCGTGCGCCAGACCGGAGGCAACAACGCCGCGCGGTGGCTGTTGATTCCCGGGTGGAATACGACGATCGATCTCACCAACAGCGGCAGCGGCTTCGTGCTGCCGAGCGACAATTATCGCTCCACCTCGGTGCCAAGCTCCGAGAAGCGCATCATGATTTCCGTGCACTACTACAGCCCCTGGGATTTCTGCGGCGATACCGCCAGCACGATCAGCCAATGGGGCGTAACCTCGACCGTCTCGGCCAATAAGTCGACCTGGGGTCAGGAAGACTTCCTGGATTCGCAGTTCCAGAAGATGTACGCGACGTTCGTCACGCAGGGTTACCCGTTTGTCGTCGGCGAATATGGCTCGATCAACAAGACTTACCGCGATTCGGCCAACGCCAACTACCGCGCAGCGTTCGCGAATGCGGTGTGCGTCACCGCGAAGAAATACGGTGGCGTGCCCGTCGTATGGGATGAGGGCGCGACCGGCGACAACGGATTCGGGTTGATCAACCGCTCGACCTACGCGGTCGTGCATCAGGGAGTGGTGAGCGCGATCATGCGCGGCAGCTCCATCGTCAGCGGCAACACGTATCGTTTCCGCAATATCACGAGCAGCCTCTACATCGACGGCATGGGCCGGACCGCGAACGGCTCGAATTGCGGCCAGTACGCCAGCGGCACGAGCAATAACCAAAAATGGACGCTGGAATTGACCGGAAACTATTACCGCCTGCGCAATGTCTCGACCGGCATCTACCTCGACGGCATGGGCCGCGCCACCGCGGGCTCGATCTGCGGGCAATACGCCGGCAGCACGAGCAACAACCAGAAATGGATCCTCCAGCCATATGGCGCCAACATCCGGTTGAAGAATGTCGGCACCGGCCTCTATATTGACGGCAGCGGGACCTCTACGAATGGCGCCGATCTCAAGCAGTGGACCGACGTATCCAGCACCAACCTCCAGTGGCAAATCGGGCCCTGATTTCTAACCGATGACGCGAACAGGCTCCGGGAGTTCCCGGAGCCTGTTTTTTCGCCAGCTCCGAAGTCGTCGCTGCGCCGACAAGCGGGCACGCTCGCTTACCCCGCTTGCGTCACGTCTTTGACCCGCGAGGGTCGTCAGTGATCGTCGATCCAGCGGTGCGGCTGGACGTGCCGATCATGCTTTCGAGCCGCGCGGCGGCGGCCCGCATCTCTTCCGCCTTCTGCTGCAGCAATTCGGCCGTAGCGGCGACGCTGCCGCTCGTCTGGGCCGTCACTTGAGTGACAGAGTCGAGCTGGTGCATGACGGCGGTGATCTGTGCGAGGCCTTTCGCCTGCTCGGCGGACGCGCTCGCGATGCGACCGGCGTGGGCATCGGATTGGCCGATCCGCTCGACGATCGATCCGAATTGTTGCTGCACGCGGGCCGATTGCTCGCGAATGCGCGCCAGGCTCTCCACGACGCCGCGGGCTTCGCCGTCGGTCGCACCTTCGCCCGCAAGCAGGGCCGTGGTTTCACGCGCCGCCTTTGCAGAACGCTGTGCCAGCGTGCGAACTTCCTCCGCGACCACTGCAAATCCAGCTCCGGCCTCGCCCGCGCGCGCGGCTTCAACGGCGGCATTGAGCGCGAGAATGTTCGTCTGAAATGCCAGCTCGTCGATCGTCTTGAGAATGCGGCGAATCGCCGTGCCCGAATGCTCGGCCGCCGCCACCGTCACGGTGAGATTCGCCATGTATTCCTGGCCGACCGCGGCAGTCTTCGCTGCCGCCGTCGATGTCTCTACGGCGGTCGCGGCGATTTCCGCGTTGGCTTCCGTCGTGCTCGTAAGTTCCTCGAGTGACGCACTCGTTTCCTCCAGCGAGGCCGCTTGTTGGTGCGCCCCGCTCGACAATGACGCCGCCGCTTTGGCCATCTTGCTCGCTTCGTCCGCAAACATCGCGGCACCGTTTGCCAGGCTCGACGCTGTGTCTTCGAGCGGTCGAACAATCCCCCGCGTAATCCAGGAGCACGTGATCAACAAGCCGAAGCTGCCGGCAAAAACGAGGCCGAGCGTCCAATTCCGCTGGCGTAGCGCATGCGCCCGGACGGTTTGACAGGAACCGGAGAAGTCCTGCCGCAGCCATTCGAGAAAGTCGCCCAGATCGCGTTCCCACATTAGAAAATACGGCTGGTAGTCGCCGGCTTTTTTCAGCGGCAACGCTTTGTTCTGCGCCATCAGCGCCTCCGAAACGGCGCGGCCATGCTGGATCGCTTCCGTCCATCTCGGTGAAGCATAAAGCTCCAAGAATTTTTGGCGGACCGCACCTTCCGCCAGGGCCGGAATTTCGTCGAAGGAAGCGACCGCGGCCTCCAGGCTTGCACGTACGACCATGGCGCCGGACTGGGCCGTGAGTTGGCCGGTACCCTCGAAGGTTTGCAGCGTCCAGTAGACGACGCCGGAAGCGACGAGCATCCGATTGCGCGCATGAGTCACCTTCGCGAGCACGAGGAGCTCACGGCTGATGTGGACGTCCGAAGTCATTCCCGCGAGCAGCGGCAATGCGGCGCTGAACGTTGCGCGCAGCGCCTCGTAGCCGTGCGCGATTTCCGGTTCGCCGGGTTCCGTTGCAACCAAGCGGTACATGCGATCGCGCAACCGCGCCAGCTTGGGCCGGTCGGCGGCAATATGTTCGAGCGCCTCCTTCATGCCGGGGGTGAGGTTCGCTCCCTCGATCTTGCCCAATAATCGGTCGTAACCGGCCAGACCCGCATCGGTCCGTGCGCGCGCCGCCTCTTCCAGTCGTTTCGCCTCCGCTTTCGTCTCGGCGGGGTCGTTCTCTCGTTCCTTCGCGAATCGCCACCAATTGGACTGCTCTTGGTCGAGGCCTTTCTCCACCTCGGCCATTTGCCAGACGAGCCCGGCCATCACCGCCAGGTTATCCATTTCGCGCACGGTACGGTGAGCGCGTACGAGCAGCACCGAGGCCGACAACAGCGCGAAGGCCAGCGGAAGCAGGGCGAGAAGCTGGAGGCGCCGTTCGAGGATCACGGAGGTTACGGGATGAACTTCGTTTGGGGAGATGGGGGAAAGAGGAGCGCCGCTCCAGGCGCTGCGATTCGGCTCGATGTTCGGCAAATATGTCGATTTAGCCTTAAATCAGTCAAACAAAACTTTGCCGCATGGCCGTTCTCGGACCATGACCCCTCCCCTGCCCAATTGACCTTCATGCGCGGCCAGCGGCCGACTGTTCTTGCGAGCTTGCTCCGGTTTTGCGCGCCGCCGCTCTGCCGGCGAACGCATTGCTCACGAAGTCATCCGGCGGGCCACGCAAAGGTTCGCGATTTTTTTATGCATGCTTCCGCCGGCGCTTCGGTGCCGCAGCGGTTGTCTATATTAATTCATTGCCAGATGTCATCGGCCGGCGCGCCAATCCTGACTCCGACGCGCGCCCGCCATCGAATATTACGCCTGTCAAGCGGCCACGAGGCCCCCATCCGGGATGGGGATGCCTTGGTCGCCGAAGTGTGAATGCGCTTTGTCCATTACTATGACAATAGTTTGATATATAGGTAATATTCCTATAGAAGCGAACAATCTAGTGCCAATTACTGGCTTGTATTGATTACGTCCGGGCGCACTGTCGGCGGCTCCTTCATTCCTGAAGGGACTGATTGTAGAACTCCAACCCTGCGAAATAAAATGAATATATCATACCTACCTCGTCCGTCCGTCTGGCTGCTTGTCGCTGCGTCGATCGCCTCGACCATGGTCAGCCCGGCTTCGGCCGCGCCGAGCTTGAAAATAAGCAAACCGCCCGTGATCTCGGGTGCCAATCCGAACACCGGACCGGGCGCGACCGACCCGATCGCCAAGGCCGGCCAGTGGTTTATTCCGGTTGGCGGCGGCGCGCCGCAATATCGACCGAGCGAATTCTACGATAATGTACCCGGGCAGGGCGGCGGCGCAATGTCGTTCAAAGCGATTTATGGTGCTGCAACGGGCATCGTATATTCGGCCGGACCCGGCACGAATATCATCGGCTTCACGATCAAGGCCACGGTCACGAACGACACGAACACCACGAGCGGCGGCTGGCAAACGGCGCCGAACTCCCACGGCGAAACGCTTCCCATCACGTCAACGACACCCTATGTTGGCCCGCTCTATCGTCCGGTGATCGTCGCGGAATTCGCGCTCGGGCCCAATGCCTTGTTCCCTGCCGGCCCGGTGGGCGGCACGCCGTACGTGCTATCCCCCGGTCCGCGGATCATCGCGATCAACGCCAATCTCATGGCCTGGTATTGCTTCAACAATGCCGCCCCCGGCGGAAATTACTATGTGCCGTCGTGGACGATGCCGGATATTCCGGTGGGCGCGTCATCGAGCGTGGCGATGCAATTTCGCGTAATCGACGGCGGCCTAGTGCCGGCGGATCCGCGATACGCAGCGATCGTGAATTCGGCTTCGACCGGAGCCGATTTGCTCTCGAACCGCACCACTTCGCTCAAGCTTCACAGCTGGATCCAAAGCATCTGGCAGGATGGCGCCATCGCGTACGGCAACCGCCCGAGCGATGTGGGGGTCTTCCACTTGCCGTAATCGCTGGGACGTGTCGGCGAGATCTCTTATCGGCCCGCGTGCGTAGCGGAACGCGTAAGCGTTTCGGGCTAATCCGAAGCCTCACGACTTTCCGCTACGTCGGATCCGGGTCCGGGTCTGAAACCATTGCCTTACACGGAGGCAAACGACCTCGCCCCGAATCACGGCGTCTCTACCGGCCCCGCGTTCTTCACGCGGGGCTTTTCGCTTTTGCAGCGATCGCGGTGTTTCGTCGGCATCGCTAGAATACACGATACCGCCCTTCGAAAGCATGTGGTACTCTTGCGTTCCCTCCCGCGCGTTTCCCGTATGGGTCGCCGTCTCCCCCTCGTTTCAATCTCGTCTCACCGGCTCCGGATACCGCACCGGCCAAATTCTTTTCTCCTCATGATCACAAACCCCTGCTGTAACTCCGCTCGTATATTATCCCGTGCTCGCCGGTGGCTGTCACTGGGTGCAACGTTCGCCGGCCTTGCACTCGCCGCCAACACCGCAGTTGCCATTCCTACCGTCTATACGTGCGGCGACTCCACCGTCCAAACCTGGGCGTCGGGCTACTATCCCAAAGCGGGATGGGGGCAGGTACTCCCGAAGTTTTTCGACTCGACCAAGGCCGCCGTCGTGAACAAAGCGGTCGGCGGAACGAGCTCGAAAAGCTTCTACGACAACTATTGGTCCGGCGTGAAAAGCCTGCTGAAGTCGGGCGATTACGTCTTCATTCAATTCGGCATCAACGACAGTGCGACCGATTCGGCCCGCCACACCGACGCTTCCACCACGTTCAAAGACTACCTGCGGAAGTATGTGAACGAAACCAAGTCGAAGGGCGCGTGGCCCGTCATCGTCGCGACGCTGCGCCGCAATGCCTGGAACAGCGACGGCGTCACGGTCTATGACGCGTATCACGGCTATCCGGTCGCCGCTCGCGAAGTCGCAGCCGAAATGAACGTTCCATGCATCGACCTCGACGGCAAGTGCAAGACCCTCATGGAGTCGCTCGGTAAGAACTACGTGACGTGGTACTGGTACATGCATCTCGATTCCGGAGTATGGTCGAACTACTCCAGCGGCGCGTCGGACGACGTTCATTTCCAAGAGTCCGGCGCCACCGAAATGGCCCGCCTGGTGATCGCGGGAATCCAGGAGAGCAGCTACAACAGCATGAAGACCCTGGCCCCGGCCATTGCGCCGACCTACACGGTCACGTTCAACCGCAACAACTCGAACGGCATCGTGACGCGCACCCAGTCATTCCCCAATGGTGCGACTGTCCATGCGCAAGCGCGCCCGAACAGCGGTCACTCGTTCCTCAACTGGACCGGGGGGCTAAGCAGCAGCAGCCGGATCACCCGGTTCACGATGGGCACCGCGTCCAAGACCATCACCGGCAACTTCCAGTAAGCGCCTGGATGATTAGTTTCTCGAAGCCGTCGAACGGCCAAGACGTGGCCAACATCGACGACATCGCGGTTCAATAATCGATTCCTCTTATTCGCTCGTCGTTTCGAGCGTGTGACCTGGCCGCGATCGCTGTGGTGGCGATCGCGGCTTCGCTTATTGAAACTGCTCTCTCGGTAGCTAAGTGCACGTCCCAAGCCTCCACACGTGCGGGCAGACATGGGACAACCACGGCTCGCCTGCCGGTTGGCCCTCGCTGATTCGAATCCCGGCACGCCTGCCGCATGACGGACAGCTATGGCGACGACGAGGCGCTTCGTACGGCGCGGCTCACCATTGTCCTCCGGTGGGCGACCAGCGTTGTCGAAGCCACATGGCGCGACGGACTCAATCGCCCCCCCCGACGGCTGAAATAGGCGGCGCAACCAGCCGCGATATTCACCGATCGGCGACCGGGACCCGGGCGGCCGATCTCGGCTGCTTTTTTCGTGCGACGGATGTCCACTCCGGCCGCGCTAATCGTTGGTCAGATGCGGAGTTCGGCACCGGTATGGGTGGGCTTGCCCGCGATCCGGTGTACACTTTGACAGCATCGCCCTGGCCTTGCACTCGGATTTCCCCATTTTGCCGCTGTACATGCTTCTTCTGCCGGCTGCTTGTCGCCTTGTGAGGGTCCGCTTTTGGGGCGCCTTCGTGGGCTTGTTTTTGCTCACCATGGCGAAGGCACAGGAGACTGCAAATTTGTCCGTCGCTGTCTGGGGTATTCACGATGGACTGCCCAATTCCTCCGTTACGTCGATCGCACAATCGCCGGACGGTTATCTCTGGATCGGAACGCACAACGGACTGGCGCGTTTCGACGGCATGCGGTTCGTTACGTTTTCGCCGCAAAATACCCCGGCGCTGTCGCATCCGCGCGTGCTGCGGTTGAGTGTCGACGCTCGGGGCACGCTTTGGATCAACACCTACGATGGCGCGCTAGTCTCGTATCGACGCGGCGTATTTACCCGCGAATGGACGAGCGACAAGCGCCGGACCGCGAAGATCGATTTCGTGCCGACCCGAAGCTCGACGCTGATTTTCGCCATGGACAGCGGTGAATTGATCCGGCGCTCGATCGAGGCTCCGCCAGGCAGCGAATGGGACGTGGCGCATGCGCCTGCAACGGTACGGGACAACCCGGTGTACTGCGAAGACGGGCAGGGAATGTTGTGGTGCCTCACGCGTGACCTCCAGATTTGGCAAGTAGACGGCGCGAAGTACGTGCCGATCGTCAACGCGGCCGCACTCGGCTCGCGGCCGATGCGCCTCGCGACCGACCAGGACGGACATTTATGGGTCCGAACGGACCACGACGTGCTCAAATGGAATGGACGCACCTTCGAATCGATGGCACCGCGCGATCAAGCGACGCCGCATGAAATGCGCTTCCTGTATTTCCCGCGGAGCCAAGGCGCTTGGCTCATTGCCGACGGTCGATTCCGCAAGCTGGTGAATGGGCAGTGGATCGACGAGGTTACGACGTGGCGCGATCAACTCGGCGAGGCGTATCCGCTATCGCTCGACATGCATGAGGATCGCGACGGCGGGCTGTGGTTTGCGCCCCTGCAACGCGGCCTGTTTTACCTCGCCCCCGATGGCCATCCGCGCCACCTCACCACGGAAAGTGGGTTTCCGACGAACTTCGTCGCCACGTGGTTCGAAGACCGAGAAGGGAATCTTTGGCTTGGCGCCGAGCGGGGCGGACTCATCCGCCTTCGAAAGACCCAATTTCAAACATTGCGGACAGATGCAGAGCCGACGCCCCCCACCCCGGCTCTGACCGTCACCGAAGCTCCGGATGGTGCAATGTGGATCGGGACCTTCGGTCACGGACTCTTTCGCAGTACCGCGGCCGGGCTCGAAAGTTTTGGGCAGCTCGACGATATCTCACGTCATTACGCCTACTCGGTGGCAATCGACCAACGTGGCCGAACCTGGGTAAGCACGGGGGCGGAAGACCTTCATCTGCTCGAGGGCGGGCAGTTGAAGCGCGCGCCATGGTTGGTTCACGGCGTCAAGGCGATGCTGGTCGACAGCAAAGATCGCCTGTGGCTCGGCACGAAGGATCAGGTATGCATGGTCACCGACGATACGTTAGAGCGCTTCGAAACGCTTCCCGGCGTCGAACATCCGGAGGTGCGCGCCCTCGCCGAAGCGCCCGACGGCGGCATATGGGTGGGCCTCGGCAGCGGCGCTCTGTACCGCTACGATGGCCGGGAGTTTAAGCCAAACTCGGTAATCGCGACCGCAGCGCCCGCGCCAATCTGCGCGATTCAGCCTGATTCCGACGGCACGCTGTGGATCGGCACATTCGGCGGCGGGCTTCTCCACCTGACGGAGTCCACGGTCACTCGATACACAAAAGCGGCCGGGCTTCCCGACGACGTGGTCGGCCAAATCCTCGACGATCGACGCGGCGGCCTGTGGATTGGATCGCATGAAGGCGTTTTCCGCCTGCGCAAGGATTCGGTGCGGCAGTTTGACGCCGGCGCGATCACCACCCTTCCCGCTCTGGTCTTCGGCCGCCATGACGGTTTGCCGTCTGTCGAATCGACGACCGGTTACCAACCGTCCGCCTGGCGGACCCGCGCAGGCGTTCTCTGGTTCGCCACTGCCGCCGGTGTCGCGTTTATCGACCCAGCCAAACTCGCGGCAAATCCGGCCCCTCCCGACGTCCTCATCGAAGATGTCACCGTCGACGGGGGACGGCGGGCCTCGATCGCGACCGCCACCGGCGCAGTCGAGATCTATCCCGGTGCACAACACGTCGAAATCCAGTATACGGGATTATGCTTCGCGTCGCCCGACCAGGTCCGTTTCCGCTATCGTCTGCAAGGGCTCGAAACGCAATGGAACGAAGTGGGCCGGCGGCGGTTCGCGCCGTACAGCCATCTGCGACCCGGCACTTACCGGTTTCAACTTTCCGCGTGCAACTCCGATGGAATGTGGAATGAAAGCGCCGCCACGATCGTGCTGAACGTGCAACCGCATTTTTGGCAGACGTGGTGGTTTCTCGCCGGTTTGACGGTGGTCTCCTTCGCCGCCGTAACGGGTGCCGTGTATCGCGTTTCCACCGGCCGGCTGCAGCGTCGCCTCGAACTCGTGGAACGTCAGCGCGCGATCGAACAGGATCGGGCTCGGATCGCCCGCGACATCCACGACGATCTCGGGGCCGGACTGACCCAGATCTCTCTTTTCAGCGAGCTGCTACGCCACAGCCCAGCCGCGGAGATCGACGCTCATTCACGTCGTATCTCCACGACCGCCCAGTCTTTGACCCGCGCGATGGACGAGATCGTTTGGGCGGTTAATCCGAAAAATGACACGCTGGAGAGCCTGATTAGCTATGTGGGTGGCTTCGCGTCGGAATACTTGCGCAGCGTACAGTTGAAGTGCCGCCTGGAGATGCCGTCGCAAGTGCCGGCCGCTGCCATTTCCGCGGAGGTCCGACATAACGTCTTCGTCGCGCTGAAAGAGATCCTCAATAACATCCTCAAGCACGCCGGGGCTTCGGAAGTTCGGCTCCGTGTCAAATACGAGAACCGCCGCTTGGTGTTCACGGTAGAGGACGATGGCCGCGGCTTTCGGCCCCGCGATGCGGCCGAGCCTGCATCGGGACGTATCGCCTCGGGGAACGGTGTGGACAATCTTCACCAACGCATGGCCGCGATCGACGGGACGTGCCGGATTAGCGCGGGACCGAATGGTCAAGGCACCGTCGTGGAGCTCGTCGTCCCTATCACCGAGGCGCGCACGCCGTCCTAAGAATCATGCCGATCACGGTTTCTATCGTCGAGGACGACCCGCAGGCGCGGGACGCATTCGCCCAGCTGGTCGATACAGCTGGAGATTGTCGCTGCATCAGCCAACACGGCTCGGCCGAGGAAGCGATCGCGCAGCTCCCGGCCGTGAAGCCGAACGTTGTGCTCATGGATATAAACCTGCCGGGCATGAGCGGGGTTGCCGGCGTGCAACGACTGAAGGAAATTATACGCGACTCGCAGTTCGTGATGCTGACCGTGTACGAAGACAGCGATCTGATCTTAAGCGCGTTGAAAGCCGGCGCGACTGGCTACCTGCTCAAGCGCTCGGCGCCATCCGATCTGATCGCCGCAATCCGAGACGTGCACGCCGGCGGCTCTCCCATGACGAGCCAAATCGCCCGCAAGATCGTCCAGTCGTTTCAACAGCCCGCGGCGACGGATTCGGCCATCGGAAAGTTGAGCACACGCGAAGCCGAGGTGCTAGAATACCTCTCGCGCGGCTTTCTCTATAAGGAGATCGCCGACTCCATGAAAATTTCGTACGCGACGGTGAACACGCACATTCGACACATCTACGAGAAGCTGCACGTGCGCTCCCGGACGGAAGCCGTCAGCAGGCATTTGCGTCGCCGCTAAGGCTCGCCGCAGCGCAGGAGACCACGAATTTGGGAGGGAAACCGGGCGCGGGCACCGGCGGCGGGGACGGCGGAGCCCCGTATCGCGAGTTCTCGCGATACCAATACCGCGCTCCAATGGGGTAATATCAGGGCCTCCCCTCTCCAGCGGCGACTTACCTTGGCACCGTCACAACCAGCTGTCGGTGGTCGTGCGCAGTTTTTTCACCAGCTCCTGAGTCACCGCATGCATCCGTTTTTGGATCGCATTTCCGCCTCAATCCTCCCGAACCCCAATCCAGTATGAAACGAATTCTCATGCGCGCCCTCGCGGCGCTCGCGCTGCCGCTCGCTTTGTCGGCGGCGCCTTATCAAATGGAAAATCTCGGTCGCGGCGTCATCGCCATGCGGACGGGCACTAGCTCGGTCTACGTCGGCTGGCGACAGCTCGGCCTCGATTCGAGCTCGATCTCCTATAACGTCTATCGGGGCTCGACGAAAGTGAACGCGTCGCCGATCACCAACTCGACGAACCTCGTCGATACTGGCGCGAATCTGAGTGTGGCTAACACGTACACCGTTCGTCCCGTGCTCAACGGGGTCGAGCAAGCAGCCAGCGCTGGGTACACCTTGGCCGCAGACGCCCCCACGCAGCAATACCTGCGCGTCCCACTGCAACAACCAGCCGGCGATACTTCACCCGATGGATTCGCTTACACCTATTCGCCGGGCGATTGCAGCGCCGCGGACCTCGATGGCGATGGCGAGTACGAGATCATCCTGAAATGGGATCCGTCAAATGCACATGACAATTCCCAATCCGGCTACACCGGCAACGTCTTCATCGATGCGTACAAGCTCAATGGCACTCGACTGTGGCGGATCGATCTGGGCCGCAACATCCGCGCCGGCTCGCACTACACGCAATTCATGGTGTACGACTTTGACGGGGACGGGAAGGCGGAGATGATGTGCAAGACCGCCGACGGCACGAAAGACGGCAAGGGCGTGGTGATCGGCAGCAGCAGCGCCGACTATCGCAACTCCAGCGGCTACGTTCTTTCAGGGCCCGAGTATCTCACCGTCTTCAACGGGCAAACCGGCGCCGCAATGGCCACGACGAATTACGTTCCCGCGCGCGGCACTGTGGGCGACTGGGGCGACACGTACGGCAATCGCGTCGACCGTTTTCTCGCTGGCGTGGCCTATGTCGACGGCACGCGCCCCAGCGCGATCTTCTGTCGCGGTTACTATACCCGCGCCGTCATCGTGGCCTGGGACTGGCGA
>CBINOT010000108.1:0-20664 GCA_966252355.1 uncultured Opitutus sp. | reverse complement strand
GGTCCGACCTCGACCTCGCCGTCGAACCCAAGCTGATGCGCCGCCTTCGAGGTGCGATCGATTCGCACGATGAAACGAGCCGGGAGGTTGTGCTTGTTTACGACGCGTACGAGAAATTGGTTTCGAACGGTCGTCGCATCGACGATGTACGGCGCGCCGGTCATGCGGGTGATACCAAAGGCGGCCGGCTTGACGGTGGAAAGCGCCCATGCCCCGACCGCGGCGCCAATCATCAACAGCACGAAATACATGACGGTTCGCGGCCGCACCCAGCGCGTTCTGCGGCGCGCAAATCCGGCTTGGGAGTCATATCGGATCAATCCGCGCGGCCGGCCGAGCCGCGTCATCACATCGTCACACGCGTCGATGCACGCCGTGCAGCCGATGCATTCCATTTGGAGTCCTTGGCGAATGTCGATGCCGGCCGGGCAAACCTGGACGCAACGCGCGCAGTCGACGCAATCTCCTTTTGGGGCATCGGCCCGCGCTTTTCCGCGTGGCTCGCCGCGCAGGACATCATACCCGATGACGAGCGAATCGGCGTCGGTGAGCGCGGATTGCATCCGCCCGTAGGGGCAAAGCACGATGCACATCTGCTCTCGAAACCAGGCGTAATTGAAATACAGCACCGCCGTTGAAATAGCCATGAAGGCGAAAGCGCCCCAATGCTCCGCCGGCGCGGCCGTCATCATCGCCCAGACTTGCGGCAGCGAAACGAAATACGCCAGGAACAGGTGCATGATCGCTGCAGAAATGATGACGTACAGCCCATGCTTGAGTGTCCGTTTCAGTACCTTCTGCGCTGAAAACGGCGCGGCATGGAGTTTGCGGCGTTGGACCGCGTCACCATCGATCCATCGTTCGACTCGGCGGTAGACGTGATCGAGGAACACGGTTTGCGGACAAGCCCACCCGCACCAAATTCGACCGAGCAACGCGGTGACGAAAAAGAGCGAGAAGCCGACGCCGGTGATGACGAAGAACAGGAGCCACATGTCCTGGGCGGCAAAGATCAGGCCGAACAAATGGAACCGCTGCTCCGCAAGATCGAAGAAAACCGCCGGATAGCCATTGATCTGGATCCAAGGCAGCAATGCGTAGCACCCGATCAGCAGCAAAGCCGAGGTGCGGCGCACGCGCGTGAAGCGTCCACGTGCATCCGCGGGAAACAGGAAGGACCGCGAGCCGTCCGAACGAATGGTCGTGACCGTATCGCGGGTTGGGCGATCGAGTGTGGGTGCAGGCATGGGAACGACGTGACGTGGCGGCGCTGGGATTGGTGCCGCGACTTGGGAATGGTCGCTACGGCGATTTCGCGACCGGCGGCGCGGCGGCCGGATCGGGCACGATCGGCTCGCCTTCCTGATGTTTGCTCAGCACGTAGGCCACGACTTCGCTGATCTTTTTCGAGCCCAGAACAGGCCCCCACGTCGGCATGCCTTTGACGAGCACGCCATTCGTGACGGTGTTATAAATATCGATCGGGCGACCGCCATGCATCCAGGTCGTATCCGTTAAATCCGGCCCAATCGCGCTCGGCATTTCGGTCTTGCCCCGCATGCTCGCGAGGTGACACGCGACGCAGTTGGCCGCGAACGTCGCCTTACCGGCTTCGACGAAGGCCGTGCTCCGGCTCATCTGCCACAGCGTCGCATCGTCGAGCTTTGCGTTCGAAGCGAGCTTGTCCGTCTCGATTTTGGCGAGGGCAACCGCCACGCGTTGCGTGTCCGAGGGACCCGCACTCAACCACTCGTAGTACGCCCAGTAGCCGACCCAAAACACGATGGTGATGTACAACGTGTACAGCCACCAATTCGGCAGGCGCTTGTCGTACTCCTGAATGCCGTCGTAGACGTGCGGACGGAGCTTATCGTCAGGCGGCGGGGTCGGCGTCATGGGCGTCATGGGAAACGGGCGTCGAAGTGGCGAAAGGCAGATTCTCGAACCGCTCGACCTGCGATCGCTTCATGCGCAACGCGCGCCAGGAGATCGTGACGAAGATCGAAAGCGCGGTGATGAAAGCGACGATCGTGAAGAGCGCGGCTGAATCCTCAAAGACGAGACGGCGAAACATGGGAGAACAACGTGAGTGGTGAGAGAGTGATGACCGACCTACGGAGTGCCGGCGACCACAGGACGAGCGAGATTGCCGCCGACCTTTTCATAGGTGCCGAGGTGTTGAAGGTAGGCGATCAGCGCGATGATCTCCTTCTCCGGCGCCACATAGGCTCCCGCCGTGCGCAGATCCTCCGCGATCGCCTTCGATTGCTGGACGACGTTTGCCGTGATCTGCTCCGGCGTCCAATTCGGATACGGGACGCCCAATTGCCGCTGCACGGCGATCTTCCGCGGCAGTGCGGTGGCGTCGAGATCGCTGGCGAGGAGCCAAGGATAAGCCGGCATGATCGAGCCCGGGGAAATCCGCGGATTCTCCATGTGCTGGAGATGCCAAACGTTCGGATATTTTCCGCCTACGTGCGCGAGGTCCGGACCGGTGCGCTTCGATCCCCATTGATAAGGATGGTCGTAAATCGACTCTCCGAGGCGCGAATAGTCGTTTTGCTCGTTGGCTCGGCCATATCGCAGCACGTCCGGCACCAGCGTGCGGATCATCTGCGAATGACAGACGTAACAGCCTTCCCGCACGTAAATATCGCGGCCAGCCAGTTCGAGCGGCGTATACGGAATCTGGCGTCGATCCTCGACGTTCGCGGCCTTGTGCGCGATGACGGTCGGGATGATTTGAATCGCGCCGCCCGCGACGACGGCGACAAAGGTCAAGATCGTGAACGGCGCCGTGTTCACCAGCAGACGGTCGTACCAACCGGCCCACACTTTGCCGCGCGACTCAAAATGCGCGTACCCCAAGACCACGGATACGATGAGCCCGATCAGGCCCACGATGCTCAGGATGTCGGCGCTAAACATCCAAACGCACGCGAAACCGACGCCGAGCACGGAAAACAGCACCGGCGGACTCAGCACCGTCCCAAGCACGCCGAGCTTTTCGTCAGCCGCGGCATGCGCCTCGTCATCCGCGAAGACTTCGATCGTGCCATTGACCGGCTGCGCGCCACGCACGGATTTCCACACGTTGTAGCCGAGCAATATAAAGCCGCCGAGGTACAAGCCGCCGCCGATCACGCGCATCAGCATCATCGGCTTGATGGTGGTGACCGTATCCAAGAAGTTAGGATACGCCAGCACCGTGCCATGCTCGGAGGTCGCGCCCAGCATGTAGCCTTGCGTGATGCCGCTGGTCCACATCGCCGCGACGTAGAAAAGGATGCCGATCGTACCGAGCCAGAAATGGAGATTGGCGAGCGAGACGGAATGGAGCGGCTTGTTCCAAAGCCGCGGGACGAGCCAATAGATCATGCCCGCCGCCATGAAGCCGTTCCAACCGAGGGCGCCCGCATGCACGTGCGCGATGATCCAATCGGTATAGTGCCCGAGCGCATTCACCGATTTGATCGCAAGCAAGGGGCCTTCGAACGTCGCCATGCCGTAAAATGTCACGGCTGCCGCCATGAATTTCAGCACCGGGTCGGCCAGCACCTTGTGCCAGGCGCCGCGCAAGGTGAGGAGGCCGTTCAGCATGCCACCCCATGACGGCGCCCAAAGCATGAGCGAGAACGTCATGCCGAGCGTCTGCAGCCAGCTCGGCAGCGCTGTATTCAGCAGGTGATGCGGTCCCGCCCAGATGTACACGAAAACGAGCGACCAAAAGTGAATCACCGAGAGGCGATAGGAGTACACAGGCCGCTCCGCTGCCTTCGGGATGAAGTAGTACATGATGCCGAGGATCGGCGTCGTCAGGAAGAACGCTACGGCGTTGTGCCCGTACCACCATTGCACCAGCGCGTCCTGCACGCCGCCGAAGAGCGGATAGCTGTGCGTGAAGCTCGTCGGGATCGAGAGGTGGTTGACGATGTAAAGCATCGCCACGGTGATGATCGTCGCGATGTAGAACCAGATCGCGACGTACAAGCTCGGCTCGCGGCGACGGGCGAGCGTCCAGAAGAAATTCACCGCGAAGACCACCCAGATGAAGGCGACCGCGATGTTGATCGGCCAAATCAGCTCGGCGTATTCCTTCCCGCGCGTAAGACCGAGCGGCAGCGTGATCGCCGCGGAGACGATGATCGCCTGCCAGCCCCAGAAGTGTAGTTGCGAGAGAAAATCGCTGGCGAGGCGCGCCTTAACCAGGCGCTGCGTCGAGTAGTAGATGCCGGCGAACATCATGTTGCCGACAAACGCGAAAATGACCGCGTTCGTATGCAGCGGCCGCAGCCGGCCGAACGTCAACCACGCGGTGTTGAAGTTGAGCTGCCAGAAGTTGAGCTGGGAGGCGACAAAGACGCCGGCGAGCATGCCCACCACGGCCCACACGATGGTGGCGACGACGAACTGGCGGACAACCTTGTCGTTGAATTCAAGGACGATTTTGCGATCGGACATGTTGGGAACGCGGGAAACGGGAAACCGAAAAACACATCGCGCTTAAGCGCCGATGTGCAGGTCGTCGGGGTCGCGCCGCTCGCGCGTGACGCCACGGGCCTCGACCGGCACGGCGATGCGCGCCAGACGCCCGTTTTCTTCGGCCAGCGGTAGGAGCGAATCGCGCTCGGCGCTGCTGATGCGTCCCCGCGCGTGTTCGCGGAGGAAAAAGACGATAAAGGTGAAGACCAGGCACAGGCTGATCGTCAGGGTCAGTGGTACGACGGGCATGGTGAGAACGGGTTGATTGAGCGGCGCAACTATAGGCCGCGCCTCCGGCCCTCACTCCGCAGTCGTTGCCAAGGGCTATGCATTTCTTGGCGGAGCCAAAAAGCGCACAGCCAACCCATGCGCACGCTTGGCCAAACGCCGCGGAGCTGAAGGGCAAGCGCGCGCCTATTATGCGTTCATGCAGGACGAACTCGTGCGGGCGCTACGTGCCAGACGCGCGGAGATTCATGCGCGATGGGAAGCGCTGTTGCGGATCGAAAAGGTGAACACGCCGCTGGCCAATCCCGATGCCCTTGTGTTCATGATCAACTGGACGCTGGAAGAGTGCTTCGCGACGTTGCGGCCGCTGCAAGGGCGACACCTGCATGGGCTGGTCGCCGACGACGCCGCGACGAAAGCCAATTGCCCGTGCGGGCGGAATCCGCTCCTCGCCTATTTCGCCGCGGGCGAGCAAGCGATCGAGGAGGCGCTCATTCTCGAGCAAGCCGGGGCGTCGACGATCGACCCGGTGCAGCGCGACGATGCGTTTGCCGAGCTGAAGCGAGCGGTGCGCGAAATCGCGCGGCGCGAGATCGACGCGTTTTGCTCCCTCTGCCAGTTCCGCCCGAGCTTGCCCGCGGCCTCAGCGCTCCGTGCGCCGGCCAATCAGACCCGCGTTCTGCCTGCGCCGTGCAACCGATCGCGGTAAGCGGAGGGCGATTCGCCGACAATGCGCCGGAACACGCGGTTGAACTGCGACAGCGATTGAAAGCCCGCCTCGTAGGCCGCCTCGCTTACGCGCTTGTGCGGATTGAGGAGGAGATTCTTCACCTTCTCGACGCGCACACGAGCTAGGTAATCGGTGAAGGTCATGCCGGTCGCCTTCTTGAACATCTTGCAGAAGTAGAACGCGCTCATGTTCACACACTGCGCGACTTGCGCCAGCGACAGCTCTTCGGCTTGATGTTCCGCGATGAAAAGGCGCGCCTTGGTCACCGGGGGCGATTCCGACGCCGCTTCCTTGACCATCAGTTCGTTGCTCAAGCCCGACAAATGCTGCGCGAAAATCGTCAGCAAACGCAGGATCGACTCGTACTGTTTTTTCGTGACGACGCGGGTCTGAAAATACGCTTCCTCCAGCTGCGTGAGGTCGACATCGCTGCCAAACTTCAGGAGCGCGCGCGTCGTACGATCGAACTGATCCTGGCTCGGCGACTGCAGCATGATCTGGCCGGTTTGCAGGAAGGCCACGAGGTTTTCGCCCACGCGCACCGGCACAGCGGAATCGCACATGCCGGCAAAACATTTGAGGGTCTTCGGCGCAAGCCGCGCCTCCTCCTCCACTTTCTTCTGCAGCTGCAAGCACGCGGCGCATGAATGGTTGCTCGACGCCATCAACGCGCAAAACGGACTCTCCTTCGGATCGCCATGGTGCGGCAAATCGAAGGCTTCGATCGGCCGCAACGCGATCGGCAGCCCCGTCGTGTCGCGAAATGCCTGCTCGTAATCGCGGTAGAGCTGCGAGCGCTTGAGCTGCGCCACCAACGCTCGGCTCCGCTGAGCGGTAGGTTCGCGTGCGTCCATGAGGAGTCCGATACCTCGCAAACGTCGGCCCGCGCAATGCGGAACCGCGAAATACCCGCGGTTTGGTCGGAATGTGATAGCCGCGGACAGAAATCCAACTACTCCACGCGCCACGCTTAAGTGCCACGTGCAAGCGCCGCTGCCACGCGGCATGCGATCTCGCGCCAACCATCGGCGCGGTTTTTAGCTCGACGATCTTATAACGATCAGTGGCATTCCTATCGGCGCGACGGCCCGGGTGGCGGAATGGCAGACGCTGGGGACTTAAAATCCCTTGTCCGAAAGGACGTGCGGGTTCGAGCCCCGCCCCGGGCACCAGCGCAACTTCCCCATTTTTCGACTTACGTCGTTTATACCGACGGGTCGATCGAGAGGCTAAATTTGATGATGGTCGTTGCCGCCAGCCGGAATTATTGAACGCATCACGCAAAGAAGCCGGGCAGTTCCGCCCGGCTTCCAATGAGATGCTCAGTCGCGATTAGGGCAACGGACCGGCCACGATGCCGCCATGGCTGTTATTGTAGGCGTCGAACCAATCCTTAACCCAAATAACATAGGAGCTCGAGAACGAGCTGGAGTTCTGGAGGACGGCTTCACCCCAAGCGACGAAAGCAAACGTCAAGGTCGCGTTGCCGCTCAGATAAGCACCGTTTTGATAATTGTATTCCGAGGCGAGCAACTGCTTCGCCAACAAGTCGGCAGGGCTGGAGCTCGTCGAACCCATGATCTTGGTGGCGTTCTTCATCGTCATCCCGTCGAACGGTGCGAGAGCGAACTGCGCGATATTCTTGGTGTATTGGGTGATCTTGGCCGCGCTCACCTGGATGCCGCTCGTTTTGCCGGCGATAGCCTTGTCGACGTTATTTTTCCAGTAGCCGATCGTATATCCATCCGCCGTCATGCATCGCAGCGCGCAGAAATTCAACCGATAGCCGATCGGCGCAACGCTCACGTCGGCCGCCCCCATCGTGAAGCTGCGAACCGTCGCCGTAGTCGCGATCAGGCCGTTCACGGCGGTCGTACTGACGGAATATGTACCAGGGTAGACTCCCGCGAACGTATATGCGCCGGCGGCATCGGTGACCGTCGAACCGACGACTTGGCCCGCCGAGTTCAGCAACTTCACTGACACGAATGCCAACCCGAAGTCCGCCCCGTTTTGAGCCCCATTACCGTCCAAATCGAAGAACACCGTGCCACTCGCGCGATGCGAGGCAACAAAGGTGATCGTAAAGTCACGCGTAGCCGTCGCGGTGCCAAAAATATCTTTCGCGGTCACCACGATGTGATGGGTGCCGGCGGTCGTGACGGCCATGTTGCTGGAACCGGTGGCGGTGGAAGTCCAAAGGCCGGACGGCGAAACCGTGAGGGCCGTGCCGTCGAGCGTGGCGGTCAATTGATAAATAACCGCGCCGCTCGTGTTACTCGTACCGGTAAATGTAAGCGGGATGTTCGCGGTCGTACCCGGAACGATCGCCTGAGTATAGCCGACGGCGGGAGTATTGATGACGACACTCGGCGGCAAAGCGGCATTCTTTACGGTGAACGAAACGGACGCCGTCGCCGAACGGCCAGTGCTGCCACCGTTGGCAGTCAGGGTGTATGTTCCAGGGCCGAGGATCATGGTACCGGTGCTCACCGCCTTTGGCGTTCCCAGTCCCGTCGTCGTGGGATTCAACACGGTATTGCCGAGTGCGGCGCTGACCGTGTCGACGTTGAAACCGTTGTTGACGGTCGTCGTGAACGAATAGCCAATCGACATCGTCGTCGATCCCGTCGGAATCGTGAACACCTGATTCGGCGTCGGCGTCGTGATACTGACCGCCGGCAGCGGTTCGATGATTCCGATCGTGAAATTGGTCTGCGCCGACGCGGAGCCGTTATCGTCCGTCGTGGTGACAGTCACCGAGTGCGCGCCCGCCGCGGCATACGGAAGCAGAATGGAGCCGGTCGCCGTCAACGTCCCGATGCCTGAAGCATTGAACGGAACGTCATTGCCATCCACGTCTACGGTCAGCGTGCGAATGCCACCATAGCTGCTCTTCGCCGTGAAATTGAGCGGGACCACCGTCGCCGGATCCCCGAGACGGTAAGTGTAAGTGGATCCCGGCGTCGGGCTCGCAATGGCGACCGTCGGAGGAGGAGCTGTCACCGTGACGACATAGGTATTCGTGTCGGTCGCGGTGCCCATGAGATTAGTCGCGCTGGCCTGCAAAAGGTAAGTGCCCGGCGCAGTGACGGTGAAGGTGCCAGTCCCCGCGACATCCATTAACCCCAACGTCGCCGAGACCGGTATATCGACCATGCCATCGGCGGTGCCGAACATCGCGCTGACGTTCGTGATCAACGGGCTAGTGAGGTCGGTAGACGCGGAATAGTGAAACGTGATTTGCGCCGGGAGCTGATTCGGCGCGAACACGAAGCTGCTTCCATCGGCCGGCGTATCGATCGCAATGGTCGGCGGGTTACCGATGGTGGTAACGGGTAGGGAGACACTCGAGTTGATCGTTGCGCCATTATCGATCATCAAGGCCGGCCAGCCGTCGGTATAAATCTGATACGTATACGCTCCAGCGGGGACGTCATACGAAAGCGCCGTGACCGGAAAATCCGCCGTTACGGTGATGGGGAGCGTTTGGCCGGCACTGGTAAACGTGAGGGTGTCTGTCGATAGCCGAATGTAGCTGAGCGCCGTATTCGCGTCGCCCAGCGGGAAATAGGTCGCCACTTTCCGGACGTTGACGGTCAATGGAAAGTCCGTGACTGCGAGCGGAGCCGTGACGTTCAGCACATAAGTGAACGTCGTCGGCAAAGTGATCGAGACCCCTTGGGAAAGCGGGTCATACCGCACCACGTTGACGAGGCCAACGGCGCGGCTCTCCGAGACCGCCATCCCGGCGAGCAAACAAAAGAGGGTGAACCAACGCGTGAGGACGGAGGGAGGAAGTAAGGCTTTCATGAAACGTCGAAGCTAAGCTTAGGGTAGTATTCTGCAGGGAGTATTGGCCAGCTAGGGTTTTAACCTTACTTCTGTCGAACGAAAACACCTGGTCGGGTAATATCCGCGAACAGCTAAGTGTTACTACGTATTACCCTCGGTACGTCTTTCGAATCCGATAAAATCGGGGCCCCTTCCCCTAGGGTGAACCCCCCAAATAACAGTTGACCGGAACGTGCCGATATATTGCATAGGCCCGTTCCCCATGTCTTCGCTGCGCCGTATGATCCATTTCGCAGGCGGGCTGATTGCCCGTGCTACGGCCGTGGATACAGCAAGCGATGTTAAGTCGCGAGTCGGCCGGAACCTCTCGGTTGGCCTCATCTGTGCGCTAACGGCGCTTTTGTCCGTACCGCTCGCTGCCCAAACGCTCGTTTACTGGGATACCAATGCCCTCACCGGCGGGACGGGAACCGCCGGCGGCACATGGGATAACGGTACGACTACGGCTTGGTCGAATAACTCGGCGGGTACGGCTACAACGGGAAAATGGAATACGTTCGCGACCGGCGCGAATTCCGTGGCGGTATTCTCAGCAGGGACGAACGCAACTGGGTCCTTCACGGTTACGACGAGTGGCGCGATATCAAACGTTGGGGGACTGACGTTCGAGGAAGGAACCGTGACCATCGGCGGCACCGGTTCGCTCGCGCTGTCGCAAAACGCCACGATCAACACCAACGGCAACAACGCCACGATCAACGCTGCCATCACCGGCGCGGCGTTTAGCGTCACAAAAACGGGGACCGGCACGCTGACGCTCGGGAGCACGACGAACAGTTTTGGCACGACGAATATTGGCACCGCTGGCGGAAGCAGCGGCGGAACGCTCGCCCTGGGCACGTCGAACGTGCTGCCCGGAGCGCTCAATATCTACGCCGGCACGCTCTCGATGGGCACGAACAGCGACACGGTGAGCTCGCTCACGATGGGCGGCGGCGCGAGCGGCACAACCGCATCGATTACCGGCACCGGGACTCTGACGCTCGGCGGCAATTTAACGTACGACGCCACGAATAATCCCAATGGGGCTACCATCGCCAGCACCGTCGCGCTCGGCGCCGTTAATCGTACATTCAATATCGGCGACAGCTCGGCCGCCGCCAATGACCTGACTGTTACCGGCGCAATCACAGGTACCGGCGGATTGATCAAAACCGGCGCAGGCAATCTCGTCCTCTCGAATACGAGCAACGCGTATGGCACCACGACCATTGGCACGGCGAATGGAGCAAGTGGCGGCACGCTCACGCTTGGCGCATCGAACGTCCTTCCCGGAAATACGGTCACGATTTACGGTGGCACATTGGCGCTCGGCGCGAACAGCGATACGATCGGCGCATTGAACGTGGGGGGTGGCGCCAGCGGCACAACTGCTGCCATCACGGGTTCCGGCACGCTGACTCTGGGCGGCAATGTCACGTACGACGGCTCGACCGGCGCCAATGGCGCAACTATTTCCAGTAATCTCGCCCTTGGTGCAGCGAACCGTACCTTCAACATCGGCGACAGCGCGGCTGCGAACGCGGATTTGACGGTAAGCGGTGTCATTTCCGGAACCACCGGCATCATCAAGTCCGGCACCGGAACGATGGTCGTGTCAGGCACGAACACGTACACCGGAACAACGACCGTCAGCCAAGGCACGCTGCAGATCAACGCCAACGCGCCCAGCGGGGCGGCTGGTGCGCTCGGGAATACGACCTCCGCAATAGTGCTCAACAATGCCAATACCGGCGCGAACGACACCGCGGTGTTGATCGGGAGCAGCGGTGTCACCGTAAACCGCGCGTTCACGGTCGCCAATTCCGGCACCGGGACGCCGACGCTCGGCGGCAATATTGCCTCTGGTACGGGGACGTTTTCCGGTGCTATCACGCTCAATAAGGCGGCTGAGCTCACGGCCGCGGGAAACTCCAATATCACATTCAGCGGCGCAATTGGCGGCACGGGCGGCGTAACCAAAGTTGGCAGCGGCACGGTTACGCTCTCGGCATCGAACGGCTTCAGCGGCGGCGCTACCGTCAGCAACGGCACACTGTCGATCACGCAGGTGGCCTCGCTGGGTTCCGGAGCGCTGACGCTCGATGGCGGCACGTTGCAATACGCCGGCACCAGTGCAACCACGACCTCGAAAGTTCCGGTGCTTACCAGCAACGGCGGCACGATCGATGCGTCCGGAACGAGCGCCGCCGCAACCATCGGGTTCACCAGTGGCGCAACCATCACCTTCTCCGGCGGCGGGTCCCGCACCTTGACCCTCACGGGTAGCAATACCGGACAGAACGCGTTCAATAGCGTTATTGCTGACTATAACACCGGCACGGGCGAGATCACCAACGTCGTGAAGAATGGCTCCGGCACCTGGCTTTTCGACGGCAACAACAAGAACACCTACAGCGGCAGCACGACGATCAACTCGGGCATCTTGTTGCTCGACAAAAAATCCGGCCGCGACGCCACCGGCCCGGGCGATATTATCATCGGCGATGGCACCAACTCGGCGACCGTGAAGTATTTGTCGACGAGCAATCAGCTCGCGAACAGCGCCGTCGTTTATCTGAACAACAACGGCACCTTTGATATAAACGGCCTAACCGACGGCATCGGCGGCCTTGGTGACGGCGCGCTCACCACCGGCGGTTTTGGACAGGTGCTGCTCGGCGGAGGTGGGCTGACGGTTGGAAATAGCAGTCTTTCGCTCACCTTTTCCGGCGTCATCTCCGGCAACGGCAGCATCACCAAGAATGGCACGGGGACCTGGACAATCGCCGGAGCGAACACTTACACCGGCGCGACCAATATTACGGCGGGCGGAATGCGAATTGGCGCGAACGAGAGTTTAAGCGACTCGACGGCGATCACGATTTCGACCGGCGCCACGTTCGACGTCAACGGCTTCACCGAGACCGTCGGATCGATCGCGGGCAGCGGCGCTATCACGCTCGGCTCCGGCACGCTCGCAGCGGGCGGCAATAATTCCTCGACGACCTTCTCGGGGGTGATCTCCGGCGCGGGTGACGTAACGAAAGCCGGGACGGGCATCCTGACTTTGAGCGGCGCCAACACCTACTCCGGCAACACGACGATCAATGGAGGCACGCTCCGCATCGGTGCCAGCGAACGGCTCAGCGACTCCACGGCCGTCATCGTCAATGGAGGAACCTTCGATCTCAACGGCTTCTCGGAAACGGTCGGTTCGATCGCTGGAGCCGGCAACATTACCCTCGGCAGTGCCGGGTTGACGGTCGGCGCAAACGATACCTCGACGAATTTTTCCGGTGTGATTTCCGAGACCGGCACGCTCGTCAAAGTCGGCGCCGGCACGTTGACGCTCAGCGGCGTGAACACCTACACCGGGAAAACGTCGATTCGAGAAGGCGCGATCAGCGTGTCGACGCTAGGAAATGTCACGGGCGGCGCAACCAGCCTCGGCAACCCGAGTTCGATCGCCAATGGCACGATCGATCTCGGCACCGCGACGACAACCGGCACGCTGGCGTTCACAGGCTCCACGTCGCAGACCACGAATCGCGTCGTGAACCTCGTCGGCAATGGCGTGATCGATACCACCAGCGCAATCGGCGCGATCACGTTTACCAGCAACTTCACCGCCACCGGCGCTGGCGCCAAAACGCTTACCCTCCAAGGCTCCAATTCGGGTAATTTGATTTCGGGCATCATCGTCGACGGATCGGGGACCACCTCGCTGCTGAAAGACGGAACCGGGACGTGGATTCTTTCGGGCAACAACACCTACAGCGGAACGACGTCGATCAACGATGGCATACTGCAGGTGGGGGCCGCGGGCGGCACCGGCACGCTCGGTACCGGAGCGGTGACGAATAACGGCACGATCGCTTTCAACCGCACGGGCACGCTCACGGTGGCCAACGCGATCAGCGGCTCCGGCGATGTCACCCAAATCGGCGGCGGCACGACAATATTGTCTGGCAGCAACAGCTACGCCGGCGGCACGTCGGTCACGTCAGGCACGCTGAAGCTCGGTAGCGCGAGCGGCGCCGGCAACATCACCGGCACGATCACACTGAACGGCGGCACACTCGATCTGGCCACCGACACTTCCGTCAATGCGTATAACATCGTGGTCACCGGCGCCAGTGCTTCGACGATTTTGTCGGACAAGGCAACGGCGGCGACGGCGGGAATCACCGATACGCTCGGAACACTTTCCATCGGCAGCCAGACCCTGAACATCGGAGCAGGCGCCAACGTCAACACGAACTCGGCCACCGCGGGGGTCACGTTTGGCGCCACAACGCTCGGGGGTAGCGCCACCTTCAACGTCGATAACAATACAAACGGCGGCGGCAATGCGACCGTGACATTGACGCTCGGGGCCGTCGGGCAAAGCGGGACGGGATCCATCACCAAGACCGGCGCCGGCACGCTCGTTTTCTCCGGAGTCAACACCTACACCGGTGGCACGACTCTCTCGGCGGGCACCTTGACCGTGAATAGCGGGGCCGCATTGGCGGCAGCAACGGGAGCGCTCACGGTTAATAGCGGCACGTTGAATTTCAATAATACCGCCCAGACCGTCTCGTCGCTGAACGGCAGCGGCGGTTCCGTGAATCTCGGGAGCGGCCATACGCTTACCGTCAACGATACGGGGACGGATTCGTTCGCCGGCACGATCATCGGGTCCGGCGCACTCACGAAGGCAAATTCGGGCACCCTCGTCCTGACCGGCAACAACACTTACGCCGGGACGACGACGATCAGCGGTGGTGTGCTGCAGATCGGCAACGCCGGCACAACCGGCACGCTTGGGTCCGGTGCGGTGGTGGACAATGGCAGCCTCATTTTTAACCGCAGCACCGCCTTGACGGTCGCCAACCTCATCAGCGGCACCGGCTCGATCACGCAAGCGGGCGCTGGCAACACGACCCTGACGGCCATCAACACTCAAACGGGCGGCGCAACCGTTTCGGCCGGCACGCTGACCGTGGCAAGCGGCGCGGCCCTCGGAAACGCGACCGGCGCGCTGACGATGAACGGCGGAGCGTTGAATCTGAACAATTCCGCGCAAACGGTCGGTTCGCTTAACGGCACGGCCGGCGTCATCAATCTTGCCACCGGCCATTCGTTCACGGTGAACGATACGGGCAGCGATGCCTATGCGGGCACATTGAGCGGCAGCGGCTCCCTGACGAAAACGGGAACCGGCACCCTCACGCTCACAGGCTCAAATACCACCTTTAACGGCAATATCGCAATTTCCGGTGGCACGCTCGTCGCCGGCGTCAACAACGCGCTCGGCAGCACCACGGGGAACACAACGGTAGCAAGCGGAGGAACGCTTGGATTCCAGAATACTGTCACCTACTCCACCGCGGAAGTCGTTTCGATCGTCGGTTCCGGAGCGTCCGGGCGTGCGGGTGCCATCGACAATATCTCCGGCACGAATTCGTTCGCCGGTCCGATCACGGTCGCCGGAAACACCACGATCGGCGCGACCGCCGGCGGCTTGACGCTTTCGGGTACGATCAATTTGGCGAGCGGCGCCACGGGCAATACGACGCTGACTTTCAATCCCGCCAGCTCGGCTTCAATCACCGTCAACGCCAAGATCAGCGACTTTTTGAGCGCGTATGCGCTCAACGTCAGCCACGTCGGCAACGGCACCCTTACTCTCGGGTACACCTATTTGAACGACGGCATGGACGGGTATTACGGCAACACGACGATTGGCACCGCAGGCGGCACATCCAACGGCAGCCTCGTTCTGAGCATGGCGAACGCCCTGCCGACGCGAAACAACGCGTCTCTTATCACGATTTATTCGGGCACGCTCAACTTGAACAATTTAAACGCCACCGCATTCGGTAATTTGAACCTCGGCGGGGGCGGATCCGGATCGACCGCGAATGTGACTACCGGCACCGGCACGTTGACGTTGAATCACGACATTACGTTTGACGCCACGAACAATGCGAATGGCGCAACGATCTCCGGCAAAGTAGCGCTGCTCGGCAGCGTCGCCGGCGACAATCACATCTTGACGGTCAACGATTCCACCGCGGCGGGCGACGATCTCACCATTTCAGCGAACCTCTCGACCACGACTGGAACCTCCAGTATCCACAAGGCTGGCAATGGCACGCTGGTTTTGTCGGGAACGAACACCTATGTGGGTGCGACGGATATCCAGGCCGGCATCGTCAATATCCGCAGCAACACGGCGCTCGGAAATACGTCGTTGGGCACGAGCGTCTCGGCCAATGCCTCCTTGCAGCTCCAAGGCGGTCTGACGGTTACGGGCGAGGCCTTGACGCTCGCAGGCACAGGCTACCTCGGAAACGGCGCGCTGCAGAATCTTTCTGGAAACAATATCTGGACCGGCGGCATCACGCTCTCGTCGACGACAACCCGCATCCAGTCGGACGCCGGCACGCTGACGATTTCAAGCGGCGGCATCAACTCAACCACGCCGAGCGCAGCGCTGGCGATCGGTGGCGCGGGCAATACGACAATCTCGAGCAGCATCGGCAGCGGAATCGCGGGCGGGGTCGCCAAGACTGGCAACGGCACGCTCACGCTTGCCGGCGGCAACTCCTACACCGGCGGCCTGAGCATCGCGAGCGGCGGCACGGTCAGCGTACAGAACAATGCCGGGCTCGGGACGAACAACACGACGACCGTCGCCAGCGGCGCCACGCTCGCTTTCGACAGCACCGCGAATGGAAATCTTACCACCCAGGCCGGCACCATCAGCGTTTCGGGCACGGGCGTCGGCGGCAACGGCGCGCTCCGCAATACGGCCGGAACCAATCTTTTCAACGGCGCGGTCAATGTCACCGGAAACTCGACCTTTACGTCGAATAGCGGCACGGCGCTCACGATCTCCGGCAATATTTCCAGCACCGGCAGCAACACGTTGACCGTCGGCGGTTCGACCGTAGCAGGCACAAACGGCAGCCTCACTTTCTCGGGCCCAATCACGACGACGTCCGGCACGCTCAATCTCACCAAGGTCGGCACGACAAGCGGCGCGGACGGCCGCCTCACGATTAGCGGCGGCGGCACGGTGGGCAATGTCAGCTTGAGCGGCGGCGCGATGACGATCTCGAGCAATACGCTCAACGCCTCGACCTTTACGTCCACGACCGGCACCTCCCTATTGGTCGCCAGCGGCGGCACGTTGAACATCACTGGCACCGGCACCTTGGCCGCCAATACGCTCGATACCTCGAGTCTCGGCACGATTCAAATCGGCGCCAATGCGACGCTCAATTTCGCCACCAATACCGCCAATACGGGTGCCGGCCTCACGCTCAAGATCGGCGGCACGTCGGGCAACGCGGCGAGACTGAATCTGCTCGGCAACGTCAGCATCGGCACCTTGGAAATTACGGGCGACACCATCCTCGACTTCGGTAACTCGGCGACCACGACGCTGACCTCGGGCGTGCTGAAAATCACGAATTCGAGCGCGAACATTCAAGTCATCAACTGGGTCAGCACCTCGAACATCGCGACGGCCGATTTGTGGAAGGTGACGGGCACGCTGGGCAATTCAACGCTCCGCACTCTCGGCAATGGCACCTTGGATACCTCGGCGCCATTGACCCAAATCACTTTCGTGAACCCCGGCGGCTCCTACGGCAGTACAACTACCTGGGTTGGCGACACGAGCCAAGGTTGGTACGATCATGAAATCCGCCCCACCCCGGAACCGAGCACCTACGGCCTCATTTTCGTTTCCGGCTGCTTGGGCTTCCTCGGCTGGCGCTCCTATCGTCGCCGGAATGCAGCGAAATAACACTCCGCGCTGGGCAGCTTAGACGCGTCACAGGCGTGACGGATTGCGATCAGCGTTCCAACGGATCGATCTGAATCCGCGTTAATTCGCGTCATTCGCGGGAACGGGATCGCATCCACGGTGCACGCGCGTAGCGGTACCGATCAACGCGACAGACAAAGGGAGTGGCGTTTTTCGTAGCGGAACGCATGAGCGTTTCGTAGTTGACCGAAAGCCTTACGGCTTCCGCTACGATGCTTCCCCTTCGTCACTCGGATGCACAAAATGCGTCACGGAGGAGTTCAGTCCGGTTCAACTCCCGCACCGCCCCGATGCCAGCGAGGAGGTCGGTCAGCGGCACGCTGGCGCAGGTCACAGGCGGCAGTCCCGCGCCAATCAGCGGCACGTTCATCGTCAGCAAAGCCATCGTCGCGTTGCAGCGCTCGAACGGCAAAAGATACAGGAGATGCGTCAGGAGGAAGGACGCTCGCTCCAGGATACCGCGACACGCCGATAATCAGCCGGCGCACGTTGCGCGAGCGGTTGCGTCACCAGTTGCTGCAGCGCCCGGCGAACCAAATGACGGCGGTGGAGGCCGCACCGAATCCGGCAGCTTGTAGGGGTCGCCGATGTACTGCCAATGCGCACGAGGCGCTTTTGACGCACCAGCATACTCAGCCAACGCTGCACGTTTCGCATTGGCGGGACCGGGTCCAGTGCCGCCGCGGCGTCAATATAGGTCGCACCGGCCGGATGTTTGCCATCACGCAAACGATCGCTTCCAGCCTATTGCTCGGTCTTGGCGAGCCATGCTCTGCCGCCACAATTTTTGGCCTCTGCCGCCACAATTCTGGGTTTAGTGGCGGCAGAACCACCCCATCCGCCACTATTCTTCGCCCGAAAGCGACCTTCAGACGCTCAAACGGCCTTGTAACAGCCGCCCTACATCAAGCATGTGGCCGGATTCTTCTTTTCCGCGTGCTCGGCGATGAGCCCTTGAATGGCGCGCTGACCTTTAGGCCGATGCCGGGTAGACGGGTCACCGTAACGATCTGTTACACGCTGAATCGCTCCTCGTGCGTGCGCAGGATTTGCGGAGCCCGCTGCGCTGGGCGAAACGCTGACGCGTTCCGCGACGAAGACGGCAGCGAGCGGTGGGCACAAGCGGGTGGTCTCCGACTTGGGCGTACCGGAAAAGTCCGATCCTGCGGCTGGCGCGTGAATTCCGTTGCCGTCGAGCGAACCTTCGCCCGTCTTCGTGGGAAGCAAGTGAGACGGATAAGCCCTGAATCCTTCGTGATTAGTAGCACTTTTCTGCATCCTCGCGCGTTCGCACTGGCTGGGTCGCCCTTTGCCTCGCGGCCAAAAACGCGCATCTCCTTGCCCAAATAAAATCGGCCCGCAGCGACGCTGTGGTCCGCGCCATTCTACTTACTCCTATGAACCTCCGCGATTGCCTGAAACTAGGCGCAGCTGGGTTGGTTGCGTCAGTCCCCTCCATGCTTCGCGCCAGCGAAGCCGATATCCGAATTCCGGACCTCACCCAGGTCCGATTCGACGGCCTAGGAGGCGTGAGCGGCGAAATGCTGATGTATATCGGCATCGCGCTCTGCTTCGTTGGCGCCGTCTTCGGCCTGATCCAGTATCAGCAAACCAAGGCGCTGCAGGTCCACGCGTCGATGGCAAGCGTTTCGAATACGATCTGGGAGACGTGCAAAACGTACCTGTTCACCCAGGGAAAATTTCTCGCGATTCTTTGGGTTCTCATCGCCGCATGCATTTTTTATTACTTCAAGGTCCTCGAAGCTAATTCGGTCGGGCACGTCTTCGTGATCTTGCTCGCCTCGATCCTGGGTATCCTCGGTTCGTACGGCGTCGCGTGGTTCGGCATCCGGATCAACACCGTCTCGAATTCACGCACGGCGTTTTCCGCGCTGAAGGGCAACCCGCTCGCCACGCTCGGCATTCCGCTGCGTTCCGGCATGAGCGTCGGCCTGCTGCTCGTCTGCGTGGAGCTGTTCTTCATGATCTGCATCCTGGTGTTCCTGCCGCGCGACCTGGTCGGACCTTGCTTCATCGGGTTTGCGATCGGCGAGTCTCTCGGCGCCTCGGTGCTGCGCATTTGCGGCGGCATTTTCACCAAGATCGCGGATATCGGATCCGATCTGATGAAGATCGTCTTCAAACTGCCGGAAGACGACCCGAAGAACCCAGGCGTGATCGCGGACTGCACCGGTGACAACGCCGGCGACAGCGTCGGGCCGACGGCCGATGGCTTCGAGACCTACGGCGTGACCGGCGTCGCATTGATCGCGTTCCTCGCGCTCGCGCTGGCCGCAAATCCCGCCACGTGCGCAACGCTCATCGTTTGGTTGTTCGTGATGCGCGCGCTGATGATTGTGACCTCGTTGGTCTCCTACTTCGCGAACGAGGCGCTGAGCAGCGCCAAATACGGAAAAGAAAAGGATTTCGATTTCGAGGCGCCGCTGACCCACCTCGTGTGGCTCACCTCGGCGGTTTCGATCGGCATCACGTTCGCCGCCTCCTATTTCCTCCTCGCCCATCAGGGCGGACTGCATGCCGACCTATGGTGGGTGCTGTCGGTCATCATCAGCTGCGGAACGGTCGCCGGCGCACTGATCCCCGAGTTCACGAAGGTTTTCGTCAGCACGAATTCGCGCCACGTCAAAGAAGTGACCAACTGCTCCAAACATGGCGGCGCGTCGCTGAACATTCTCTCCGGCTTTGTCGCGGGCAACTTCTCCGCGTTCTGGATGGGCCTCGTGATCATGCTGCTGATGTTCACTTCCTACCACTTCTCGCAGAATCCCGGGCTGCTTTCGATCATGCCGGAGAAGTTTCTCTTCGCGGCGCCCATCTTCGCCTTCGGCCTGGTCGCGTTCGGGTTCTTGGGGATGGGCCCCGTGACCATTGCAGTCGACAGCTATGGTCCGGTCACCGACAACGCCCAATCGGTTTACGAGCTCTCGCAGATCGAGGCTCGCCCGGGGATCGCGGCCGAAATCGAGCGCGACTTCGGGTTCAAACCGGATTTCGAGAATGCGAAGTACCAACTCGAAAAAGGCGACGGCGCGGGAAACACGTTCAAAGCGACGGCGAAGCCCGTCCTCATCGGCACGGCAGTCGTTGGCGCCACGACGATGGTGTTCGGCATCATCATGCTGCTCGAAAACCTGTTTGGCGGCGTAATCAGCAAGCTCTCGATCGTGCAGCCGGAAATCATTCTCGGTCTGATCATGGGCGGCTCGGTGATCTATTGGTTCACCGGCGCATCCTGCCAAGCCGTGGTCACCGGAGCCTATCGCGCGGTGGTCTATATCAAGGAGAACATGAAGCTCGATGCGGCGACGGCCTCCGAGAAAGACAGCAAAGAAGTCGTCCGCATCTGCACGGTTTACGCGCAAAAGGGCATGTGGAATATCTTCATCGTCGTATTCTGCATGGCGCTGGCCCTGCCGTTCTTCAACGCGTACTTCTTTATCGGTTACCTCGTCGGCATCGCCTTCTTCGGCCTGTTCCAAGCGATCTTCATGGCGAACGCCGGCGGTGCCTGGGACAACGCGAAGAAGATCGTCGAGGTCGAGCT
>CBINOT010000107.1:0-20821 GCA_966252355.1 uncultured Opitutus sp. | reverse complement strand
ATTTTGATCCCAACTGGTCCTTCGAAAAAAACTAAAACCAAGATTGGATCTACATTCCGATCCCATTCACAAAATCATCCGCGTTTATTCGCGTGATTCGCGGGAGGGTTCGGGTTGGTTTTTCCGTGTGGTCCGTGGGCCCAATTCCGAGTAGCTACGTCGGATCCATTCGCTGGCGCTCATAGCTACTACACTTGGCGGACGAGTCACACGCTCAGGTCAATCTTGGCGGCGCTGCCAGAAGCTCGAATCGGGGAAGCGTTTTTCCATGCGATAAAAATCGCGGCGCGAGTCGCGGAAGCTCGCCCACAGGCGCTCCACCGACACGCCATACGATGGGTGCGGCGTTGCCGTGTCGGCGGTGGTCAGGGCGCCCGCCGCGGCGATGCCGGATTGCAGCGCGTGGACGAGTCCGTGCCCGGAGAGAGGATCGTAGGAAATGGCGGCATCGCCCACTGCGATCCAACCCTCACCACCGACTTGCTCCAGGCGTCCTGTGTGCGCCGAGATCGATTGCGGCATCTGGTGGAAAACGTAGCCGTGTCCTTCCACCAATCTGGCGATGTGACGGGTTTGCCGGAGTCGCATCTCAAACCAGTCCGCGGTTCGCCACGTTTGTCCCGGCAACAAGTCGGCGTCCGTTTGAAAGGACAGCGTCCGCCGGCCACCGGGGGTCAGGGTCGAGTACCACCACCCGTCCACGGAGGATTCGATGAAGGTGCGGCTGTCGCGATCGGCCCCGCTAGCAGAAACCGCCACGCGATGGATCGAAACCAATTGATCGAGCACCTCGCGCTTCGCACCCGCTTTTCGCGCGACCATCGCGCGACGTCCGGTGGCATCGATCAACCACTTGGCCGAAAAGCTCTCGGCGCCGAGCGCAACGCGCCAACCGCCACCGTCGCGCGCCACCTGCTCCACCGGCCGGCCGCGATGGACCCGTGCTCCGCTGCGTTCGACCGCGGCGATCAGCAAGCTCTCGAACGACGCGCGGTCCAGTTGCCAGCCGCTCCCGTGCAGGTTGAAGATAAAATCCTTGGCGGCCAGACCCTCCCATCCCCAGGCGGAGGCGATGCCGTGGCACGGCAGATGGCCCGCCTGAGCAAACTCCTCCCACACCCCCAAAGCTTGCAGGGCGGGACGCGACGCCGGTCCCAGCGTTTCACCGATTTTCCAGCGGGCGGCGGGTGTCTCCTCGATCAGAAGGACACCGGCCGCCTTGCGGGCGAGCGCCAGCGCGCAACTGCATCCGGCGACACCACCGCCGACCACGATGGCATCAACGGTCCTCAAACGATCCGCTCTTTGCCGAACCGGCGCAGCCGTTCGAAGCTCGGTGGATTGCCGGTGCGAGGCTTAGCCGCGGGCTTGGCGCCTTTGACGGATTTCTCGGTAACCGGTGTACGCGCCTGCGAGGCGGAAGCAGGATCAGGAACGACGTTGCCGGGCTCGGATTCGACCCAGACCTTGCCGGGCACGACGGGAAGATCGGATGGGCCGGTGCGCTCCTCGACGATCCCGAGTTTGCCGAAATTTTTTATCATCAGCTCGATGCCGGTCTCGTTGAGGTGATCGAAGATTCGGAACCAGTTTTCCCGGCGGTAGAATGCCGCCAGGCGAGCCTCATCCTTCGCATTCGGATCCATGACGATCGCGAAATCCTGCGCGCTCAACACTTGGTTCGGCACGCGCGCCGGCCAGAAGGTGGGCAGACTCGGCGAAGTATTGAAGAAGGAGTAGCCGGAGAGACAGCTCGCGGTGTCGGTCTGCCACGGCACGGCCATCCACCGGCTAAGATCGCCCGGACCAGCGCCATTGAGCGGGCCGATCGGGGACAGGGCTTTGTCGGGAGTGAGCACTTCGCCGCAATCGGGTTCGGGCTGGTTGGCCGGCCGCCGCCGAATGCGAAAGGGCGCGGCATAGAGACTGCGAATGCGCATCGGCCACGTGAGTTCGCAACCCGGATGGAAGGCATCGGCGAGGCAGTGAGCCAGCGCCGCTTCAGTGAGAGCGTGCGGTTGGTCTGCCAGCGGAACCTGGGAGAGTTCGGTGGGTGGCTTGGCTTGGAGATCGAGGTCGTTCGTGAATTTGCCGTCCGCCCATTGTCGCAGCCAGGTCAATTGGAGCCGCGTCAGCGAGGCGAGGCCCTGCGGCACGTTGAGACTAGGATCCGGAGTTTGGGCGGAGGGCGTGACGAGGCTGTCGAGCGCATCGCCGTAGAACGGCGGCCAGAGCAGCTTGCCGAGTTGCGGACCGGTCGACGAAGCGGATTTGGCCGGATTGCGGAACTGCGCGTAAACCCGCTGGCGGTATTCTTTGTTGCCGTCGCTCGCATCGGCGAGGCGAACGAGCAGCTGGCTCGCGTCGAAAGGCGTGCCGGCGCCAAAATAGGAGGCGAAGCCTTGGTTGACCCACTGCAGGCCCGTCAGTCGCTCGAAGATGGGCCGGATGTGCTGCTGAAACGACACGGTGGTCGGCCCGGTCAGCATCTGCCACGCGACCATGCGATCGTAGATGAGATCGTACATGGTGCGAACGGTCTTGAGAGCGGGCGCGTAGTTCGGCGGCCCCACTGCGATCCATGCCCCATCGACAGGGACCTCGACGCCGTTGATCGTGACCCGAGCCTCCACCGGTCCGTCGGAGATGTCGTCATGCCAGCCGTCGTTATTGGCGAACGTTTGGGGCGGCTGATTGACGATGGACTGAGAAACGCCGAATCCACCGAGGACGAGGAGCCGTCCCTCGTCGTCTGTGCGGAGTTCGCCGAGATCGACCGGCAGCGTGAAAAATTTTCCGGTGTCGAACTTCGCTCCGCTCGCCTTGCGACCCGAGATCGAGCGCGCGCCCGGATCGATGACGAGTTGCGCGCGATCAGCGCCCTGGACCAGCGCATTGCGGCGAGTCGAAGCCGGATCGGCGGCCTCGAACTGCGCCGGCAGATCGAGCGCCATCTCGAAGTTGTACCAAGCGGCCTTTTTATTGGCGAGATGAACGGTCCACTCGATCTTCGCCTGAGCGGCGGTGATCTCGCCGACCACCTGGCCGGCGGCATCGTAACCAAAAATGCGAAACCGGGCGGCTTGGCGGCGCAGGGCTCCGGTCGAATCTTTGTAATCGCCTTGAGGCAAGGCCGGCTGGTCGGGAACCTCGGGGCCGATGAAGAAACCGGCTTCGCCGGCTTCCCGGCTATTGCCGACGCGAGCGATGCCGAGGGGCGGATAAATGGCGGCGCGCACTACAGAGGCGAGAGCGGCAGAGGAGTGGGATTCGGACATAATTTTGATTGGGTTCGCGAGCTGAGCGGAGGGGGAAAACTACACTGGCACGATCACTTCTGCGGTGTGTGGCTCGGAACGGACACGTTCTCGGCCGTCGACGCCGGGGCCAGACCGTCCCAGCCGGCGCGTACACCTCAACGATCCAGGCCGCGCGGGTGCAAAGCGTGCCGGCGAGCCGTTCGAGGATCCCGTATCGTAGAATGTGACGACGCTATAGCTCGGCTCCGCGGCGGAGCCACGTGAAGATATCATCATGCTTCAGAGGCGCTGCGCATCACGCGAAAGCGCGAATGCGTCGGACGATTGTGGTTGTGAGCTGATGCCGACCTGAAGCGCGTCGGCGGGGTTGAACGGGAAATCGCCGGCTGGCGCGGGCGACTGGGTGCCGGGAGTAGAGCGCGTCACTCTGAAAAGACAATATCAGAGACGCGGGCGCTGCACGCAGCGCGTAGCTGCGGTAGGCCCGCTACTCGCTACTCGATGCTCGCTACTACTAAAATGCCGACTTCGGGCCTTTCGCGGGAGTTTCCGGGGCGAGGCCTTCGTAGTTGTGCGCGCCGCTGGCGCTGTCGGCCCACGGAGGAAGGTTATGCTTCCGGCTGACCTTGGTGTTGTGCAGCTCCTCGCGCATGGTCTCGGGCGTGGTGAAGAGTTTCTTGCAGTCGGGTCCGCACTGCTCGCGAAACGCACCGAGGCGCAGCATGTATAAATTCAGCGCCACGTAGACGATGTCCTCGGGCTCGCAGCCAAACGCTTCTGCCGTGCGCGCGATCGGCGCATACTCTTCCGCATCGAGATGAACTTTGATATTCATGAGCTTTCCGGGTTTGAATGTTGATGGGCGCCGCGGGGATCGTCGGCGTGTTCGATGCGCAAATTCTGCCCGATTCCGTCGAGCTTGACGGGGCCTTTTTTGACCAGAATGCCGTAAGAATTGCGATGGGGGCAGGGTTTGGCGGCTGGCGTCGCAGGATTGCCTCAGATCCATTCGCTGGCGCTCATAGCTACGGCATGCTCGCTACTCGCTACTCGCTACTACCCCCCAACGCTCGCTGCCCATGTCTCGCCATACTTTGTCGCCCTACGCCGCAGCGCGGATTGCCGCCTGGTTGTTCGCGGGGGTGCTGCTTTTCGCGGCGCACGCGGTCGCCGCGGCGCGATTCGCTGACGACGCGGCGCTGATCGATCACGTGGTGGAGTTGATGGATCGACGGTTGGCGCTGATGCCAGAGGTCGCGGCCATCAAGTTCCAGCGGCAAAAGCCGATCGCGGATCCAGCGCGCGAGCGCGAAGTGCTCGAACAATCGGTGGCCGAAGCACAGGCGCTGCACTTGGACCCTAACGCGGCTCGCGAATTTTTCTCCGTCCAAATCGCGATGGCGCGGGCCGTCCAGGAGGGCCTCTTCGCTCGCTGGCGCGCCGGCGCGATGCCCCCCGGCGCGACGCGCGATCTCGCACGAGACGTGCGCCCGGCGCTCGATGCGCTTGGCCGCGAATTGCTGCCGGCGGTTTACCTCGCGAGCTCAGCATTGGTCGACGGCCGGACGACGGTGTGGCAACCGCGCTTGTCGCGGCTGCGGCACTACGCGGGCATCAATGAGGAGCAACTCGGGGCCTTGGCCAACGCGCTCGCCAAGCTGCGCATCACCGAGGCACCGAACTGGGAAACGTTGCGGAAAGTCGGCGTGCTTCGGATCGGCACGACGGGCGATTACGCGCCGTTTTCCAGCGATGACGGCGGCGACCTGCGCGGGCTGGACGTGGAGTTGGGCCAGGCGCTGGCGAAGGCGTGGGGCGTCTCCGCCATTTTCGTGCGCACAAGCTGGCCGACGCTCATGGACGATCTGCGCCGGCATCGGTTCGATGTCGCGACATCGGGCATCACAATGACCGACGAGCGGCGGCGCCAGGCGGACTTTTCCGTGCCGTATCTCTTCGACGGCAAGACGCCGATCGCTCGGCGCGAAAACGCGTCGCGTTTCGCGTCGCTCGAGCAAATCGATCAACCCGGCGTGCGCGTGATCGTGAATCCCGGCGGCACGAACGAGCGTTTCGCGCGCGAGCGGCTGCATCGCGCCACGCTGGTCGTACACGCCGATAACCGGACGATATTCGACGAACTCATTGCGGGCCGCGCCGACGTCATGATCACGGATGGCATCGAAGTTCGATTGCAGACGCAGCGTCATCCCGAGTTGCGGGGAACGATGGCCGAGCAGCTGACGCGATCCGCTAAGGCGTTTATGCTGGCCCCGAAGTCGGAGCTGACGGCGCGGGTGGATGCGTGGTTGGGGCCGATGGCCGCGCGCGGAGAGGTGGAGGGGGCGGCGCTGCGCGCACACTGAGTTCGGAGTTCGGAATTTGGAGTTTGGAGTTGGTCTGGGCTGACGGGAACACGGGAACGCCGGTGAGCGTGTCGCCTGTCGCCTGTCGGCGCGCTGCGCGCTTGGTCTGGGGCGGAGGCGGCTGGATTCGAGCCGCCGCTAGGTGTCATTCTGAATGCAGTGAAGAATCCATGGCTCGGCCGGCGACTGGGCAAACTGGATCCTTCACGACGCTCAGGATGACAGGCGTCGGGGCGGCCCTGGCGATGGAGAACGATCGCCGCTACCTCGATCGCGAAAGCCTCACGGCTTCCGCTACGCGGATGCTCGCTACTCCTTCCTCACATCGCCGCGAGGAGCTTGCGCAGGGTCTCGTCGACGAGCTTGGGGTTCGCTTTGCCTTTGGCGGCTTTCATCACCGGGCCTTTGAACGCGTTGATCGCGCTGTCCTTGCCCGCCTTAAACTCCGCGAGGGCTTTCGCGTTCGCGGCGATCGAGTCGCGGCACCATTGCTCGAGCTCGCCCGTGTCGGTCGGCGCCGCTTTTAACCCGCGTTTGTCGGCAATCGCATCAGGCATCTCGCCCGTCGCGGCCATCTCGACGAAAATCTCCTTCGCGGCGTTCGTCAGCACCGTGCCGGCATCGACGAGCTTCACCAGCGCGGCGATGTGCTGCGGACGGACTTTCGACTCGGCGAGCGAAAGCTTGGCGTTGCCGAGCTCGCGCAGGAGATCATTCACGATCCAGTTGCCGACGGCCTGCGCCTTGCCGTCGCCGGCCAGCTTGGCGGTCTCTTCGAAATAGTCGGCCAGCGCGCGATCCCACACGAGCACCGAGGTAAGCGTATATGGCAGTTGATACTGCTCGACGAAGCGGCGCTGCTTGTCGAAGGGCAGCTCGGGGCACTCGGCTTGAATCCGGTTTTTCCACGCATCGTCGACTTTGACGGGCATCAGATCCGGATCGGGGAAATAGCGATAGTCGTGCGCTTCTTCTTTGCTGCGCAGCGACTGCGAGGTGCCGGTCATGCCGTCGTAATCGCGCGTCTCCTGCACGATCGTGCCGCCGCGCTCGATGAGCGCGATCTGGCGTTTGATCTCATGGGAGATGCCGTCGCGCACGAACGAGATCGAGTTGAGATTCTTCAGCTCGACCTTGGTGCCGAGCTTCGTCTCGCCGACGGGACGAATGGAGATGTTGGCGTCGCAGCGGAGCTGGCCCTTCTCCATGTCGCAATCGGAGATGCCGCCATAGATCATGGTCGCGCGGAGCGACTGGAGATAGGCGTACGCTTCGTCGGCCGTGTGCATCGCCGGGTCCGAAACGATTTCCATCAGGGGCGTGCCGGCGCGGTTGTAATCGACGAGCGAGTCCGTGGCGCCGTGGTTGAGCTTGCCGACGTCTTCCTCGAGGTGAATGCGGGTGAGCGGAATCTTTTTGTGCTCGCCCATGACGTTGCGCGCGGAGCCGGGCAGCTCGATTTCGACGCTGCCGCCGAGACAGATCGGCTGATCGTATTGGGAGATCTGGTAGTTCTTCGGCGAGTCGGGGTAGAAATAGTTTTTCCGGTCCCATTTGCACACGGGCGCGATTTTGCAGCCGAGGAGCAGGCCGGCCTTGATGATGGCATCGAGCGCCGCCTTGTTCATGACCGGCAGCACGCCCGGGAGCGCGAGCACGACTGGATCGGTCAGCGTGTTCGGCTCATGGCCGTAACCCGTCGCGACGCGGGTGAACATCTTCGACCGCGTCTTGACCTGCACGTGGACTTCAAGACCGATGACAGCTTCGTAGGGCATGGGAGGAATCAGATGGGCCACAGAGGACACAGAGCTCGGACACAGAGGTCACAGAGCTAGGCGCCGCAATCCGTGTTTTGCCAGGAGTGTAGTTCGGAAATTAAAAAGGAGCCCGATGCGGCAGTTCGTGAATCTGAGATAGGTCAGAACTTGTGCCTCATGGACCGGCAGCAGCTCATCGATTGCCTTCAACTCGACGACAACGAAGCCACCGACGAGAAAATCGAGCCGATACGCGTCATCGATCACCAGATCTTTGTATGCGACGGGGCAGTGCTTCTGTTCTTCAAATGCAATGCCGCGCAAACGGAACTCATGAGCGAGGGCACGTTGGTAAGCGGATTTCAGGAGTCCGGGCCCCAGCTCGCGATGGACTTCGATCGCGGCGCCGATGATCTGCTCCGTCAGCTGGTTTATCTCCGCGTTCATGGCTGCTCTGGGTACCTCAAAGATTGGAACGTATTACGACCAATCCGATTTTTGTGACACAGAGGACACTGAGGAAAGCACGGAGGTCACAGAGCAAGGCGTCGGAGTTCGCGAACCGACAGCGGAACGAACACTCAGCGGCGGACCCAAACGACAGTTAATCCGTATTTTCATCTCCGTGCCCTCTGTGCCCTCTCCGTGATCTCTGTGCCTCAAAGATTGGGATGCTTGCTGCTCCATCCATGAGCCCGCTCATATGCATGAGCGATGGCTAGGAGGTTGGACTCTTGGAAGGGTTGGCCGATGAGTTGGAAGCCGATGGGGAGGCTGGATTTCGTGAAGCCGCATGGCACGCTCACGCCGGGCAGGCCCGCGAGGTTCACGCCGATGGTGTAAATATCACAGAGGTACATCGCGAGCGGATCGCTCTTCTCGCCGATCTTGAACGCGGGAATCGGCGACGTCGGCGTGATCAACGCATCGACGCCCTTGTACGCGTTGAGAAAATCCTGGCGGATCAAGGTGCGGACTTTTTGCGCGCGCAGATAATACGCGTCGTAATACCCGCTCGAGAGCACGTAAGTGCCGAGAATGATCCGGCGCTTCACCTCGGCGCCGAAACCTTCGGCGCGCGATTGGAAATACAAGTCGACGATGTCCTTCGCCTTCGTGGACCGATGCCCATAGCGGATGCCGTCGAAGCGTGCCAAGTTGGACGACGCCTCCGCGGTCGCGATGATGTAGTATGTGTCGAGGCAGTACTGCGTATGCGGCAGCGACACTTCGCGAATCTCGCAGCCTTGCTTCTTGTAGAACGCAATCGCTTGCTCGACCGCCGCGCCGATCTCCGGGTCGAGACCTTCGCCGAAATATTCTTTCGGAATGCCCAGCTTCCACGGACCGCGACGCTTGCCGAGCTCGGCGCGATAGTCCGGGACGTCGGTCTTGTACGAGGTGGAATCGCGTTCGTCGTGGCCCGCAATCGCGTTGAGCACGATCGCGGCGTCCTCGGTGGTCCGCGCAAACGGCCCAATCTGATCGAGCGACGAGGCATAGGCAATGAGGCCGAACCGCGACACAAGGCCGTAGGTGGGCTTGAGACCGACGAGACCGCACAGCGCGGCCGGCTGGCGAATCGAGCCTCCGGTGTCGGAGCCAAGCGTCGCAATCGCCGCGCCCGCCGCGAGCGCCGCCGCGCTGCCGCCTGAAGAGCCGCCGGGCACGCGCGTGGGATCCCAGGGATTGCCCACAGGACCAAAGGCCGAGTTCTCGTTCGAAGAACCCATCGCGAACTCATCGCAATTGAGGCGACCCCAGAGCACCGCGCCCGCGTGCTTCAACTTCGTCGTAACGGTCGCATCGTAAGGCGAAACGAAGTTCGCGAGGATCTTGCTGGACGCGGTGAGTGGCTGGCCTTCGACGGCGATGACGTCCTTGAGACCGATCGGAATGCCGTCCAGCGGTCCCCTCGCCTGCCCCGCTGCGCGACGCGCGTCGGAGGCGGCAGCCTGAGCGAGCGCGTCGGCTTCGTCGAACGAGTTGAAGGCGTGCACGCACCCCTCGACGGCTTTCGTCCGGGCGATGACGGCGTTCGTCAGCTCGACCGAGGACAGGCGCTTGGCGTCGAGCGCGGCAGCGAGCTCGGCGAGGGTTTGAAAGTGGAGCTCAGGCATGGGGAAAGTGATCAACTCAGAAGGGGCCACAGAGTTCACAGAGGTCACAGAGGAAAATTTTCCGCGAGTCATGGGCTTGGCTCGGTGTACTCTGTGTCGGAGCTCCGTGTTCTCTGTGGCTAAAAAATCATTCCACGACCTTGGGCACCACGACCATGTTGTCGCGCTGGGCGGGGGCGTTGAGGAGGGCTTTGTCGACGGGGAGACCGGGACGCGCGACGTCGTCTTGCCAGACGTTGTGCACCGCGAAGGCATGCGCGGTGGGCTCGACTCCGCTGACGTCCACTTTCGCGAGCTGCTCAATGTGATGGAGCACGTCACCGAGTTGCTGGGCGTACGTCGCCTTCTCTTCCGGCGTAAGCGCCAACCGCGCGAGCTTGGCGACGTGATCGATGTTTAATTGCGGAGCGGAGGACATGGGGAAAAGGCTTAAGGCAGTTAGCCACAGAGGGCACAGAGCTATGACACAGAGGTCACGGAGAAATGCACCAGAGCTGAAGTTCGTCTCTGCCTCTGTGTACTCTGTGTCGGAGCTCTGTGCACTCTGTGGCTCAAGGATTGAGGGCTGCTACTTCCGGATGGTATAACCGGTCGTCTTCACGAGGTCGTCTTGGAGCTTTTGGAAGGCGGCGTTTACTTCGTCGTCGGTCAAGGTGCGGTCGAGGGCGCGGTAGACGAGGTTGAAGGCGAGGCTCTTCTTTCCCTCGGGCAGGCCCGTGCCTTGGTACACGTCGAAGACCGTCACGCTCTCGACGCCGAAGGCGGTGCCGACGGCAGCACGCGCGGTCTTCGCCAAGGCTTGCTGGACCTCGCCGGCGGTCGCGGCGGCATCCACGACGAGCGCGAGGTCACGCAACGCGGCGGGGAAGAGACTGAAGTCGCTATAACGCCGGCGGGTCGCGGCGGTGGACAACTTCTCCGGCAAAATGGCGAAGATGCCGCCGTAGACTTTGCCCTCGATGCCGAGCGCTTTCACCTGCGCGAGATTCAACAAGCCGAAACGAGCGGTCCAGCCGCTCGCCATTTCGCCGGCGACGGCCGCTTGACCTTCCTGCCAGCCGTAATGCGCGCCAGCAACGGGCGTGAGCGTTTCGCGCGCAAGGTCGATGCCCGCGGCCGCAGCGAGCGCCGTCACGTGATGCTTCACGGCGTAGAAATCGACCGGCTCGCGTTTCGACCAAGCGCGATCGTTGGCATTGGCGGCGACGACGAAGGCGACGGCGGCGCACTCGAAGTTCTGGCCATTGCGCTCGATGAACACGCGTCCGGTCTCGCACAAGCGCGTCGCGGCGACGCCGCGGGCTTGGTTCAGCTTCAGCGATTCGAGCAGCCCGGTGATCAGCGTCGGGCGGAGGTGCGACTGGTCTTCCACGAACGGATTCGCGAGCGCGAGCTCGGCCGCGGCGGTCTGCGAGACCCAGGTCGCGATCTCCTTCGCGGGACGGAGCGTGTAGTTCACGCACTCGTGGAAATCGTGGCCGACGAGATAGTCCGTCACGCGCCGGTTGAAGAGCACGATCGGATCGTCGTCGGCGAGGAGGCCGGGCGAACTCACGACCGCCGGCGGAATTTTCTCCGTGCCGTAAACGCGTAGGACTTCCTCGACGAGATCGATCGGGCGATCGAGATCGTCGCGCCAGCTCGGGATGCTCACCGTCCACGCCGGACCGCGCGAGGGATTCTCCGTCTCTTCTTCGCGAACGACGTTAAGCTCGAGCGCTTCGAAGGCCGCGCGCATGTCGGCCGCTGGAATGTCGAAGCCCAGCTTGTCGGTGATGTAGTCGTGCGTGACGACGATCTCGCGCTGCCACGGCACGTCGCCGCCAACGCGGAACGCCGGGCCGACGACCTGGCCGCCGGCGGTTTCGATAATAAGATCGATCGCGCGGTAAGCCGCCTCCAACGCGCTATGCGGATCGACGCCGCGCTCGTAGCGATACGAGGAATCCGAGGACAGGCCGAGCTTGCGCGAGGTCCAGCGCACCGCTTGCCGCTTGAAGTAGGCGCACTCGAGCACGAGGTCGGTGGTATCGTCGCTCACGCCGGAGTTGTCTCCGCCCATGATGCCGGCGACGACGACCGGGCGCTGCGCGTCGGCAATGACGAGCATGCGGCTCGTGAGCGTGCGTTCCTTGCCGTCGAGCGTGATGATCTTTTCGCCGTCGGTGGCGCGGCGGACGACGATCTCATTGCCGCCGAGCTTGCGCGCATCGAAGGCGTGCAACGGCTGGCCGGTCTCGAGCATCACGTAGTTGCCGACGTCGACCACATTGTTGATGGGCCGCAAACCGACCGCTTTGAGCCGCTCCTGCATCCACGCGGGGCTTGGGCCGATCTTGATGCCGGCGATGATGTGCGCGGTGTAGAGCGGGCAATCCTCCGGCGCCTCGACCCGGACGTTCTTCAACAAGTCGGGACGTGCGCCGCCCCCCACCGTTCCGCCGAAGCGCTCCTGCGGATACGACAGCGGCAGCTTGAACCACGCGGAGAGCTCGCGCGCGATGCCGAGATGCGAGAGGCAATCGGGGCGGTTCGGCGTGATCTCGATATCGAAGACCGTGTCGCCCGCCGGAAGCACCTGATTGATCGGCGTGCCGAGGGCGGGTTGATTTTCGAGCACCAACAAGCCGTCGCCCGCGGGGAGGCCGATCTCGTCGGGGCCGCACATCATGCCCTGCGACTCGTGGCCGTACTTCTTCGATTGGGTGATCTTGAAATCGCCGGGGAGCACGGCGCCGGGCAAGGCGACGGGCACGCGCCGGCCCGGATCGCAGTTGGGCGCGCCGCACACGATGGTCTTCACGCCGCCGGCGGGGCCGACGTCGACGGTGCAGAGCGAAATCTCCTTCTTGAGATTCGGGATCTTTTGGCGCGTGAGGATCTCACCGACGACGACGTTCTCGAGCTTCGGCGCGCCCGTATTGCTCACGCTTTCGACTTCGAAGCCGAGGAATGTAATGGCGCGCTGGATCTCGTCGGTCGAGGCGGTGAGCGGCAGGTAATCGCGAAGCCAGTTGAGGGAAATTTTCATCTCGGAAGAAAAAGGCATTTAGCCACAGAGGACACGGAGCTCGGACACAGAGGTCACGGAGCAAGGCAGGATTTCGATATCAGGCCGGAGGTGTTTGAGTTCAGAAGCTAATGAGAGGTCACGGTGAGCCGGAATCCGCGATTGAGGCTGATGATATATCGGATCCTCTGTGTACTCTGTGTCGGAGCTCTGTGCTCTCTGTGGCCCAGGTTTGCGCTCACGCGAACTGCTTCAGGAAGCGCAGGTCGTTTTGGTAGAAGTAGCGGATGTCATCGATGCCGTAGAGGAGCATCGCGAGGCGCTCGAGGCCCATGCCGAAGGCGTAGCCGCTCCACACTTCGGGATCGTAGCCGACGGCTTCGAACACCGTGGGATCGACCATGCCGCAGCCGCCGATTTCGATCCATTCCTTCTTCACCTTCGGCAGATGCTTCGCGGTGAGGTCGACTTCGAAGCTCGGCTCGGTGTAGCCGAAATAGTGCGGACGAAAACGCGTCTTCGTGTCTTTCCCGAGCAGCGAAGCGAAGATGTAATCCAGCAGCGCCTTCAGGTCGCGGACCGTGACGTTCTTGTCGACGTAGAGGCACTCGAGCTGATGAAAGTTCGCGCTGTGGGTGGCGTCGGTCGTATCGCGGCGGTAGACGCGGCCCGGCGAAACGATCCGAATCGGCGGCTCGCCTTTCAGCATCGTGCGGATTTGCACCGACGACGTGTGCGTGCGCAGGAGGTATTTTTCTTCGGCGTTCTTCTTGGAAACATTGCCGAAGCGCGAGCTCTCGGGGAAGTAGAACGTATCTTGGGCGTCGCGGGCCGGGTGATCGGCGGGCGTGTTGAGCGCGTCGAAGCAGTAGTACTCGGTTTCGACTTCCGGACCGTCGGCCACGACGAAGCCGACTTTGCGCAGGATCCGGCACATCTCCTCGCGGACCAGCGTGAGCGGATGGTAAGTGCCGGGGCCGCTATCGGGGGCGGGCAAGGTCGGATCGACGGCGGGGCCGAGCTGCGCTTGCAGCTCGAGCGCCTCGATGCGCGCGAGCGTGGCGTCGAGCTGCGCTTGCAGCTGGCCCTTCGCCTCGTTGATGAGCTTGCCCATGGCGGGCCGCTGTTCCTTCGGCACGGCGCCCATTTGCTTCATGAGAGCCGTGAGCTCGCCGTTGGGGCCGACGAAGCGGGCCTTCGCGGCCTCGAACTCGGGCCGCGTTTTCAACGCGGGAAGTTCGGCGGTGGCTTTGGCGACGACAGCGGAAAGTTGGTCTTGCATGAAAATGAGAAGCGCTGGGTTAACCACGAATGGACACGAATGAACACGAAGAACTGCGGCTTACGGCGGTTCGCGCTTCGGGTGAATTCGTGTCCATTCGTGGTTAAAAAAAAGGACGAGCCTCGAGGAGGCTCGTCCGGGAAAGACACGGCGCGTTAGGGATAACGCGCCCTACCTTGGGCGAGCCGCCGAGGCTCGCGTTGTCGTTAGGCCTTCTTGGCGGTCGCGGCCTTGGCTTTCAACGCGTCCTGGGCTTGTTTGACCAGGGCGTTAAACGCCACCTCGTCGCGAATCGCGAGGTCGCTCAGAACCTTGCGGTCCATGACGATATTCGCGGCCTTGAGGCCTTCGATGAATCGGCTGTAGCTGATGCCGGCATTGCGGCACGCGGCGCTCAAGCGCACGATCCAGAGGCTGCGGAAGTCGCCCTTCTTCTTGCGGCGGGCGGCGTAGGCGTATTGCCACGCGTGTTGAACGGCTTCTTTCGCGTAGCGGAAGAGCTTCGATTTGTTGCCGAAATAGCCCTTGGCGTATTTCAGCACTTTCTTGCGACGCTTGCGCGACGCGGGGGAGTTTGTTGCACGAGCCATGTTGTATTTTCCTTTGTGTTAATCGCCCGTGGGTCGGCTTTGGAATTTCACCCGCGGAACGAGGTTGTAGATGATGCGCGATCGGCTACTTACAGACCGAACGGCAGGCAGCGCTTGAGCGGCTCAGCATGGCCCTCGGCCACCAGCTTGTCGCGAGTTGCACGGCGTTTGGACTTCGTGCTTTTCGCGCCGAGCAAGTGACGGAAGCCAGGCGTGCGGCGCACGAGCTTGCCCTTGGCGGTTAATTTGAACCGCTTGGCAACGGACTTCTTGGTCTTTTGCATGGAGAGAGCGGTCGAAAACAGAGAGGAGCGTCACCCTTGGCAAGGGGAAACTTGGGGTAAGGGCTCCCCTCTCGCGGCTCTGCCTCGGAATCGTAATCGTGATCGATCAGCTGCACCGCCAGGCAGAAACGATCACGATCAAGAGTACGATCACGAGCACGATTGAGGAGACGAGCACAATTTTTAAGGCATTACGACGACCGGATCCCAGCCGTGACGCTCACGCCAGGCGGCACGAAATCGATCTAGTACGGGGGTTTGGGGCGCGAGCTGACGTCCGGCGAACTCGACGACGGGACGGAGGCCGAGGAGGGAGTTGGTCAGCCAGACTTCGGTGGCTTGCTCGAGATCGTGCCGGGAACACGCGCCTTCTGCGATGGAAATGCCGGCGGCTCGGGCGAAGGCCAAAGTCTGCCCGCGCATCACGCCCGGGAGCGGGCCGAGAGCGAGACCCGGCGTGAAAAGGACGCCGTTCCGAACGAAGAAGACGTTCGAAACGCCGCCTTCGACGACGGCGCCGGCGGTATTGCAGAGTATTACTTCGTCCAAGCCCGAGGCCCGAGCCGTGCGGAGCGCGTCGAGCCAGGCGTCGCGCTGCAAATGTTTGTAGGCGCGATCGGAGGTTGGCGGGAGGAGGGTGGCCCCCCACCCCACGCGAAATGCAACTCGGCTCATGTGCGGTCGCGGCGGACCGACGTCGAGGCGCCACGCAACGTTAAGGCTTGGCTGTGGTTCTTGCAGGGCGGGGTCTCCGTACCCCGCCGTCGCGAATGCAGCGTTCTTCGTGCTGTTGCTGCGAGCATCGGCTCCCGGAACGGCTGACGGCGGGGTGCGGCCTGTCTTCCGCAGCCTTGGCGAAGGAGGAAGACCCCGAACTACCGTTTTCCAGGCGGCGAAGCGGATCACGCCGTTGGCGATGCCATTGTCCTTCGCGAGACGAGCCGCCGTTGCGGCCAACGACGTAGATTCGATCGGCGGTGCGAAGCCGAAAAACCGGCAACCGGCTTCGAACCGTTGCCAGTGCTCCGCCCAAAAGAGCGGCGTGCCGTGGCGCAGCAGAATCGTTTCGAACACGCCCTCGGCGCCGAGCGGCAGCTCTTCCATCGGTTCCGCCGACTCGAGCCATTCGCCATCGACAATCCGTTTCACGATGTCGCCTCCCGCACACCCAGCGCCGTGAACAGCGCACGCGCTTTAGCCAGCGTCTCCGCATACTCGGCGGCCGGATCGGAATCCCACACGATCCCGGCACCGACCGGCATGTAGGCGATGCCGCGTTGGCTTACGATCGTTCGAATCGCGATGTTCAAGTCGATGCGGCCATGCGCACTAAAGTAGCCAAGCGCGCCCATGCCGATGCCGCGACGATGCGGCTCGAGTCGATCGATCGCGCGCATTGCGCTGACTTTGGGCGCGCCGGTGATCGATCCGCCGGGAAAGACGGCGCGCAACAAGGCGCGTCGCGTCACATCGGGCTGTAATTGTCCGCGCACTTCGCCGACGAGATGATGCACGGTGGCGAAACTTTCGAGCGCGTGCAGCCGGTCGACCGCCACGCTGCCGGGAACGCAGACGCGGCCGAGATCGTTGCGCAGCAGGTCGACGATCATGAGCAACTCCGCGCGCTCCTTGGCGCTCGCCAGCAATTCGGCGCGATGGGCGGCATCTTCCGTTTCCGTCGCGCCGCGCGCGCGGGTGCCTTTGATCGGACAGGTGCGGACTTCACCCGCTGGGCTCACGGCGAGGAAGCGTTCAGGTGAACTGCTCAACACGGTCAATCTATCGGTGGCGATGTACGCGGCAAAGGGCGCGGGATTCAACGTGCGCAACCGAAGATACGTGCGCGCCGGGGACTCGGCATGGGGGCACGAGAAACGCTGAACGAGATTGAGCTGATAAAACTCACCACGCGCGATTCCTTCGCGCACGACCGCGACTCGCGCCATGTAGTCGCCGCGGGACATGTCGCTTCGCACTTCTGCTGGCGCGATGCCGGAGGTTTCGAAGGATGCAGCACTCGCCGCAACTGAGGACGCGTCGGATGAACCACGCGCGAGGGGCCCGTTACCGGACGCTTCGTCAGCGGCACCCGACCGTTGCCGCAACGCCTGAAGCAAGGCTTCGCGCGCGGTGCTGGCCAGGTCACCAGCGTCAGCTCCGACGATCCACGTTTCAGCCGTCACGTGATCCCAAACGATGGCGGCGTCGTACCATGCGAGATAGATATCCGGAGCGTGCACGTCGTCGACGGTCGTTCCCGCGATGGACTCGAATTGCCGGCCCAAGTCGTATGCGAGCCAGCCGACGGCGCCGCCAAAAAATGGCAGATGTGCCGCCGCGGCGGGCGCGATTGGGCGCTGCGCATCGAGCAAGGCGTCGAGACGCTCGAGTGCGCCGTGTGCGCCTCGCTCGGTCGTCTCGCGGCTGCCGGAAATCTCCCACGCATCGTCACGGCAGGAAAACACCCAGCGCGGCGCGCAGCCCATGATGGAAAACCGTCCGTCCCGTTCGCGTCGCAGACTGCTATCCAGCCAGAACACGCCGGCGCGCCCCGCGAGTTGTGCAAAGGCCTCGAGGGGCTCGAGCGCGGGAATTCGCGAAGCGTGCGCGTGCGGAGCCACGTCGCGGTCCTGACCGTTTCGTCGACTGGGTCAAGGATGCGTTGCAGATCGCGAACGCCTCTACCATCGCCATTCCGTCGAGCCAAACGCCTCCCGCAGCAGATCATCCCAAGAGACGCCCAAAACGTATTTTCCGCTGGAAGGCGGCCTGGGGCCGGTCGCCACGCACGTCGAGCCGGTTGATCTCGAAACCATTCGTTAACGGGAGGGAGTTAACGCGATTTCCGATCCGGAAGGCGGCGCGCACGCCAGCGGCGAGCAGCGCGTCAACCATCGCCGCACGCGCCTCGCGAGCGTTTGGCCGGCGGCCATAAGGATAGGCCAGAGCCGGCACCGGCCGGAGGCCGAGCGCACCTAGCGCCGCCAGATTCTCGCCGACATCGCGCTCCACTTCGGCGGCCGAAACCGTGGCATAGTTTACATGCCGGTGAGAATGCAGGCCAATTTCCCATCCCGCATCGGATAGCGCGTGAAGCTGAGTGGCATTCATCAGCGGACGCGCGTCTCGATCCCAGCTGCTAGTCGCCCCGATAAACTGCGATGGCACGAACACGCAGGCGCGCACGCCACAACGGTCCAGCACGGGTTTCGCCATCTCGATCGTGTCCAGATAGCCATCGTCAAACGTGATCGCCACGCTCCGAGCGGCGAGCAAGCCGCGGCGCTGCACGGCATCGACGACATCGGACACGCTGACCAATGCGTACTCCTGCGTCTGCAACCAACGGATCTGCGCCTCGAGTTGCGTGGCTGTGACGGTCAAAGCGTCGGCCGTGGTCGCCGAGACCTTGTGATACATCAATACGCGCAAACCTCGGCGAGAGAACGGCCACATGCGAGGAGCAGCGCTAAAACGATCCGTGCAATTGACAATGCTGATTTCAAGTCGGCAAATTGGCTTATCCAGCTAGGCCGTGCCCCCCGTTAACAGGAACCTGCAGACCGTTCCCCTGACCGCCGTCGTGATCGCGCTCAACGAAGAGCGACGCATTGGCGGCTGCATTGCGTCGATTCGCGACCTGACGGACGACATCGTCGTGGTGGACGCGCATAGTTCCGATCGCACGGCCGAGATTGCCGCCGCCCACGGTGCGCGCGTTTTTCTGCGGCGCTGGCGCGGTTATTCCGATCAGAAAAACTTCGGCAACGCCCAAGCGCGTTACGACTGGATTCTTTCGCTCGACGCCGACGAGCGCGTGTCGTCGGAATTGGGTGCGAGCTTGCGAGAAGCGTTCGCGCGCGGACCGGAGCACGACGTCTACGATATCGCCTTCGAGAATTACTTTGGCACGAGGCGCATTCGGTTCGGCGCGTGGAATCCGGAGTCGCACGCCCGTCTCTTCGATCGGCGCCTATTTTGCTGGAACACGAGTGCCGTGCACGAAGGACTCTGCGGACCGGCCGTCTTGCGGCGCGGACGGCTTGCCGGTGCCATGTTGCATTTCACCGTCGACTCGCGCGCGCAGCTTGCCGCCAAGACCGAATCCTATGCCGACTTGTTTGCGGCCAAACTGCGCCAGTCAGGACGAGCCGTAGGCTGGTCGAAGGTTTGGTTGAATCCCGCCTGGCGATTTTTTCGCGACTACATCGTCCGTTTGGGCGTGCTGGACGGACGGCTAGGGATTTTCATCGCGTGGGAAGCAGCGCGCTATACCCACTTGAAATACCGTGCGGCGGAAAGGGCCAGCAGCACCGGCCGACTGGCCAACTGGCTCGCGCTCGGCGCCACAGCCGCAATGCTGGCCCTCGTGCTCACCCGATCTACGGGCCCCGGTCTGTGGACGCCCCTGGCGGCGCCGGCATCACATTTCACGCCGACCGAATCGGCCCATGAGACCGGTTCCGATCTCGTCGTACAAAGCGACGACGAAGATGGCAACGAGGTGCTGGAGATGCTGCCCGAAGACGAAGACGACGTCATTGTGTGACGACGCCCGGCGACCGCTAGGGGCGGAGGCGCTGGGCCGAAGCCGCGGCGAGCTCGGTAAATCTCCGATGCGCCAAGCGCGTAACATTACCGATCAGGGCGTCGGCATTCCGATAGTCCCGGGGTCCGCCAACCGGAAGCCGTAGGTTCGTCACCATGACACAGAGGATATAGGGCCGGCCTGGCAGCAGCACGATCCCGGCGTCGCAACGCATTTCCGGTCCCGAACCGGAGCGACCCGCGAAACGAACCGTGTTGGGTAGCTGGCGGTGAAAATAGGTCACCTCGGAAACCGCGAGTACCTCCAGAATCGCGTCAGACGTCGCGCGGTCCACAACGGCGCCACGATGAATCAGCTCGAGCGAATGCATCACCGCACGCGGCGTGCCTTCGTTTTCCGGCAGATTAGGAGCGTCTCGCCGGCTGACGGCGCGACGACGAAATTTAATCTCCGGCGTGCCTTGGGCCGCTAAGGAACTGTTGACCGCGTCCATGCCGAGGATGTCGGTCAGAAAATTCGCAGCGCTGTGATCGTTCGCGGCAATCATAAGCACCGCATAGTCTCGGAGACTCATCGCCACCGTCTCGCGATGCATGTAACGCAAAACGCCGGCGCCGCCGGTCACTGCGGACCCCGGCAGCCGACGCACCTCGTCGACCGACAATTTGCCGGCGGCAGCTTGGCGGAAAAGTTCGGTCACGAGATGAATCCGAATGCTGCTGCCCTGCGGATATACCTCGTCGGGATGAACGAAAAACTCCTCCCCGCTTGCAAGGTCTGCGATGGCGACGCCCGCATCCAAATGGGAGGCGCTGACGGCTTTTTCGATGGCTTGCTGAAAACTCTCACGGGATAACGGCTCGGCGAACACCGGGTGCACGGTGACGAGCACCCCAAAAGCGAAGAGAAGTGAAAGGCGCATTGCTCGAGAGAAGATGACCGACGCTTTGTGCAATCGGCACAAAGCGAGAGCAAGCACAGCTCAGGTGGAGATGGGCTCGGCTGTGCCGCCGCGATAGGAACCGTGCCGAAGCGCACACACGATGGAACGCATCTCCGGCAATCGTGCGTTTCGACGCAGTCGGCGGAAATGACTGTTGACATCGGCCGCGCCATCCGGAGCTTTTTTCCCTCTTGTCCTTGGCTTCCTAGCTCAATGGTAGAGCAGCTGACTCTTAATCAGTAGGTTCGGGGTTCGAGTCCCCGGGGAGCCACCAATCTACGCTACTGCGAGCGTGTGGTTGAAGGGCAGGAGCTTAAATCAGTGTTCATCGTCTGAATGTTCGTTCGCAGCGTAACGACGCGTCTTCGGACGCCCACCGTTGCCCCGCGGTGTTTGTTCGTTATTTCTCAGTCAATCTTGGCAGATGTCAGCCGATTTTGCCGGTGTAGCTCAACGGTAGAGCACCTGTTTTGTAAACAGGCGGTTGCGGGTTCGAATCCCATCGCCGGCTCCAGTCGCCGCGATGCCGACATCGGCGCCGCCGGGCCCGAATCATGAGGCCCCGCCGCCAGGTTTCAGTCTTTCGCCAGACCGATTTTCCCACTGCCCGATGGTGTAATGGTAGCACAGCAGATTCTGACTCTGCTTGTTAAGGTT
>CBINOT010000106.1:0-20985 GCA_966252355.1 uncultured Opitutus sp. | reverse complement strand
CGAGCTCCGCATCAGCAAAGCGATCGATGCGGTGAAGAGCGAATTTGGAGCCACCGCCGGAAAGCTCGGCAGCTCGATCGCTCACGCCGCGGTGATCGGCATCGCCCTGATGGAAAGCGGCGCGGCAGACAAGATCGTCCGGCGCCTGCTCGCGATTTTGGGCGAAGGGCGCGCCGCGCTGGTTCTGTGCGGCTGCAGCTTCCTCCTCGCCGGGCCGGTTTTCGTCGACACGGTTTTCATGCTCATGCTGCCGCTCGCGCGTGCGCTTGGGCTGCGCACCGGCCGCGATTATGCGCTGTACGTAATGGCCATTGGCGCCGGTGGCGTCGTTGCAAACGGCGTGATTCCGCCCGCTCCCGGTCCGTTGTTTGTCGCGGAAACGCTGAAGCTCGAAATCGGCAAAGCGATTCTCGCGGGACTTGTCTTCGGTCTCGCGCCGGCGCTCGGAGGTCTGGCCGTCAGTCGGTGGATCAATCGGCGCGTGACGATTCCGGTTCGGCCCTTGAGCGCGGCCTCGAACAAGCCCGTGGCGATACCGCCGCACGATGAAGCCGAGTTGCCGGGTTTCTGGGTCTCCCTCGCCCCGGTCATCCTGCCCTTAGCGCTGATTGCCCTCGATGCGACGCTGCCGCGGGCGCATGCGTTGCCGGCGTCGGTGGCGGCAGCCGTGCACTTTTTCGGCAATAAAAACGTCGCGCTGTTTCTCGGCGCACTCATCGCGTTGGGTGTGCAAGCACGGCAAAACCGCGTCGCATGGCGGCGGATCGGGACGTTGTTCGGCCCGCCGCTCGAAACCGCCGGAATCATCATCTTGATCGTTTCGGCCGGAGGCGCATACGGCGCGATGATCAAGAACGCCGGCGTGGGCGAAAGCATTCGCAATCACCTCGGCACCGAGCAGCTCAATCCGGTGCTGCTCGCGTGGACGATCACTGCATTGATTCGCGGGGCACAAGGCTCCGCCACCGTGGCGACCATTGCCGGGGCGGGGCTAATGACCTCGATCGCCGGTCATGGCGGATTTGGCGTGCATCCGGTGTATGTGTATTTGGCAATCGGGTTCGGTTCGAAGTGTCTGCCGTGGATGAACGATGCGGGCTTCTGGATCGTCAGCCGCATGAGCGGGCTGACCCAAGGCGAGATGCTGAGGACGTGGTCTCCGGTGCTGACTTTGATTTCGGTCTTCGGACTGATCGAAGTCTGGATCGCTTCCACCGTGTGGCCGCAACTTCCGTTCTAATGCGTGTTTCGCACGCTCCCGGTCGCGTGAATATCGTCCCGGCCCCCGGCGTCAAAACCGCGGCACTCGAGCTCCGACATGCAGTCGAAACCCAGCGCCTGGCTTCATGAAACAATTCGCCTTCTTAGCCCTCCTCGCCCCGCTTGCCGGGTGCACGCTTCCCGCACAAGTGGCCCCCACGCCTCCGCCGCTCACCACCGTCGCGATGAGCGCGCCGGTCGCCGCGCCGCTGTCGTTGTTCACCGCCGAACAACTGGACCAGCTCCTCGGGCCGATCGCCCTTTATCCCGACGCGCTGATCGCGTTGATCCTGCCGGCGAGCACCAATGCGGACGACATCCTGATGGCCGCACAGTATCTGCGGAACGGCGGCGATCCCGGAGCGGTTAATTTTCAGCCGTGGGATGAAAGCGTCCAGTCCTTGGCGCACTACCCGGAAATCGTGACCTGGATGGAGCAGAACCTCGCATGGACGAGACAGCTGGGCGATGCGTTCGCAGCACAACCGACCGACGTCATGAACGCCGTGCAGCGACTCCGCGCGCGTGCCCGGGCCGCCGGCACACTCGTCGATACGCCGCAACAGCAGATCGTGGATCAAAACAACACAATCATGATCGTCCCAGCGCAGCCGGACGTGATCTACGTCCCCTACTACGATCCGGCAGTCGTCTATGTGACCCAACGCTCCTACTACCCCGCGAGCGCTTACTTCGGATTCAGCCGCGGTTTCGCTTCCGGCTGGTGGTTGGCGTTCGGGGTCGACTGGAATCAACGCTGCGTCTGGGAAATCGATCGCCACGAACGGGAGCGCTACTGGCGCGAGCACCGCACCGATTGGCACCGGAATTATTCGCAACCGCAATACGTGCGCAACGCGCCGGAGATTCATCGGTGGCATCCGAGTCCGGAGCGTCGCCGCGCCCCTCAATCCGCACCGTTTCGCACGACGACTTTCCCCACCACAAACACGTGGTCGCGTCAGAACAATGGCGAGACCTGGCGCGGCAACGACGATCGCCGCGACCCGCGTCGCGACGACGATCATCGCAACGACCGTAGTCGGGACAACAACCGGGACAACGACCGACGGCGGAACGACTCTGCGCCTAATCGCCCTACGCCCGCGCCAGCGTATCAACGCCCCGCCCAGACGCCCGCCCCGATTCCTTCGGTACAGCCGAACGTTGCGCCCCAGCCAAACCGAAACGACCCAAGACACGAGGACCACAATCGCGGACGAACCTGGACCCAAAATCCGGCCAACGCTACCCCACCGCCGCAGCAACCGAATATCCCACCGCAAAACGTGGCGCCGGCCGTCGTACCCGCTCAACCGCGCGGCGGCGCACCGTACGCTGGCCCGAGGCACGACAATTCGGCTCATCAGCGCCCGTCTGCTCCGCCGCCACCGTCGCCTCCCCCTCCCTCGCCGCAGCCCTCGCCCGGCACGAGCGCTGGTCCACAGCAACCGCCACCGAGCCAAACCTCGCAGCCCAATAGCGAAGAAGACCGCCGTCAGCGGCCATTCATTCGGATGCGGTAAGCTCGCGCGCGCTTTTGCCGTTTACCCACGACAATGCAAAAAAGCAGAGCCCGATGTCTCCATCGGGCTTCCGTCGGTTTCCTGCGCAACGACGAGTCGGCGGCCGGACTGCGAGATCCCGGGTTACACGTACTCGCAATAAGCAGGATCGAACATTCGGCTGGCGATGTCCGACTCGGGGTCGGCGGGGCGCGGTGCTTCGGCGAGCCCTGATTCGTGCGCCATGGCGGCAACGGCCGCGGCAATTTTCAGGGAGACTTCGCGAATCCGCGTGAGCGGCGGGTAAACGCGCCCGACGGCTAAATCCCGCTCTTCGACAAGCGATGCCAACGTGCGCGCGGCCGCCAAAAACATGGTATCGGTCACTTCCCGCGCCTCACACGCCAAGGCGCCGAGGCCGACACCCGGGAAGATATAGATGTTATTGCCCTGCCCCGGCGTGTGCGTGCGGCCGTCGAGCGTGACGGGCGCAAACGGGCTGCCGCTCGCGAAGATCGCCCGGCCGCCGGACCACGTATAGGCAGCTTCCGCGGTGCACTCGGCCTTCGAGGTCGGATTCGAAAGCGCGAAGATCACCGGACGCCGATTAAACGTTGCCATCATTTCCACGACCGGCCGCGTGAAGGTCGCCGGCGTTCCTGAGACACCGATGAGCGCGGTTGGCTGCAGCGCCTTGACCGCTTCTTCGAGCGTCGGAATGAACGCGTGGTCGTGCGCGTACGGCAGCTTATGTTCGGCGAGTCGATCTCCGCGGCCTTTCACGACCAAGCCCTTCGAGTCGACGAACCAGCACCGCTGTCGCGCGGCCTCCTCGCTCAGCCCTTCGTCACGCGCCGCCGCCACGAACAAGTCGGCGATGCCCGTACCCGCTTCGCCTGCGCCTAAAAACACGATCCGCTGATCGCCCAGCCGTCCGCCGGTGAGCCGGAGGGCGGCGATCAAGCCCGCGAGCGCCACCGCCGCGGTGCCTTGAATGTCATCGTTGAAGCTGCGAATGCGACTGCGATAGCGATGCAGCAAACGAAACGCGTTGCTGTTGCCGAAGTCTTCCCATTGCAGCAGCGCCCGGGGAAAGACCGACTGCACCCCGGTCACGAATTCTTCCACAAACGTGTCGTAGTCGGTGCCGCGCGCGCGTTTTTCCTTTATGCCGATGTACGCGGAACCGGCATGCAAGGCGGCGTTGTCCGTGCCGACGTCCAGCGTGATCGGCAGGCAATAACTGGGGTGCACGCCCGCGCAGGCCGTGTAGAGCGAAAGCTTGCCGACCGGAATGCCCATGCCAAGGGCGCCAAGATCGCCGAGCCCCAGGATACGCTCACCGTCCGTGACGACGATCAGGCGGACGCCGGGTTGAGCCCAGTGGCGCAGGATTTCGGCGATGCGTCCGCGCTCGTGCAAGCTGATGAACAAGCCACGCGGCCGTCGGTAGATGGCGCCGTATTCCAGACACGCTTGCCCAACGGTGGGTGTGTAGATGATCGGCACGAATTCCTCGATGTGGTCGATGACCAAGCGATAGAACAGCGTCTCGTTTCGATTCTGAAGATTGACGAGGTAGATGTACTTTTCGAGCGGGTCGGTCTTGCGCCGCACGGCGTTGAGCGAGCGTTCGACCTGCTCCTCCAAGGTGAAGACGCGTGGCGGCAGCAAGCCGCGCAAGCCAAGGGCGTCACGCTCGCGCTCGGTGAACGCGGTGCCTTTGTTGAAAAGCGGATTGGTCAGCAGTTGGGAGCCGGAAATCGGCGGCGTATCGCCGTCGGCCTTCAATTTTTGAGCGAAGCTGGGGAAGCTCATTCGCCCCAGTCTACCCGCCGCGCTCGCTTCCGCCTGTGCGAATCTTGGCGAGTACTACGCCGATCTTTGACTCGCGCGGGGGGTCAACGCGACCGCGCCAATTCGCGATTCTGATCGTTGCCACGATTCGCGGTGCGCGAGGCGTACACCGGTTGTTGGCCGAGGAGTGCCATGCGCAATTCGCGGCAATACGCGTGCGCCTGCGCCTCGAACTTGCGCTGATCGAAACTGGGAAAGAGACGCGGCAGCAGCACCTGCCAGGCGGACGTGCTGGATATCGGCGGACAAGAGTCGCCCGGCGTGTCGCCGCAATGCCCGACGCGATTATGCAGGCACACATGCCGCGCGAGCGACACGATCGCCACGAGGTCGGCGTTCTCCCGTGTGCTTTCCGGCGATTCGACGTGGCGAATGACGTTGGTATAAACGGTCGGGAAATTGTGCTGCGTGGCGAAAAGCACGCCGATGTCGCGCGTGGTGCAGCCGATGTACTTCCGCTCGGCCTCGTGGAGCAGAATCTTCTTTTCCCGCGCGTGCCCGGCGATGGCCGAAAATGCCCACGGGTGGATCTTCAGCAGCACGAGCTTGCCGATATCGTGCATCAATCCCGCGGTATACGCGGTCGCGCTCAGATAGCGGAATTCCAGATATTGGCAGATGAACTGGGAAACTTTGGCGACGCCGATCAGGAACATCCAATAGTTCGCCCACGTCAGCGGCGGGACGCGGAGATATTTCTCGTCGATCGTCATCGTCGCCTTGGCGAGGGCATTGAGCTTGATCTCGCCCAGCATCGTCACGGCGGCTTTCGGGTCGTCGATCGACGTCAGGTCATCGTGCTCCAGCTTGTTCGCCGCGATCAAAACTTGGGCGCACAGGCCAGGGTCTTCCTGCACGAGCTCGAGGACGCGCGTCATGCTCGAAGCGCGGCCGTCGGCCGCCATGACGAACGCCGCGGCGGCCGTGTCGATGACCGGGCAGCCCGGCAGGCCTTTCACTTCCTTCTGTATGGTTTCTTCCGATACGACGAGGCCGCCGGCGTCGACGTCGGCGTGCATCCACCGCGCGCGTTCCGCCGCTTGCTTGGCTTCGTCGCGCTCTTCCTGCGGCTTCAAGACTTCCGGGACGTAGCTTGGGTTCAACTGCGAGAAGATGAGGCGGCTCGCGTAGTCGAGATACTCGGGGGAGGACTTGAACACCGCCCAATTGCCGAGCTCGGCTTGAGCGCGCAGGTCGCGGAGGTAATCGACGCCCGCCCACACGCCCGCCGCTTCGGCGTCGTTCGCCAAGGCATCGAGCCGAGCGTACACTTCGGTGTTATCGCGGGCCTGAGCCCAAAGCGGGAACGTGTTCACTGCGTCGTCGAACGCGAGCATCAGCTGACGGCGCATCTTCGTGAGCGCCTCCGCGGTAAAACCCATCTGCGCGCAAAACGACTTCGCTTCCTCGAAGTGCAGGTTCCGCCAGGGATTCAACATCGCCTTCGCGATCTCGGCGTAGATCATCTGGTCGTTGTACGGCTTCACCAGATAGTTTTGGACTTTCAGGCTCAGCGCCTTCCGCACCTGCTTCGCCTCGGTGTCGATCGTGTACACGACCAGCGGCAGATTCTTCCAAAAGGGGTCGTCGCGGACCCGCTGGAGAAACGCCATGCCGGTGTCGTTCGCCACCCGCAACTCGACGAAAACCAAATCGAGCACCACACCGTCCCGCAACAAACGCCAGGCTTCGTCAGGCGTGGTAGTTACAACACAACGATGGCCCGCCTTGCCTAAAATTCCGCGCATGGCTCTCCCCGCCACGTCGCTATCGTCGAGGAGGAGAATATTGGCCATTGAAGTGGAAACGCTGGGATAACAAATTGCGCGGCCCCGTTGCCGCGCCAGTGGGAGAAACGCCGTAAAGATGCGTAGTCTTTTGGTAGAATCGACACAAAACCGTCGATTTTGCAGGCAAAATACGGCCCGGGCCGGCAGCCACCCCAGCCTCCGAAACCGCGGGTAAACACTCTCCGGCGCAAACGATAGGGAGCCCTTCTGGGCCAGTTTATGATTCGCGCGGTCCGCCGGGCTCAGAATCGAATTTTCCGTGGACAACACCAAATTTGTCTTTCTGTCTAACTCTCCCATGGCGCAGTCCGAACAGAAACTCACGTCCCCGGTCAGCCTTGTCGTCGATGCGGTGCTCGTCATCGCGTTTTTCCTGTATATGTACTCCGTCCTCTCGGGGCATGTGCAGTCGCACGACCGTAAGATGATCTTGTTCTGGGGCGGACTGTCGTCGGCCTGCATGGCCGGGGTTTTCTGGCTCGCCCTGCAGATGTTTCGGGTGGTGTTCCGGGCGCACCGCGCCGAGCGCGCCGGCAAACGCTGAGTCGGTCCTGTACGGATCCTGCCCCTCGCCGGCGAAGCTTACCGCCGGCGAAGCTTACCGCCGGTGAGGCGTCGTCCCGCCCCACGTGATGGGCCCCGGCGGTGGGGCTTCGGTGACCACCGGAGTTGGTCCACTCCGGCAAAAAGCTTGGCCGCAGGCGACTGCGGTGCGTTGCGCCGTTGACAGCCGAAGCGCCGCCGTATGCCTTCGTCTGCTCTGCGTCCACCCCGAGCGTGCGCGAAACAAAATCTTAATCCATCAACATGGCCGCTAAATCCAAAGCGAAACCCGCCAAAGCGGGTAAACCTGCTGCGAAGGCGAAATCCGCCTCTTCGGCAGCGAAGAAGACCTCTGCCAAGCCCGCGTCGGGCAAGGCTCCGAAATACGTTTACCTGTTCGGTAAAAAGTCCGACGGCGACGGCTCGATGAAGGCGCTGCTCGGTGGCAAGGGCGCCAACCTCGCCGAAATGTGCCGCATCGGCCTGCCGGTGCCTCCGGGCTTCACGATCACGACCGAGGTCTGCACCTATTACTACGCGAACAAGCGCACCTACCCAGCGGCGCTCCGCGGCCAGGTCGAGGCGGGTATCGCCTCGATCGAACAGCAGACCGGCAAGAAGTTCGGCGATCTCGAAAACCCGCTGCTCGTGTCGGTGCGCTCGGGCGCTCGCGACTCGATGCCGGGCATGATGGACACCATTTTGAACCTCGGCCTGAACGACTCGACGGTCGAGGCCCTCGCCAAGAAGACCAACAACGAGCGTTTCGCCTGGGACTGCTATCGCCGGTTCGTACAGATGTACGGCGACGTCGTGCTCGGCGTGCAGAAGCGCCCGGACGAAGATCACGAGCCGTTCGAGACGGTCATCGGCGTGCTCAAAGACGAGCGTTACGGCAATCACGACATCGAGGACACCAAGCTGACCGTCGATGACCTCAAGGAACTCGTGGTCCGCTTCAAGAAGCTGGTGCTGGATCGCGCCGGCAAAGACTTCCCCGCCAATCCGTGGGACCAGCTGATGGGCGCCGCCGGGGCCGTGTTCGGCTCCTGGATGAACGACCGCGCGATCGTGTATCGCCGCAAGTACAACATTCCCTCCGAGTGGGGCACCGCAGTCAACGTGCAGGCGATGGTGTACGGCAACACCGGCGACAACTCCGGCTCCGGCGTCGCGTTCACGCGCAATCCCGCCAACGGCGTGAAGGAGTTCTATGGTGAGTTCCTGATGAACGCGCAGGGCGAAGACGTCGTCGCCGGCGTCCGCACGCCCGATCCGGTCGCCAAGCTGAAGGACGTGCTGCCCGGCGCCTACGCCGAGCTCGAGCGGATCCGCAAGAACCTCGAGTCGCACTTCAAGGACGTGCAGGACTTCGAGTTCACGATCGAAGAAAAGAAGGTCTACATGCTCCAGACGCGGAACGGCAAGCGCACGGCCATGGCCGCGCTGAAGTTCTCCGTCGATATGGTGAAGGAGAAGCTCATCGACTGGCAGACCGCCGTGCTCCGCAATCCGGCTGACCAGCTCGACCAGCTGCTCGCCCCGGTGTTCGATCTCTCGGAGGTCAAGAAAGCCACGGTCATCGCCACCGGCCTCCCCGCCGGCCCCGGCGCCGCCTCCGGCAAGATCTATCTCAACGCCGATCGCGCCGTGCAGGCTGCCGACAAGGGCGAGAAGGTCCTCCTCGTCCGCGTCGAGACCTCACCGGAAGACCTCCGCGGCATGATCGCCGCCGAAGGCATTCTCACCGCTCGTGGCGGCGTTTCGTCGCACGCCGCGCTCGTCGCCCGCCAAATGGGCAAGGTGTGCGTTTGCGGCGCCGCGGCGGTCGAAGTCGACTACCACGCTCGCACCGTTCACGTCGCCGGTCAGGTCTTCAAGGAAGGCGACTGGATGTCGATCGATGGCACGGCGGGCAAAGTCTACGCCGGCCAGCTCAAGGCCGCTCCGTCGGAAATCATCGGCGGCCTGATCGACGGCGACGCCGAGGCGCAAGTGACCGAGAAGTTCAAGAGCTTCCAGCTCCTGATGAAGTGGTGCGCGCAAGCCACCAAGCTCCAAGTCCGCACCAATGCCGACTCGCCATCGCAGACGCGCAACGCCGTGGCGTTCGGCGCCACCGGCATCGGCCTCACCCGCACGGAGCACATGTTCTTCGAGGGCGACCGCATCGATGCAATGCGCGAGATGATCCTCGCCGAGACCCTCGCCGACCGCCGGGCTGCCCTCGCGAAGCTCCTCCCGTATCAGCGCGAAGACTTCGCGGGCATCTTCCGCGAGTTGAAAGGCTTTCCGGCGACCATTCGCTTCCTCGATCCGCCCCTGCACGAATTCCTCCCGCACACGCCGGAGCAGCAGGCTGACCTCGCCAAGAAGATGGGCCTCCCGGTCGAAAAGATCGCGGCGCGCGTTCATCAACTGCACGAGTTCAACCCGATGCTCGGCTTCCGCGGCTGCCGCTTGGGTATCGGTTATCCCGAAATCTCCGAGATGCAGGCTCGCGCCGTCTTCGAAGCCGCCGCCCTCGTCCAGAAGGAAGGCATCAAGGTCCGCCCCGAGATCATGATCCCGCTCGTCGGGTTCAAGAAGGAGCTCGATCTCCAACTCGACGTGGTGCATCGCGTCGCCCAAGAGGTCCAAGCCGAGAAGAAGGTGAAGCTCAATTACCTCGTCGGCACGATGATCGAAGTCCCGCGCGGTGCGCTTACCGCCGACGAAATTGCGCAGTCCGCGCAGTTCTTCAGCTTCGGCACCAACGACCTCACGCAGACGTGCTTGGGCATGAGCCGCGACGACTCGGGCTCGTTCCTCCCGCATTACGCCGAACTCGAAATCGTGAAGAAGAATCCCTTCGCCACGATCGACCAGACCGGCGTCGGCCAGCTCATGCAGATCGCCGCAACGAAGGGCCGCTCGACCCGCCCCGACATCAAGCTCGGCATTTGCGGCGAGCACGGCGGCGACCCGGAGTCGGTGAAGTTCTGCCACAAGCTGGGCCTCACCTACGTCTCCTGCTCGCCCTTCCGCGTGCCGGTGGCCCGCCTCGCTGCCGCCCAGGCCGCGATCAACGAAGCCCGCGCCGCGAAGAAATAATTCGGTTGCGAGCCGCTCGCAACGCGTGACGCGAACCGTCACGACTCTCTCAGCCCCGCGCCTTCACCGGCGCGGGGCTTTTTGTCGCCGCCGCCGGCGCGAACGCCACGATTAGGTGTCCTGAACACGGGCCATCGTTGGCGCAATAGGGGTCGGCTACTACGTAAACTGCTGTGCTCCCGCGAAGTTTGGCCGATCTATGGGGAACACGTGCGCCTTCCTGCGCCCAGTTCCAGCCTCCGTCTCTTTTACCTAGTTGCGCTCGGCTTCGCCGCGCTGCCCGCCGTACGCGCGCTCGATCCCGCCCGCGCGGTGAAAGATTATCGCGTGACGGAGTGGGGCCAAGCTCATGGGTTGCCCTACCCCTCGGTCGCTGCGCTCAGCCAAAGCTCGGACGGCTATCTTTGGATTGGCACGCGCACCGGTCTGGGTCGCTTCGACGGCGTGGCGTTTACGACGTTCACGACGGCCAACGTGCCCGAGCTCGGCGACAATCAGATCTTGAGTCTTTGCGCCGCGCGCGATGGCACGCTTTGGATCGGCACCGGCCGCGGCGTCACCTGGTATCGCAACGGCCAATGGTCGCGGCCGCGCCTCGGGCCCGAGATCGACGAAGTCGAGATCGTCGCCCTGTGCGAACGGCCCGACGGCCGAGTCTTCCTCGGCCACTCCGTCGACCGCGCCATCGGCCGCGCGCGTCCGAGCACATTGTTCTGTTACGATCGCGGCCAGTGCACCGAGCTCAAACTGAGCGATGGCAGCTATTTTCCGCGCATCGATCGCATTGCCGTGACACCGCGGGGCGATTCCGTGTTCGCCGGCATTGGCCTCGTGCGCGGGCACGGCGACACATTCACCGACGAAACGAAGATCCTGGGCGCCGCCAACGCGCGGGCCCAAGGGCTCGCGGTCCAGGGCGAAGATGCCGTATGGGTCGGCACCCGGCTCAATCTCGTGCAGTGTACGCCGACCGAAACGCGCATGTTTTCGAGCGCCGACGGTTTGCCCTCGAATTCCATTCGCAGCCTTCTCTTCGATCACGACGGCAATTTGTGGGTCGGCACCTCCAACGGTCTGGCACGCTACGCGCACAATCGTTTCGAGCCGCTGCTCATGCACGGCGTGGAGCCGCTCAGCAACGTCATCTGCATGTTCGAGGATGCCGAAAACAATCTTTGGATCGGCGCGGACAACGGCCTCTTCCGCATCCAAGACGTGAAAGCCACGACGCTCGGCCTGCGGGACGGGCTGCCCGTCAATCCGATCCTGTGCGTGCTCGAAGCGCACGACGGCACCGAGTGGGTCGGAACCATCGGCGGCGGCATCGCGCATGTCACTCCCTCCGGCGTGCAGACGTTCAACCAATCGAACGGCCTCAAGGAAGACAGCGTCGGCGCGCTGGCGGAGGATCGCGACGGAGCGCTGTGGATCGGCTACTATACGCGCGGCCTCAGCCGCTATTTCAATGGCAAGTTCACCCATTATGCGCCGGGGGAAGGCGTGCGATTCCGCGGCCTGACGGTCGACAGCAAAGGCGTCGTGTGGGCAGCGAGCAGCGACGGGGTATTCCGCTTCAACGCAGGAAAATTCGAGCGGGTTCCGTTGGACCCCGCGCTGGAGTTTCCCCGCGCGCTGCACATCGGGCGCGACGATACCTTATGGGTCGCGTCGGGCTTGGCGTTCGGCTCCTACCGCGACGGCACGTGGACGATCCATCACAAGCCCACGGAGCTGCAACAACAGCCCTACCAAACGTTTTTCGGCGATGCGACCGGTGCGACGTGGCTGCTGCAGGACGGCCCCCTCGTCTTTCGCGTCAAGGACGGCCACGTGGACGAGTTCGAATTCCCGGGGTTGGGCCCGCTCGTGTACTCGGGCTTCGAACATAAGGGCGAAGTGTGGATCAACTTTCGCGCCGGCGTCGCCCGCATCCCGTTCAGCGAATTCGATGCCGTGGCGGCCGGCCGGAAAAAGACGCCGGCATACACCCTGTACAACGACAACGACGGCATGCGCAGTCGTGCGCCGAATAACGCGGGCACGCCCGGCTCGATGGCGACGCGCGACGGCACGCTTTGGTTCTCGACCAGCATGGGCGTGGCGAAAATCAATCCAGCGAACATCCGCGTCAACCTGGCGCCGCCGAACGTCGTCATCGAGCGCGTGCTCGCCGACAAAATCGAATATCGCGACGCCCAGCTCGAGCGCGTGCCGCCTGGCCGCGGCGAACTCGCGATCCACTTTACCGCGCTGACTTTCGTCAATCCGGCCCAGGTGCGTTTCAGATACCGGCTGCGGGGCTTCGATGCCGATTGGGTCGACGGAGGCGCCGCGCGCGTCGCGCATTACGGCGGGCTGCGACCCGGCCGCTACCAATTCGAGGTCGTCGCTTGCAACAACGAGGGCGTCTGGAACCAACGCGGCGCCCACGTCGACTTCGTGCTCCAACCTCATTTCTACCAGCAATGGTGGTTTTACGGCGCCATCGGTTTGGCCGTGAGCGGTCTTGGCGGCGGGGCGTATGCGTGGCGCAGCCGCACGCTCAAGCGCCGTGCCGTTCAGCTCGAGGCGCAAAACGACGAACTCGAGCGGCGGATCGCCGAACGTACCGCCGAGCTGCAGCGCTCGTACGACGCGCTGCATGCGTCCGAGCTGTTTTACCACTCGCTCGTCGAAAGCCTGCCGCACGCGATCATTCGCAAGGACGCCAAGGGCCGATATACCTACGGCAACGGCGCCGCAGCCGACATCTGCGGCCGGCCCCTCTCGGAGATCATCGGCCGCACCGACGAAGAGATCTTTCCTCCCGAAGTCGCGCGCAAGGCGAAGGTGGACGACCAGCGGATTCTCGAGCTCCGGCAACCGATGGAGTACGAGGAAATCGTCGAGCGCAGCGGCGCGCCCAAGCGCTACCTGCACGTCAAGCGCGTGCCGCTTTTCGACGAGCACGATCATGCCCTCGGCGTGCAATTGCTGTTTTGGGACATGACCGCGTTTCGGGAAACCGAGGGGAAGTTGCAGCATGCGCAACGCGAGTTGATCGAAATCTCGCGCATGGCGGGCATCGCCGAAATGGCGACCGGCGTGCTGCACAATCTCGGCAACGCGGTGAACAGCGTCAAAGTCGCGGCCACCGTGGCGCGCGACAAAGTCCGCCGTTCCGATACGGCGCGGATTCAACGCTTGGCCGAGATGCTCAACGGCCAGAAAGATCGCTGGCCGGAATTTTTCGCCACCGACCCTCGCGCCGCGAAGCTGCCGCAGTACTTGTCGCTGCTCGCCCAACAATTCCAGAGCGAGCACGACGAAATCTTGCGCGAGCTCCAGCAACTCGGCGCCGGCGTCGAGCATGTGTCGCAAATCATCGCCGCCCAGCAAGCGGGCGCCCGGGTCAGCGGGGTGATCGAAGTGATCGCGCCGAAGGAATTGCTCGAGTACGCGTGCCAAATGAACCACGCGTTGCTCGAACGCCACAAGATCGACGTGTCCCGCGAAATCATGCCCGTGCCCGAGATTCGCGTGGATCGGCAGAGGGCGCTCCAAATCCTCGGCAATCTGGTGCGCAACGCGATTGAAGCCATGGTCGAGAGCGGACGCCCCGACAAGCAGCTCACCGTCGCCGCGCGCGTGGCGAACGAGTCGCAGATCACAATCATCGTCAGCGATAACGGCACCGGCATCGCCCCCGAAAACCTCCCTTCCATCTTCAAATTTGGTTTTACGACCAAGCGGGAAGGCCACGGCTTTGGGCTCCACAACAGCGCCATCGCCGCCCACGAAATCGGCGGCAATCTCCGCGTCGACAGCGAAGGCCGAGGCTGCGGTGCAACATTTACGCTGACGCTCCCCCTCACGCCGCCCGCCCGAAACACGAACGCTCCCTTGGAGCACGGGAGCAACGGCACTGCACGGAGTTAAAGCCGCACGGCGACGTCCATGTATGCCGGTCGGTTGTAGAACGGGCAGCTTGCTCGTGTTCCGCCTGGGCGGGAGGCCAGGGCCACACGGCCGTGCATGCTACCCGGTGTCGCGGATTCGAACTAATACGACCGTTGCAACGTTCTAATTTCCAAGCGTAGGCGCGCTCATCGGACGGTCCGGCAGCGCGCCGACTAAATTTTCGTTTGAGCATCGCCGATGGCGTTAACACGGCGTTCCGCGTCCAGCAGGACGACCGTTCCCTTTTTGCCGCGCCAGCTCGCATCTCACCCCGCACCTACGCCACCGCATCGCGGTGGTTGTTCGCGCGCGCTTGGAGCGAAGCGAAACGCAACCGGCACCGTTTTCCAAACTCCCGATTTCAAATGAGCAAACGTGTCATAGCCTGGGTCCTTACGTTCCTTTCGGCGGCAGCTTGGCTGCTGCCGTCCGCTCGCGCGACGAGCCTGATGGAGAACCTCGGTCGAGGCGTCGTTGCGGTCCGCACGAGCAACACCGATGTATACGTCAGCTGGCGCCTGCTTGGCACCGATGCGAGTGGCGTCGGCTTCAATCTCTACCGCTCCACCGGCGGCGGCGCGGCGGTGATGGTGAATCCCTCGCTCATCACCGGCGCGACGATCTTCACGGACACCGGCGCCGATCTCACGCAGACGAACGCCTACTTCGTCAAACCGGTGATCGCCAGCGTCGAGCAAGCCGCGAGCGCGTCGTACACGTTGGCGGCAAACGCTCCGGTTCAACAGTATTTGCGCGTCCCGCTTCAGCGTCCGGCCGGCGGCACTACGCCGGATAGCGTCGCTTACACGTACAGCCCGAACGACTGTTCGGTCGGCGATCTCGATGGCGACGGCGAGTACGAGATCATCGTGAAGTGGGACCCGAGCAACTCGAAGGACAACTCCCAAAGCGGTTACACGGGCAACGTGTACCTCGACGCTTACAAGCTCGACGGCACGCAGCTCTGGCGCATCGACCTCGGCCGCAACATTCGCGCCGGCGCACACTACACGCAGTTCCTCGTTTATGATTTCGATGGCGACGGCAAGGCCGAGGTGGTCTGCAAAACCGCGCCGAACACCAAGGACGGCACCGGAACGTTCATCGGGTCGCACTTCCTCGGCACGCCTTCGGCGACCATCGATCACAACGCCGACTACCGTAACAGCAGCGGCTATATCCTGACGGGGCCGGAATTCTTCACGGTTTTCAACGGCCAAACCGGCGCCGAGTTGATGACCACGAACTACGTCGTTCCGCGCAACAGCAATCCCGCCAGCGGTGACGTCACCGCCTGGGGCGACGACTACGGCAATCGCGTCGATCGCTTCCTCGCGTGCGTCGCTTATCTCGACGGCCAGCGCCCAAGCTTCGTGCTCTGCCGCGGCTACTACACGCGTGCCGTGCTCGCCGCCTGGGATTGGCGCGGGGGACAACTGGTTCAGCGTTGGACGGCCGACACCGGCAATACCGGAGCGGTCACACCGCTCGCCAACTGGCGCGGCCAAGGCGCGCACTCCCTGACCGTCGGCGATGTGGACGGAGACGGACGTGATGAAATCACCTACGGCGCCGCGGCCTTCGACGATGACGGCACGGGGCTCTATTCCACCGTGCTCGGTCACGGCGATGCGCTGCACATGGCAAAAATGGATCCGAACCGCTCGGGTTTGCAGGTATGGATGGTGCACGAAGACCCAGGCAGCTACGGCGCGACGGGCCTCGAATATCGCGACGCAAAAACCGGCCAGCTGATCGCCGGGTTCAGCGGCCAAGGAGCGGACGTCGGACGCGGTGTCGCGGGCGACATCGATCCGCGCTACCTCGGCTACGAAATGTGGGGCGCTCGCGGCGGCTTGCTGACCGCGAATGGCACGACCATCCAATCGACGCATCCGAACCAGATGAATTTCATGGTCTGGTGGGACGGCGATCTCCTCCGTGAAATCCTCGATGGCACGACGATCTACAAGTGGGACTGGAACACGAGCACGGTAAGCACGCTCCTCGCCCCGACGGGCATCTCTTCGAACAACAGCACGAAAGCGACGCCGAATCTGAGCGCCGATATTTTCGGCGATTGGCGCGAAGAGGTCATTTGGCGGGAAGACACGAACGACGCGTTGCGTATCTATACGACCACGATTCCAACGACGACCCGGCTGCCCACGCTCATGCACGATCGTCAGTATCGACTCGCGATTGCGTGGCAGAACGTCGGCTACAATCAGCCGCCGCATCCGAGCTTCTATCTCGGCGATGGCATGACGACCCCGGCCGCGCCGGACATCGTGACATCGGCGGCGTCGCTGCCCGCAATCACGCCCGCAGTGACCTCCATCAATCGCTACGATCCCGCGAGCACGTCGACCGGCGCGACGAGCGTAGTATTTCGTGTGACATTCAACACGTCGGTCACCGGCGTGGATGCCACTGACTTCACCTTAACGAATACGGGCACAGCGGCGGGCACCGTTAGCGGCGTATCCGCATTGAGCGGCTACGCCTACAACGTGACCGTGAGCTCCATCACCGGCACAGGGACGATTCGGCTGGATCTGAAGTCGAGCGGCACTGGCATAACCGGTCCTGGTAGTGTCGCCATTTCCGGCGGATATACTGCCGGCCAACTCTATAATCGTGCCACGCTGACGTGGCTAACCGCAGCAACCGGTGGATTGTGGAGCAACACGGCGAACTGGGATGGCGGCGTCATCGCCGATGCCATCGGCGCGACACCGAACTTCAGCACGCTGGATATTACCGCGAACAATACCGTGACGCTCGATTCCCCGCGCACTACTTCGGGTGCGACGTTTGGCGACACGGCAACGGCGACGGCGGCGAGTTGGACCATCGATGATGGCGGCAATTCCGCCAACGTTCTGACGCTGGATGTATTGAGCGGTAATCCGACGGTGACCGTGAACGCGCTCGGCACGGGAGCAGTGGCGACCATCGCCGCGAGTCTCGCCGGCACCGACGGCCTCGCGAAGGCCGGCGCCGGCACCCTCGTGCTGACCAAACCTAACACGCTTACGGGTGGTCTCAATGTAACGAACGGTACGCTGCGGCTCGATGCGGGAAGCACGCTCGCGCTCGGCGGCAGCAACACGGTCAATGTGAGCACGACGGCCGGCGTCACGCTGCACGTCAACGGCGGCAGCTTCAGCGCCAACGGCCTCGCGACGCTCGGCGGTGGCAATACTATCCCCGGCACGTTCCGGATCGACAGCGGCGACGCGGCCTTCAACGGCGGCATTCGCACGAACAACGATTTCAGCAGCACGATCCGCGTTACGGGCGGAACGTTCACCGCGACAGATATCAACCTACGCCGCACGAGCGGTGCCTCGCCGGACTACACATCGGGATTCATTGTTCAAGGCGGCAACGCGACCGTTGGCACCATTCAACTCGGCACCGGTAACTCAAGCGGAGCAATGTCCGTCGAGGGCGGGACGCTGACCGCGACCGGCATGGTCACGATTGGTAATCAAACGAGCGGCGGTCGTGGCGGTGGCATGCGCGTTACCGGCGGTACGTTTATTTCGACGCATACCGCGAATGGCGTCGTCCTCGCCCGCACGAACACCGGCAACGCGAACAACGTCGCGAGCGCCACGTTCACGGGCGGCACGAGCTTCATCGAAAAACTGACGCTCGGCTACGATGCGACCGTAACCGCAGGCTCGGCGACGGTGACGCTCAACGGCGGCACATTGTATCTCGGCTCCGGCGGTATCGTGAAGAACGGCACCGCGGGACTCGTGAGCTCGCTGGCGTTTAGCAGCGGTACCCTGGGTGCGAAAGCCGATTGGTCGACGACGCATCCGATCACGGTGAGTGGCGATACAACGTTCAAGGCGGCAAACGCGACCGACGATCCGTTCAACATCACTCTTACCGGACTGGTGAGCGGTGCCGGCGGGCTGATCAAGACGGGCGGCGGCATGCTTACGCTCGGTGGATCCACCCCGCATACAATTTCGGGCCTGACAACGATCAACGGCGGCAAGCTCTTGATCACGGGCGGCCTCGTAGCCAGCGCCAACGGCATCGTCGTCAATAGCGGTGGCACCATCGCCAGCAACACGGCCTTGAATCGCGCGATCACGCTGAACAGCGGTGGGACCGCGGCGCCTGAAGGGGCGTCGGCCATCGCGACGCTGAGCGCACCATCGCTGACCTGGAATGGCGGCGGCGCCATCGCTTGCGATCTCGGCGCGACAGGCACCTCCGATCAAGTCGCCCTCACGGGAGCGCTCACCAAAGGAAGCGCCGGCACGTATACGTTTGTCTTCACCGCCGGCACTGGCTTCGCCGCGGGCAATACCTACACCTTGGCGACCTTCGGTTCGACGACGTTCACCGCCAGCGACTTTGCGGCGTCCGGTCTGCCGGCGGGCACAGGCGCGCTCTTCACGGTTAACGCGACGAGCATTCAGATTCGGATCCAAGCGTCTGCCACGCTGAGTAGCGGATCGATCGCGGTCGGATCGCTGAACGTGCCGTTCACTTACACGGCGACGCTCGCTGATCTGCCGGCCACGATGACGGCCACTGCCATCCCCCCGGGCCTTTCGTTCAACGCGACAACGGGCGTGCTCTCGGGGACGCCGATTGTCCCGGGCACGTTCTACATGAATGTCCTTGGGACGAACACGGCCGGTACCGTGACCTCCGTGCTCACCGTCATGGTGGCGAAAGACGGCGCGACCATCGCGCTCGCCGATCTCTCCGCCGTCTACAACGGCGCACCACACGCCGCTCGCGCGATCACCTCGCCGGCGGGCCTCGCGACGCTGGTAACGTACGATGGCAGCATTACACCGCCGACGGCACCGGGAAGCTATAGTGTCACCGCACGCATTCTCGATGACCGTTACTCGGGAACCGCCACTGGAACGCTGGTGATTTCAAAAGCGGTGCAGACGATCAACGTCGGCAAGACCACCCGCGACGCCGAAGTGAACGCGAGCGTGACGCTCGATGCCACGAGCAGCTCGGGGTTAGGCGTCACGTACACGCTCGTCAGCGGCCCCGCGACCTTGAATGGCAACGTGCTGACCTTCACCGGCACCGGCACCGTCGTCGTGCGGGTCTCGCAATCCGGCACCGGTTTGTACGGCGCGGCCACCGACGAGACGATCACGTTCAATGTCACGTCGCGCGGCAAAGCGGTCTTCTTCGGCAAGATCGGCTCCGACGACTTCGCGGCGGCAATCTCGGCCGATGGCACGACCGGAACGCTGGTCACGTACTTGAGCGGCACGAACGAAGCTCTGGTACTCGACTTCGTGGTCGCACCGGATGGCACGTTCACTGCAAAAGCGAAATCGACGGTCGCGCCCGCATCGGTCCCGCTTGGCCTGGGTCAGGCGTATCGCCTGCAAGCCGCGGCTGCGGACCGCACGTTCACGGGCACGATCATCAACGGCGTCCTCACCGGCTCGATCGCCGAACTCGGCACGACGTTCACCGCGACGGCTGACCCCTCCATCGGCAACACGACCACCTACGCCGGCATGTACACCGGGTCGGTCCTCGGCTCGGCGAGCGGCAACACGTATGTGATCGTCGGCAACACCGGCCAGGCTTACGCACTGGTCGTCACGGCCAACACCGTCAGCGGGGCGACCGGCATAGTCACGAACACCGGCGCGATTTCCGTCTCGAATAACGGCGCCGCGCTCATTTCCGGCGCGGTCGATGCCACCGCAGCCGCGATCAATGGCACGGTCACGACCTCGAACGGGCCGACGACGTTCGGTGGCATCGCGCCGACGGCGACGGCGACCGATCGCTTGATCAATCTGTCGTCGCGGTTGCGCGTGACGGGCAACGATGCGGCCCACATCTCGATTGTCGGCTTCGTGATCGGTGGCAGCACCGCAAAGGACGTCTTGATCCGTGCGGTGGGGCCGAGCCTCTCGAAGTTCGGCATCAAGGATGGGCTGGCGGATCCGCAATTGCGGCTCTTCACCGGCAGCTCGCTCATCGCGTCGAACAACGGTTGGAACAACGATGCCACGATCGGCGCGGCCGGCGATGCGGTGGGCGCGTTCTCGCTCGTCAGCGGCAGCAAGGATTCGGCGATCGTCGCGACGCTCGCACCCGGCGCGTACACGGCGCAAATCCTCTCGAACAACACCGGCGTGGCTTTGATGGAAATCTACGACGTCGGCGCCAACGACGCCGTGCCGACGAAGCAGCTCATCAACATCTCGACGCGCGGTTATGCCGGCACGGGTGACGACGTGCTTGTGGCGGGCTTCGTCGTCGCGGGCAACACGCCGAAACGCGTGCTGATTCGCGGCGTTGGTCCTGGCCTCGTCAGCTATGGCGTCGGCGGCACGCTGAGCGATCCGGTGCTGAAAGTTTACGACGCGGCCCGAACCGTGATCGCGCAAAACGACGACTGGGGCACGCCCCAGCCGCTAACGGCGACGCAATCGGCCGCCACGGCCGCCGACGTCGTCGCGGCGACGTTTGCGTCGGGAGCCTTCCCTCTCACCACGGGAAGCAAAGACGCTGCGGTAATCATCACGCTCAACCCGGGCTCCTACTCCGCCGTCACGAGCGGTGCGCAAAACGGCACCGGCGCCGCCATGATCGAAGTGTACGAGTTGCCGAAGCAGTAACCGGCTAACGCAGTCCCTTAACCGAAGCCTCGGACGCCCCCGCGTCCGAGGCTTCTTGTTGGAGGCGTCAGCAAAGGTCCTGTTGCCGGTCCCCGGCTGTCGCACCCCGCAATTGGCAACTTCAGCGATAATGAGTCAGAATCTGAACCCTTACGTGAGATAAAGGTTCAGATTCTGAACCTTTATCCCATTTCAGGGACCAGTCGGCCGAAGCTAATTAACGCCAAGAAGCCACCCCATCCGCGCTCCCTGACGCCTTTAATTGGCGTCCGACGATGGCCGTTAACCCGTTTCAGAATTCAGAACCCGTGTACCGAAAGCCGTGCAGCCTTCGAGTTTCGCGGAGGCAGCAGC
>CBINOT010000105.1:0-21202 GCA_966252355.1 uncultured Opitutus sp. | reverse complement strand
TGAAAAGCGGCGACTACAAAAAGGGTAGCCGACCGGCTGCGAAGCCTTACTCGCAATCAAAACCGAAACGCTCGGGTGGCAGTCGCTTCGCGCGACGACGGTAAGGAGAAATGACTCCGAGGGTGCGGGCGCTGATCGAGGGCGCATACGACCTAGACTAGAGCGTTTTCAAAAAAGCTGTAGCCACTGGGGTGATGGAAGGTAGGGCGAACCGTCCCCGGTGAGCCGCGGCTCGGCGAGGACGCCTCGCCCGACCGTCGTCAGCGCCGCACCGCAAGCGAGCGGAAAGCCTGCTCGGTGGCTCGTAAATCCCGCCACGGGACGTAAATTTAGGAAACTTTCTCCGCCTCTGCGCCACCATGACGGCGGATGAAAATCGAGGACTACGGTTTCATTGGCAATATGCGCACCTCGGCCTTGATCGGCCGCAATGGTTCCATGGATTGGCTGTGCGTGCCGCGCTTCGATTCGAACGCGTGCATGGCCTCTTTGTTGGGCGAGGAGAACAACGGATACTGGCGCATCGCGCCGGCTGGAGCCGCTGCCGATGAACTGGGCAAGCAGCGTTATTGGCCGGACACGCTGATTCTGGAAACCGAGTTCACGAACGATCAGGGCACCGTGCGGGTAATCGATTTCATGCCGCCCCGGGCGAAGTACCCGGAGGTGGTGCGCATTGTCGAGGGCGTGCGCGGAAAAGTCGCGATGCAGGCGCGCTTGGTTTTGCGCTTCGATTATGGGCGCACCGTCCCCTGGGTTTGGAAAGATGCGGAAGGTCTGAACGCCGTCGCCGGTCCCGAGGCCATGGTGTTGCGCAGCTCCGTGCCCACGCACGGCGAGAATCTTTCGACCGCTGCCGAGTTCACGGTCGCGGAAGGCGAACGCGCTTCGTTCGTGCTCACCTGGCATCCTTCGCATGAGCCGCCGCCGCAGGCGATCGATGCGAGTCGCGCCCTGAATCAGACCGATCTTTACTGGCGCGAATGGTGCGCGCGGTGCACGTACCATGGCGAGTGGCGCGACGCGGTGATGCGTTCGCTGCTCACCTTGAAGGCGCTGACCTTCGCGCCGACCGGTGGAATCGTGGCGGCGGCGACGACCTCGTTGCCCGAGCAGCTCGGCGGCGTGCGCAACTGGGACTACCGGTACTGTTGGATCCGCGACGCGACGTTCACGCTTTTTTCCCTCATGGAGGCGGGCTACACGGAAGAATCGCAGGCGTGGAGCGAATGGCTGCTCCGCGCGGTCGCCGGCGACCCGTCGCAGCTGCAGATCATGTATGGCGCCGCCGGCGAGCGGGCCTTGCCCGAGCTCGAACTGAAACATTTGAAAGGATATGAAGGGGCGCGACCAGTCCGCATCGGCAATGCCGCCGCCGAGCAATTCCAACTCGATGTTTACGGCGAGCTCATGGACGCGATGCATCTCGCCCGCCATGTCGGGATGCGCACGGGGGCGAATTCCTGGCGGCTCCAACGCCACGTGCTCGAGTTCGTGGAGAAGCATTGGATGGAGCCCGACGAGGGCATTTGGGAGATCCGTGGCCCGCGCCGGCACTTTACGCATTCCAAGGTGATGGCCTGGGTCGCCGTCGACCGCGCAGTCAAAGCCGTGGAGGAGTTCAATCTCGAGGGCGATGTCGAGCGTTGGCGCGAGCTCCGCCTGAAAATTTTCGCCGACGTCTGCAGCAACGGTTACAACGCCGCGCGCGGCTGCTTCACGCAGTCGTACGGCTCGGATCAGCTCGATGCGAGCTTGCTGATGATTCCGCTCGTGGGCTTTTTGCCCGCGACCGATCCACGTGTCGTCGGCACGGTGCGCGCGATTCAGCGCGAGCTCACCCATGGCGGCTTCGTGTATCGTTATCACCCGACGGAATCGGTTTCGGTCGACGGTCTGCCACCGGGCGAAGGCGCGTTTTTGCCCTGTACATTCTGGCTCGTCGATTGCCTGCACTTGATGGGCGAGCACGGCGAGGCACGGAAACTTTTCCAACGGCTGCTCGATTTGCGCAACGGTCTCGGCCTGCTGGCGGAAGAGTACGATCCGAAATATCGCCGTCTCGTGGGCAACTTCCCCCAGGCGTTTTCCCACGTCGCGTTGATCAATTCGGCGCAGAACCTGGAGCCTGCCGTGCTCGGGCCCGCCGAAATCCGCGGTTCCGCCCCGGCGGCCTAAGGTAGGGCCCGATCTCCGAGCGGGCAGCCAGGAGACACGACCGCACACGCGGCCCCCCCCCGGAGGTCCGGCCCTGCCTCAACCCGCTGATGCGCTGCGCTCCTACCACGCCGAAGTCGGGCGGCTATTTCGACCGCGTGAACGAATTTTCCCGTCTACGTCCCCGTCTTCGTCCGCTCTGCCATCGACGTGTCACGCGCCGGCCCCCCATCGGCGGGCTGCTTCAATTCTCGTTCGGCGAGTTCCTCGTTGATCGCGATGCCGGCTTCGGCGCCTTCCGCCGCCGCCATGATCGCGAGGTGGACGCCCCCCCGGACGTTTCCTGCTACATACAATCCTGCCACTCCGGTCGCTGCATGTTGGGCGCAGATTACCGAGCCGCCTTCGTCCAACTGGCAGCCGAGGCTTTGCGCGAGCGGGGACTTTTGCGGGAGGTCGGAGGTAAAAAACACCGCGTCGCAGGCGATCGTCTCGCCGTTTTCGAGGCGCGCTCCGGACAAGCCCCCGCCTTCGCCGACGAGGGCGGCAATTGGCGCGGGAGCGATGGCAATGTGGTTGGCGAGGACCCGTTCGCGATCGCGCGCAGACAGCGCGGCGGGATTTGTGACACAGAGCGTGAGCGTTTTGCTCCAGGTGAGCAGCGCGAGAGCCAGATCGATGGCCGGAGCATGATCGCCATAGGCCAGGATGCGTTTGTCGCGGTTCTCCCAACCGTCGCAATACGGGCAATGATAGACGCCGCGGCCGTAAAACTCTCGAAATCCGGGTCGGTCCGGCAGCACGTCTAGACGTCCCGTGGCGAGCAAAACGATGCGCGCCTCCAAGCCATGTCCGTCCAGCGTGACGATTGCGAACGAATCGCCGCGGCGCTGCACGGTCGCGACTTGAGCGTCGATGAACCTCACGGTGGGGTAGGCCGCGATTTCCTTTCGGCCGAGCGAACGCAGTTCCTGGGGATGAATCCCATCGCGGCTCAGGAAATTGTGCAGACCTTGCGACGCCGCATTCCGGGGCTGGCCCGAGTCGAAGACGACGACGTCACGGCCGCAGCGCCCGAGCACCAGAGCCGCATTCAATCCTGCCGGGCCGGCTCCCACGATACACACATCATGCATTGACCGACCTCCACCAAGATGTTTGCGCCGCAATTCTCATCCGCGGACCGACAACCAGTCACGCGTGGGGTTCGGCGGTCATTCAAAGTGGCCGGCGGCCTCAGGGGAGTATGGGATTGCGGTCTTTGGAGCGCGGCCGCCCTCGGCCGCATTCAGCCGAGCAAGCGAAGGGCATCCAGGCTCCACGACGGCCTGCGAACGAGCGATCCCGGGCAATCGCTGCGGCGGAGTTCGGAGACACCCGCCCGACATCAATCCGTCGAGGGCACCGCCCGCTTCGGGCAAAGCGATCATGCTTTCGCCTTCGGCTCTTCCGCGGTCAGAACGAGCGTGCGCAAGACCTCCGCGACGCTCCACGCTTGCGCGATGCAGCCGCGGGGGAGGAAGGGCGCGTCGGCGTCGAAGATTTCGCTGATGGAGCCGACACAAGCTTCCGCCATATGCGGAAAGAAGCCATCGAGCAGCAGCCGACCCTTGGCTCGCTCATTCGGATGCAATTTCAACCACGCATCGATGTACGGACCGATCAGCCAGGCCCAAACGGTTCCTTGATGATACGCCGCATCGCGCGACCGCAGATCGCCGGTGTACTTCGCTTTGTAATCGCGATGGTGCGGGCTGAGCGAACGGAGGCCGCGTGGCGTCAGCAATTCTCGCTCGACCACGCCCATCACCGATTCCCATCGGCTGCGATCGAGCACCGCGTGCGGCAGGGAAATCGCGAGCACTTGATTTGGGCGGATTGCGGCGTCGTCGCCGTTCTCGCCTTCGAGCACGTCCCATAAACAGTTGGTGGCCGGATTCCAAAACCGCTGGTTGAACGCGGTGCGCGTCCGCTCGGCATGTCGCTGGATTTCGTCGGCCGCGGCTTTTTCCTGCACCTCGCGCAGCCAGCCCTCGAGCAGGCAAAGTGCGTTGTGCCAAAGTGCGTTGATCTCGACCGCTTTTCCGCGCCGCGGAGTCACTACCCAGTCGCCGACTTTCGCGTCCATCCACGTGAGCTGATAGCCTTCGGCACCTTGCACCAACAGACCGTCACGCGGATCGACGCGGATGCCGAAACGCGTGCCGCGCAGGTGATGATCGACGATGTCGCGCAGGAGCGGCAGCAGCGAAATCAGCGTGTTGCGGTCGCCCGTGGTTTGGACGTAGCGATCGATCGCATGGAAGAACCAGAGCGTCGCGTCGGCCGTGTGGTAAAGGCCCTCGTTGCGGCCCTCGGGAAAGAGATTGGGGATCAGGCCGTCGCGCGCATAATGCGCGAAGGCCCGGAGGATCCACGCGGCCTCTTGGTAACGCCCGGTGACGAGCGCAAGGCCCTCGAGGCTGATCATCGTGTCGCGGCCCCAGTCGGTGAACCAGTGATATCCGGCGATGACGCTGCGCAACTCGTCGCCGGCGGCGCGAGCGCGTGCCGCGTCGCGCACGCGACCGGCCGGGATGATGATGAACTGATCCGCGGCGAGCACGAGTTCGGCCGCCGGACCTTCGTGCGCTTTCGGGTGGGCGTTCCGAATCAGCCGTTGCAGGCGGTCCCGTTCGGTCGTGAACGCCGCTTCGGGATCGAGCGCCGTGATCGTATGCCACTCCTCGGTCGAGGCGATCAAGGTCAGCGGATTCGAACGCACCGCGATCGAAAAATATCCCGGCGACCAGAGCGAGCCGCGCGACTCGAAACCCCGCTCCGCATCGAGTTGATAAATGATTTCCCGTTTTTCGCCGCCGTCTTGAATGAACCGCCATTGAGCGGCATCGACCGCGAGACGCAGCGGCGGATAACCTTGTTGGGAGTCGATCTCGAACTGTTGTCCCCGCGCGCGGACTTCGTACACGCCGGCATGCGCCGCGCTCACGCTGTCTTCGAATGCGCGAAAATGGACCGACGGGCGGAGCTCGAGCCAGAAACCATCGCGCGGCGTCTGGACCGTGTACGTGACGTGGACGGTGTTCTGCCGATTCGGCATCAGGATGCGCTTCTCCACGACCACGCCTTCCACCTCGTAACGCCAGATCGGCATCTGATTCTCGAGGCGAAATTCCGTCAGGTAATTCGGCCCGGCGGATTCGCCCGGCTCGCTGGGCTCGGCGCCGCCGAATTGAACGACCTTGCCGTCCGGAAAACGCAGGCACTCCTCCAGGTGATTCAGCATCAGCGTCCGCCCATGCGGCGCCGGCAACGCCGCGATGAGCAGGCCGTGGTACCGCCACGTGACGGCGCCGGAGATGGTCGCCGACGCGTAGCCGCCTAGTCCGTTGGTGACGAGCCACTGCCTCTGGAGCAGTTCCGGGCGTTGGGCCGCCGAGGCGGCGGAAAAATCAATCCTTCTCACTCGTTTTGACGCTTGGGAGTTCACGATTGCGGTCGGGGATCAAGAGATAGGCGGCGGGTCCAGGCACGATCCAGTTCGCCGTTGTCTCGAGCGGAGGCGTGCCGCCGCCGCCATACACGGGCGCTTCGCTCGACCACGCCACGGTCCAACCGAGATCGGGGAGGGGCGCGAGCAGCGGTTCAGGCGCCGGATTCCCTCGATGATCGGGACCGAGGTTCACGATCAACAAGCGATCGTCGGAGGCGGAGCCGAATAACCGCAGCACGAAGGTCTGGGGACCGAGCACCGCACCGTCGAGGCGCATGGGTTTCCGAATGACCGGATCGGTCGCGCGCAGCCGCAGCAAATCTTTGTGCAGCCGATACGTTTCGCGGTGGCGTTCCCGCTCGCCGAAGTCGAGTTTGCAGCGCGTGAATGCGTCCGCGCATTTGGGGTCCACGAAGCGATCGCCGGCGTCCGGCGCCGCGATCGTCCGAAACTGACGCAGGAATTGGCCACGGCCTTTCGCGATGAGCGGGGCGAGTTCGTCGTTATGATCCGCGAAATAAATAAAGGGCGACGACGCCGCGAATTCCTGGCCCTGGAACAGCATCGGGATCGACGGCGTGAGCAGCAGAAGCGCGGTTAACGCCCGTAACGTTCCGGGACCCGTCTGTTGATGCAAGCGGTGCCCGTGCAGCGAATTCGCCACTTGGTCGTGATTTTGCAGGAACGTGACGAAATGCTTCGGCGGCAGATCGAGCGCCACCGTGCCGCGGCGCTGCTTTTGCCAGCCATACCACTGGCCTTGGTAAAGGAACCCGTATTTGCACGCGGAGATGAACTCCTGCGGCGCTCCCCGATAATCGCTGTAGTAGGCCTCCGCATGCCCTGTCGCAGCGACCGTGGCGCTATGGTGAAAGTCATCGTTCCACAATGCGTCGAGCCCGTAGCCGCCTTCCGCGCGGGCGCGGACCAGGCGGACGTGTTGCGATTCGTTTTCTCCGACCACGAAGGTATGGCGGCCCATTGCCGCGCCGCGCACGGCCGAGGTGATTTCGGCGAGAATATGCGTCGGCGACGCGTCGAAAATCTGCTGTGTCGCGTCGAGTCGCAGGCCGTCGAAGTGAAACTCGTCGATCCAGTACCGCGCGTTGCTGATGAAGAATTCCCGCACGGGCGCGGCGTTGTCGCCGTCGAAATTCAGCGGATCGCCCCACTCGCATTGGTACTTGGTGGAAAAATAATCCGGCGAGAAATTCCGCAGGTAACAGCCGTCCGGCCCGAGATGATTGTACACCACGTCGAGAATGACCATCAGCCCGAGTTCGTGCGCGCGGTTGACGAACGCGCGCGCATCCTCGGGCGAGCCGTATAATCGCGTCGGCGCGAACAGGTCGACGCCATCGTAGCCCCATCCGAATTGCCCGGGAAATTCCGCGATCGGCATGATTTCGAGCGCCGTGATGCCGAGCCGCGCGAGCTCCGGGAGCTCCGCCATCGCGCCGCGCCAGGTGCCGCTCGGAGTGAACGTGCCGAGGTGCAGTTCGTAGACGACGAGTTCGTCGACGGGACGTCCGCGCCAGGCTTGATCCGTCCAAGCGAAGGTCGGATCCACGATTTCGGATGGCCCATGCGGACCTTCCGGTTGAAACCGAGACGCTGGGTCGGGGAACGATCCACTCGGCAGACGAAACCGATAGCGCGATCCCGTGCGCGCCGTCTCGACGCCGCCGCTGAAATAGCCGTTGCCTTCGGCGGCGAGCGGTTCGGTGACCGTCACGCCGTTGGCGTCGACGAGTTCGACGTCGACGCGGTTCGCCGCGGGAGCCCAGACCCGGAAGTCCGCGCCCTTTCCGCCGGCGAGCAGCTCCGCGCCCACCGGCAGTCGCCGGATTGAGTTCGCCCTTCGGCTAGGTTTCGGTGCGAGTGTGGAGGGCATGATGAGTCGTCCGGCGCCGCGCCATGAGGCGCGCCGCATCGGTTTCGGAGAGAGTGGTGGCGCCGCGAGGAGGACGCAGACCGCGTTTCATTTCGGCGAATGTAACTGCTTACCAAATGGCGAGCTATCAGGAGGACTCCGCCGCATGCGCTAGGGAACATCCGGCGTGGGCGACCGCTGCTACGGGCAAACGTTACCTTCGTGTCGGGCACTAGGGCTGAAGTTCGTATTTCGGCGTAAAAAATTTGGAATTACTTGGTCCCTCCCCGGATAACTTCCTTGTCGTGCGATCAGGCATTCCCTACACCCCTTGCCCGTGAACCCACCCCTTTCACGCGTTGTTGTCGTTGAAGACGGGGAAGACGACGCGTTTGTGCTCTCGCACCTCTTGGAAAAAGCGGGGCTGCAAGTAACGCCGCAGATTTTTACCACGGGCGAAGCCGCCGTGGAGTATCTCGCCCACGCGGCATCGTGCTCCGATCCGCGAGCGATTCCGTCGGTTTTGTTCGTGGACGTGTGGCTGCCGGGACTGAGTGGCTTCGATTTGTTGAAATGGGTTCGTCATCACGAGGCATTGCATGCGATGGCGACGATTCTGCTTTCGGCCACGGGGGAGCCGCGCGATCTGGGCAAGGCCGGGCGCTTGGGCGCCGATTGCTACCTGATTAAGTTTCCGCCGCCGTCGAGCATCCGCGACATCTTGGCCGAGCTGCAGAAGCTTTCCGCCACGCCGCGGCCACGCCCAACATTGACCGTGTCGTGCAATCTCCTCGCTGGCGTCCACGCGTGAGGGGTTGTGGCGATTCGGGGGTAGGGGCACCTCTCCGACGCACCGGGAGGCAGGCTACGTCGCGATCATCATCTCCGACCGCGCATCGGCTGCTGGAACTCAGGACGTCTCGGAGGGGCATCCCTACCTTCATGGTTCGGCGGTAGGGCCCGACCTGGCGGGCCGCAAGGATACGCGAATGCCCTCGGCCCGCCCGGGGGTGGGGCCCTACCCAGGCATCACCCTCGAGCCCTGGCGATCAGGAGACGATCGCCGCTATCATCACGCCGCTTCGGCCCACATGTCGCGCAAGCGATCGCGGCTGTAAGCGAGGAAGTGTCGGTCCCGGGCAAATACCTCGAGCGTGATCGTCTGATCGTAGCCGCTGGCGCGGAGCTCTCGCACGCACGTGCGCGCATCGAGATCGCCCATCCCGAGCGCGAGGTGCAAATCCGCGTGCCCGCCGCGATTGTCGTGCAGGTGCACATGAGCCAGCCGTGAGGCGAAATGCGAAATCAGTTCCGGCGCGGTATTTTTCGCCACGGCGAGATTGCTATGCCCGATATCGAGATGCAGCCCGAGCTCCGGCACCGCGGCAAAGATCGGCGCGAGCTGCGCCACGGAATTGAAGCGCCCGGGCACGTTCTCTAGCATGATGCCGATCCGATGCGGCTGCGCAAAGGCGACCAGTTCGGCCAGCGACTCGATGTTGCGGCGCACAATCGTCGGTTCGTCGATGAACGGCGCGTGACCGTCGGGATGAACGTTCATCCATTTCGCGCCCAATTTCGCGAAGAACTCGACGGCATGTTTCAGCTCGTCGAGCGCGGCCTGCCGCAGGCTGCGAAACGACGAGCCGATCGGCAGGTAAAACGCCGTGTGCCCGACGACGCCGAGCGGCGTGTCGCGAATCATCTTCGCCACCTCGTCGGCCTCGAGCTGCCACGTTGCGGCCGCCGGCGGCTCGAGCGTCAAATCGATAAAGTCGAGTTGCAGCTCTGCCATCCACCGGATCTCCCGGTCGAGTGGCGCACTGGGGTTGTTCATCGCTCCGATTTGCATGCCTATAATGTCTTTCGTTCGAGCACCCAATCCCTTGGATCGGTGAAATCCGCGGTCGCTTCGGTTATTTTCAAGTGTGCACGTCCTGGGTTCCTGCGGCTCTCGTGCTCAACGTTCTAGCGGTCGATCCAGCGGCTGATGCATTGCGAACCAGGGACGGCTGTCGAAGAGTCGGATCCGCCGCTCCTCCGTTTGCGCATCCACTTCCTCGCCGACCGGCAAAGCGAACTGTTGCCGCAACCAATCCGGGATCGATCGCGCCCGGCGGGGGCACATCCAGTTGAAGATGGCCAGCGCGGCGTGGAGCAGCGGCAAGTCGCGGCCCATCCGGCGAACGAGCCAGGTCCAATCCAGCTGCTCGCAGCTGCCGGCCAGCACGTTCAACACGTCGACCCAGTCGCAGCGCTCGCGCTGCATCACGTAGAGTTTCACGCGAATCAACTCTTCCGGCGGCGCGGCGTGATAGACCTTGCCGCGCACGCTCACCGGCACGCCGCGTTCAAACCACGCGTCATCGATTGCCACGCGGTGATTCGGCAACTCCCAGATGATGTCGAACAGCACCCCGTCTTTCCAGGCGCGAAAAATCCAACTGCGATCATAGGCTTCGCGGTCGTAATAATCTTCGAATCCGGCTTTCCGGACCGCGGCAATGGCCGCCTCATGCGCCGCGGGCGCGACGATCACATCGACGTCCTTGGTGTTCCGCCAGTGCTGCGTGTAGGTCGCCAGCGCCATCGCCCCGGCCAGCAGGCCGGGCGATCCCGTCCGCTCGATCGCGCCGATGCCGCTCGTGAACACGCTCCACTGATCGTCCGGGATCAAATCCGCCCACGGAGCCGCCCTGGGCTGCGCCGTCGGCTTCGATTTCGACAACGAATGCATGGTCTTGCGCATGGGCGGATTCGCTACCGGCGCAGACCCAACCGACTGCACTGCGTTCCCGCTCCACCGTCGTGCATGCTCCCGATCCCTGCCTCTCGCGCCGATTTCAGGGACTTCCGGCGCGCGGACGGTCGGTGGGACTCGGACGCTGTTACAAGGTCGCCAGAAAATCCCGGACCCGTCGTGCAGTCTCGATCGGATTTTCAATGGCGAAGAAATGCCCGCCCGCGACCGAGCCGAATTCAAAACGTGCGGTCGTGTGCAATCGCCATCCGAGCATACTGGTGAGGGGCGCCAATGCATCGGCGGCGCCGGCTACGGCCAGAAGCGGAATATCGAGCGGCGCGTGAGGCTCGTAACGATAGCTTTCCTCCGCTTCGAGATCGGCGCGCAACGCGGGTAGCAGGAGCTCCAGAAATTCGGGACGGGCGCTAAGTTCCGCGGGAATCCGACCATACCGTTCTTCCACGGCCGCCACGAAGGCGCGCGGGGCCAAGGGATGCAGCGGCGGCACGCTCTGTCGATGATGTGGAGCGCGGGTGCCGCATGCGATCAAGCCACGCGGACCGGCCGCGCGTTCGGCCTGCAATCGGCGGCTCACCTCGAACGCCAGCAATGCGCTCATGCCGTGACCGCAGAACACATCGCGCTCGTCGATGCACGGGGCGATTTCCGCCACGAACGCCGACACCAGATCCTCGATCCGCGTGAGGGGAGCCTCGCCGAGTCGTGTTTCTCGTCCGGGCAAACAGACGGAAACGATTTCCGCGGCACCCGCCAAGGGCGTGATCCACGGGCGCCAGATCGCCGCGCCGGAGCCGATGCACGGAAAGCACCACAGCCGTATGCACGCCGCTGGATCGGAGTGCAGCCATTGCCACCATTTGCTCGCCGGTAACGGCGTGCTTCTTAACCCGATGTCGGTCGGCCAATTCACGCGGTGTGAGACGCACGGACAATGCCTTTGTGTATGCCGAGATGTCCCGTTTATCGCGTCGGAGAAACGCCGAGGCGGGCGACGATTTGTCGGGTCGCGGGCCACCAATCGATCGCGTGCCACCACTCGCCGGTTTTGCCGTCTATCGGCGGATGTCCCCACCGCCTGACCAGAAATTCATTCGCGAACAATTCCCCGAGCCGACGCTGCCCTCGTGTCCGATTTTCAAACTCCTCGCGGGACAGAAAGCGCTGGTAACGGGCGCGAGCTCCGGGATCGGCAAAGCGATCGCTATCGCGCTCGGCGAGGCCGGCGCTGACGTCGCGGTCAATTTCGGCCACGACCGGGAAGGTGGCGAGTCCGCGGCCGAAATCGCAAAACGCTGCGGCTCGCGCGTGATGGTCGTCGAGGCCGATGTCAGTAAGGAAACGGACGTCCAGGAGATGTTTCGCCGGGTCGTCGGCGAGTTCGGCACGGTCGATATCCTCGTCAATAATGCCGGCATTCAAAAAGACGCGGCGTTGCATGAGATGACGCTCGAGCAGTGGAACAAGGTTCTGGGCGTGAACTTGACCGGACAGTTCCTCTGCGCGCGCGAAGCGGTGCGCGAGTTTCGCCGCCGCGGCGTCCGGAAAGAGATCTCTTGCGCGGCCGGAAAGATTATCTGCATCAGCTCGGTCCATGACGTCATTCCCTGGGCCGGCCATGTGAATTACGCCGCGTCAAAAGGCGGAATCGCGATGATGATGAAATCGATTGCGCAGGAAGTGGCGCCGTATCGCATTCGGGTGAACTCGATCTCCCCCGGTGCGATTCGCACGCCGATCAACGAGCCCGCCTGGAGCACCCGCGAGGCCTACAACGAGCTGCTGAAACTGATTCCGTATCAGCGCATCGGCGAACCGGACGAAATCGGTCGCGTCGCCGCCTGGCTGGCCTCGGATCAAGCCGATTACATCACCGGCGCAACGATCTACGTCGACGGTGGCATGACGCTTTACCCCGGGTTCGCCTCCGGAGGATGACGTTGCATGCTAGTAAAGGTGCTGGCTGATCGTCCCGTAAGCGGCGCGGGTCGAGGACAACACTGCTCGCAGCCGTTCGGTCGTCAGGTCGTACCGATCGGCGAATTCGCCGTCGATCGGCTCCGCGGGCGGAGCGTCTCCGTCCGGAACGCTTCCGGGAGGAGCGATGCGGGTCGAAAAGGCGAGGGCATGGGCCAGCCAGCTCCAGGTTTCAATTTTCGTTGGGTCGCTCTGGCATTCGATGGCAACGCAAAGGTCCTCCGGAAAAAGCCAAGCGCGCAGGAGCTTTCCGGCGGCATAGTCCTGCGTAAAGCCGATGTGCTCATGTTCCCACTCCTCGAGCGAGGTTTGGCCGTCCCAAAAAAGACCCACGCCGAGGACGGCGATCGCCTCGTTGATCGCGAGGCGGCCGATAAAACGCAGCAAGCCGGCTGTATGTGCAATGTCTGGATCGAAGTCCTTGGTCGCCTTGGCGAGCTCGGATAAAAACAAGCCCTGCCAAAGGCTCTCCGCCCAGAATGCGTCCGCCGAAATCCCATAGCTCCCCAAATCTCTTGCGGCAAAGGTGTGCGCGACGGCGAGATTGAGGAGCCGGATGCTTTCCCGAAAACCGATTTTCTGCACCGCGCGGTCGAGCGATGAAACGGAATCGTCCGCGCCATAGAACGCGCTATTGGCTCCGCGGATGAGCTCGGCCGTCAGCGCCGTATCCACGCGGACAAGCATGACGACATCGCGCACATCGCAATGCGGACTGCGCAGCAGCGCCATGGCCCGACAAAGCACCCGCGGGGCGGGTGATAGTTTTTCGATGTGAACAATGGCGGCGATGAGCTCGTCTTGGGTTGGCTTCATGGCGGTGGTTGAAGATCAGTATTCGAGTCCGGAAGAAACGCCTTGTTGTTCGGCGGCGTGCCGTGCGAGCGCGGGAACATCGACGATGAGTGCGACCGTGCCGTCGCCCATGATTGTCGCGCCCGAAAAAACTTCGATGCGCTGGCCGGCCCAGCCGAGCGATTTCAGCACGGTTTGATGACTTCCCAGCACCTCGTCGACGGCGAGGCCAAGCAAAGCGCCCGCCAGCTCGACGATGACAATGCGCTCGATCGCTCGAGCTGGACGGTCGTTCACGCTGAGCACCTGGCAAAGCCGGAGAAACGGCACCGCCGTCCCTCGCAGCGAAATTAGATTACGGTCGGCGTCCGCCTGGTCGCAGGGCACGGGGCGTTCGATAATCTCGCGCACCAGGCCAAGCGGGACGATGTAACGTTCGCGGCCGACGCCGACGAGCAAACCGTCGATGATGGCTAGCGTGAGCGGCAAGGATAGCCGCACCTCGGTGCCGCGCCCGCGCTGGCTATGCAGCTCGATGCTGCCGCGCATCTGCTCGATTCGCTTCTGCACCACGTCCATGCCGACGCCGCGACCGGACAATTCCGATACGGTCTGCGCAGTCGAGAAACCTGGCAGGAAAATGAGCGCATGCAGCTCCGCTTCGGAGAGATTAGCCTCGGGAGAAATCAGCCCTTTGGCGATGCCGCGGGCACGAATGGCGTTGGAATCCAGCCCGCGGCCGTCGTCGGCCACGGTGATGCAAATCCGATCGCCGCGCTGCTCGGCGGTTATGCGCAGCTGGCTGCGGCGCGGTTTGCCGGCGGCGAGGCGTTCTTCGGGGAGTTCGATCCCGTGATCCAGGCTATTGCGCACGAGATGGACGAGGGGGTCGTTGAGCTGGTCGAGCATCGACTTGTCCATCGCGGTCGCTTCGCCCTCGATCACCAAGTCTACCTCCTTGCCGAGCGTCAGCGACATGTCGCGGGTCAAGCGGCGGAACTTGTGCAACGTTTCGCCGACTGGCATCATTCGGACATTCAGCACGAGATCCCGCATCTCGGCCGACAGACGATCCAGGCCTTCGGCGGCGCCCCGGAGCACCGGCGGCACGTGGTCCAGGGCGTTACAAGCGGCAGAGACTTGCGACCGTAGAATCACCAACTCGCCGACCAGATTGACGAGCCGGTCCAGCTTGTCCGACGAAACCCGCAAGACGTCTGGCGGGACGACCGCCGACCGGTCGCCGGGAGCCGACGCGGTCGGCGCAGGGCTTGGGGCCGTCCGGGAACGTAAGGTGGGAGGAGGCGGCACGCTGGCGGTGGATCCGCCCACCGGAGCGGAGTCGAGCGGAGCCGATGCGGACGCTGCGGTGGGCTCGATGGGTTCCACGCGAAGCTCCGCGGCCACGATGAAAACAAATGCGTCGCGCACGACATAGGCGTCGGCACTCGTTTCGAGCTCGATCTCCCAGGTGCCGGAGGCGAGAGCCCGGCTCCCTCCGGACTCACGATTGTCCGGAGGGAGCCGAGTTGTTCCAGTTCCTGCCACAAGCCGCGCAACGCTCCGGGTGAGGCGGCCGTTTCCGGGGTGATTTGAAATTGAAGCCACCAGCGATGCCGTGGCTCCGACTCCGCGGTATGCTTGGGAGCGAAGTCGAGATCGCAGTCGTCACTGACGAAGGCGAAGACATCCTTGATGGCATCGCACGTCGCGGCGGTCGCCAGCTCGATTTCCCACGCCAAGTAGCACGACTCCGGATCCATCTCGGCGAATGGCGGCAGCCGATCGGTGAGCGTGCGAATTTTCGCCGAGCCCAAGCCGCGCAAGTCGTCGAGAAACATGCCGGGATCGATACCGTGTTGGAAGACGGTTGCATGCGGGGCGAAGCGAATCCGCCAGGCTACGGTGCGCAGGGCGGGGGACGGGGCGTGCGCATCGGACGACGCATTCGAAGGACTGTTGGCCGCTGCCGCCGGCCGGAGTGCCTGTAGTTCCGCCAAGCATGCCGATGCCGCGTGCAAGATTGCAGCGGTTTCCGCCGGCGGCGCTTTGAGATAGCGGTCAACGCTGTCGACGATGCGAAGCGTCAAATCGACCAGCTGCGACGTCACCGTCATGCGTCCCTCACGAGCCGCGTTATACACTTCTTCGACATGATGCAGAAAGGCGGACAGATCGGCGAACCCGGCGGTGGCGCCCGAACCTTTTAGCGTATGCATCGCGCGAAAGACGCGGTCGATGAGCGCTCTTTCCTCGGGCCGTTGCTCCAGGTCGAGGAGGGCGGCTTCGAGCTCTGCCACCAAGTCCGCGGCCTCGATGCGGAAAAGCTCCCGACTGCGACGCTGGATTTCGTCGAATTCCATGCCGGCTCCGTCAGGCGGGACAGACTTTTTGCACGACCGCGACCAGCCGCGCGGGATCGAAGGGCTTCACGATCCAGCCGGTGGCGCCGGCCTTGCGCCCTGCGACTTTTTTGTCCTCCTGCGACTCGGTCGTCAGCATGAGAATCGGGGTAAAACGATACGTTGGCAGCGACCGCAACTGGGCGATAAGCGCGATCCCGTCGAGATGGGGCATGTTCAAATCCGTCAGGACCAGGTCGGCTTTTTGCTGCTGGCAGAGACCAAGGCCGCGCTGGCCGTCTTCCGCCGTCATTACCGTGTAGCCGGCGGACGCAAGCGTGAGCCGGACGGTCTCCCGAATGCTCATCGAGTCATCGATGGTGATAACCGTTTTGGGCATGATGCACCTCAGTGGGAATGAGACGGAGACTGGAAGTCGGAATGCTCGAGGGCGTAGCGCCGAAACGCTTCATCCCAAGCATCCGAGCGGGCGACGACGGTCACCCCGTTGGCGGCGCGGCTGGCCGCGATGAGAACTTGCAAGGCGGCGCCGTCGAGGCGGGTCAGATGGGCGGCGTCGATCGTCAAGGCATGGGCGGCGTCGAGCAGCCCGCTGAGCGCCGTGTGCAGTTCGCGCGCATTTTCCACGGTCAGGTCGCCGTGCAGACGCAGCGCGACGGCTTTGCTCGCAGCAAGGATTTCAAAAGGTTTCATGGCGGAAGAGTCGAAGGATCGGCGGGCGTCGCACGGGCGGTGGCGGCGCCCTCGCGGAGAAAAGTGAGCATCAGATTGTTCGTGGTGACGAAGAGGCCGTTGAGTTCGGGCGCGAGCTCCGGCCAGCCCGCAAACGTGCCTTCCCGCAGCTCCCTCAGCAGGTCGTGGCAGCGGCCGGCCATGCGCGTCCATCCCAGCATGAGAGCCCCGCCCTTCAAACCATGGACCAGCTCGGCGGCCCGTTGCGAATCTCGGGCGGCGCAGGCCTGCTCAAGCTTGGCGGCGATCGCGGCATAGTCGTTCTGGAACGTTCGATGCAAGTCCGCCATGAACTCCCAGTCCGGTGCGCCGCCTCCGTGCGCGAGCGCCGCGTGATGAGCCGAATCGATCCACGGTGCCGGCCCAGGCGAGGCGGTCGCTGGCATCGCGGGCGCGGTGCCCGGGCGCGACGCGCCAAAGAGGCGGACGACGATCGCTTCGATTTGGCGCGGTAGAACCGGCTTGCTCATGAAGTCGTCCATGCCGGCATCGAGGCAGTCTTGGCGGCCGCTCGGAGAGGCATTGGCCGTCAGTGCGACGAGGCGAGGCCGTTGCTCCTGCCCGGCATATTGACGGCGAATATGTCGAGCGGCGGTAAGCCCGTCCATCACCGGCATCTGCACGTCGAGGAGGATGAGATCGAACCGGCGCTTCTCGACCGCGCTCAGCGCGTCGGCGCCGTTTTCGGCGGTCGCAATGGTGTAACCGAGCCGCCGAAAGATCATGCGAGCCGCTTCCCGGTTTGTCGGAATGTCGTCGACGACGAGGATGTCGAGCGGAGTCGTATCCGCGAGCCGGCCCCTCGGGGCCGGTGGTGGCGGTGCCGTCGGCTCGACGGCCGGCGGCGGGCACGCGGCCAGCGGGAGGTCAAAACGGAACGCGGAGCCGCGGCCCTCGCGGCTCCGGACCGAGATGCGTCCGCCCATCAGCTCCACGAGCGATTTCGAGATGGCCAAACCGAGGCCGGTCCCGCCAAAGCGACGCGTGACCGAGTCGTCGGCCTGCGAAAATGGCAGAAACAGCTTCGGGATCGCACTCGCCCCGATGCCCACGCCGGTATCGACGATGTAACACTCCAGTCGAGTGCCGGCGGCGCGACTCGTGCCCACGCGGATGCCCAGATGAACCCGGCCATGCGCGGTAAACTTGACCGCATTCGCGAGGAGATTGAGCAGCACCTGCTGCAAGCGTTGCGGATCGCCGACGATCGCCGCGGGCAGTCGTGGGTCGATCCAGTGCGTCAAAGCGATTTTTTTCTGATTCGCCGCCACGCCGACGATCCGCAGCGCGCGCTGCACAATCTCGACGAGGTCGAAGGGTCGCGAATCGAGGCGGGATTTCCCCGCTTGGATGCTGGAAAAGAGCAATACCTCTTCGATGATCGCCAGCAGGCTCTCTCCGCTCTGTTGAATCAATCCGAGCTCGTTGCGCAGCTCCGGGGGCGTGGCTGGATCGTCGAGCAGCGTGGCGGCGACGCCGTTGATGGCATTGAGTGGCGTCCTTAATTCGTGGCTGATGTTGGCGAAGAACACGCTTTTCGCGCGGCTCGCGGCCTCCGCTTCTTCCTTGGCTTTGATCAGCTCCTGCTCGGCGGCCTTTCGCTCCGAGATATTCGTCGAAATATTCCCTGTGCCTACGAGGCAGCCGTCGACGTCGACGATCGGGAAATATCGCGTGAGGTGCGTGTGACGCGAACCATCGGCGTAAACGACCGTTTCCTCGCGCTCCACGCGTCCGCCGGGCGGGAGCGTTTGGGCCAGCATTTCCGCCTCGCGATAAGTTTGAATCAAATCGGCGTCGGTATTTTGGGCCAGCACTTCGGCGCTCAGTTTCCCGATCAAGCGCGCCGGCTCGCAGTCGGCGATGAGCCGGGCGCCCGCGCGATTGATGGCAAGCAGCCGAAGCTCGTGGTCCTTGAAGATGCAAACGTCCGCGGTGTTTTCGACCAAGGCCGCAGCCAGCATGATTTGCTGGGCGGCTTGTTTGTACGCGGTGATGTCCTCCTTGATAGCGATGAAGTGGGTCAGGCGGCCGGTCTGGTCGCGGACCGGCGAAATCGACGTCCGATCCCAATAGAAGTCCCCGGTCTTTTTGCGGTTGTGAAACTCGCCGCGCCATTCCTGCCCGCTCGCGATTGTTTCCCAAAGCCGCCGGTAATACTCCGGAGTTTGTTGGCCGGATTTCAACAGCCGAGGATTTTGTCCCAACACTTCCGCCGCGGAATAGGCGGTCATTTCTTCGAAGCGGGGATTTACGTATTCGATGATTCCCGTTGCGTCGGTGATTACGATGGCGGCCGGGCTCTGCTCGACCGCGCGCAAGAGCAGCTTCGGGTCGGGCGGCAGGCAGCAAACCGCCCTTTCCGCCGCGTTCGTCTGCGAGCGGTCGTCGATCAACTTTCCATATTGCGACAACAGGAGCGAATGCATCGTGGCGCGTCTAGAAAAGTTCGATTCCATCGCCGAGTTCGCTCGAGCTGGAGGCGGCGGGCATTGCGACCGGCGTCGGTGAGTCGCCGTCGCTTGCGGGAGAATTCGGAGGCGCGGCCAGGCTGGGTCGCTCCGCAATGGAGCTCGCATGCGATTCCCGCTCAGTGGTCATCGTATAGCGCTTTTGATGCTCGGCTAGACGCAGCCGCATCGTGTCGCCGAGCTCCGCGGTGGCGTTGGCGTCAGTCTGTCGCACAAGGTCCAAGCAGAGCTGCGCCGCCGGGCTGCAGGCGGAATCGATTTCCTGGGGAAACCGAATGTCATCGACGAGGCGCGCCATCTCATCGTGCGCCGCGACAAAATCGCGGTTCATCTCGGACGCGGTTTGCTGCGCGCCTTCGGTCAAACGGTGCAGTTTGCCGCCCACGAGCACCGCGTTGTTTTCGAGCGCGACTTTTTCGGTCGTCACCACGCGCAGAAAGTCCGCGGCTTCCCGCTTGATCTCGCGCAACAGCGTCAACGTTTCGGCCAAACCGGTGGCAAGCGCTTGGGTGCCCCGGGCGTTTTCGTCCGACACGTGAATCGATTCTTCAGCCAGCTTGTTCAACGCGTCGGCCGATGAGAGCCGCGCGGCGGCAATTTGCGCGTTGAGCGCGACGAGCCGGACGTCGAACTCGTGTTTGCCGATCTCATGCGCGAAGACATCGACGATCTGTTCGATCCGGTCGACTAGGCGGGAGAGTTTTTGGTTCGTCTGCTCGCTCTGTTGGACGATTTGCGAAAGATTTCGAATCTCGTCCTGGAAAAGCGTGGCGATTCGGCAATCGCCGAACGCCCTGGCGGCGGTGCCGTTCATCGCGTTGAACCGTGTCAGCAGCATTTCGGCCACCGCGGCGAGATCGGCCATGCCGCCCGTGATTTCGGACGCGGCTCGGCCGATGTCGGCTCGCGCGCGATTCACCTGGGTGGCCTGGATTTGCGCGGCTTGGTGGACGTACGCCAGATCGAGCCGATCCGGACCGGTCGCGTGGCCAGCCAGATCGCCGAAGCCGAGCGCCACGTGCTCGAGCTTTTGGCGGACGATATCCTGGTACTGCAGGGCCGTGATGACGCGCGTCGTGTGCGGCTCGATTTGCGTCATCAGCTCCTCGATGGCCCCGCTCTCGTCGGCACATGGGCGCAACGCGATTTGCACCTTTCCGAGTTCGTCCTGCAGCGTGCGGATGCTATGCTGCGCGCGAGCATGCAGCACGTTTTGCAGCGTGCCGAGTTGCTCGCGCTCCTGCGCGGTTTCGTCGGTCACGAGCTCGATGCGTTCGAACGCCGCCTCCGTGGTCGCGAACATCCGTTGTTCGATTTCGGCGATCGCGCCGGACACGTTGAGAAACGTTCTTTGGCTCTCCTCATCCAGCCGGGCGGCTTCCAGGCGAATGCCCATGGCCAGCATCCGAAACATCAGGCTGTTGCGCTTGAAGGTTTCTCGAACGTCCAAAATCCGCTGCAGCCGCTTTTCGACGCCGTGCATCTGTTCTTGCTCGGAGATCGCAATGCCAACGCTCGAGTGCACGAGGTCGACCGAGTTTTTATAGGTGGCGTAGGCTGAAGAAAGCGCGCGATCCTCGTCGCGGTCGTTCAGCTGGTTGCTCAAGCGCTCGGATTGCCGATGCACTTCGGTCAAACGGCTTGTGAGGTTGGCGAGGCCGCGGGCAAGCGCGGTGAACTCCCGATCGGAAGCGGAGCCGAAGGCCCGCAACTCATGGCGACGTTGCTCCAGCGCGAGAAGCGACCGGCGTATTTGCTCGCGGTGACGGAAGCCGGTTCGCCCGAAGAGAAACGCCGCTGAGCGACGTAGGAAACGGGGAACGGGGCCGAGATGCATGGGAATGACGGCGTAGGTCAGCCGCCCAGCAGCTCCTGGACTTTGCTCAGCAATTGGGCCGGCAGGACCGGTTTGAGCAGCGTATCAACTCCATGCTTCGCGGTCAGCTGGCGCGTTTCCTCCGTCAGCGCTTCGGAGGTGATCGCAAGAATCGGCAGCGATCGAAACGCGGGCATGGAACGTAGCGTCGCGATCAAGGTCGGCCCATCGAGGGCGGGCATTACGAGATCCAGCAACATCAGGTCGACTCGGTCTTCGCGGAGCACCTGGAGCGCTTCGGCGCCGTCGCATGCCTCAAGACAACGATAGCCCTGGTGGGAAAGGAAATACTGGTGGTAAAGCCGGACGCTGGTGAAGTCGTCGACGACGAGAAGGGTTTTCATAGGCGGGTCGACGCGAGCCGGCTGCGCGCGCGCAGGGCGGCGGCAGGAAGCGCACCTAAGGGCAGGACCTCGCCAATGCCGCCAAGGCGAATCGCTTCTCGCGGCATGCCGAAAACGACGCTGGTCGCTTCGTCTTGTGCGAACGTGGCGGCGCCCGCGTCGTGCAGCTCTTTCATGCCTTGGGCTCCGTCGTCTCCCATTCCGGTCAGGATGACCCCCACTGCATTCGCACCGGCGAAACGAGCCGCCGAGCGAAACAGCACATCGACCGACGGGCGGTGCCGGCTGACGAGCGGGCCGTCGCGCACTTCGATAAGGTATTGCGAGCCGACGCGCTTGAGGAGGGTGTGTTTGCCGCCC
>CBINOT010000104.1:0-21243 GCA_966252355.1 uncultured Opitutus sp. | reverse complement strand
GAGAATGGTCCAAAACCACCGAAACAGCAGCGCCGCGACCAAACAGCCCACCGCAGCATCGAAGAATACTCGGTCGGCTTGGTGTCCCGCCAAGAAACTGGCCACGGCCGTAATGAGGAACCCGGCAAAGCCGCCGGCGAGGAACACGAATTTCATGCGAGTGCTGGCTTATTGACGTATGACGAACTGCCGAGGGCGCTGCCACATGTCTGTTGTACGTATGATCCGCATCCCGCGGTAGCAACGTCCGCCGCCATCGATCTATTACAGTTAATGCGAAAATCGGAAATCATAATCTTCATTCTTCCTGCGGCAGCGTGCGCCGAACGATCGCGCCCGGGACATCTTCCTCGCAGTCGCCGGTGAGCGAAGGGCCGGTCGCGAGAAACAGCGGCTCCACTTCGGTATCGAAAAGATAATCCCACAATTTGCCCCACTGCGGCACTTCATCGAGATGCGTAAATACAACGTGCGTCGCGCCGACTTCGCGTCCGGCCGCATACGCATCGCGCATCGAGGCATTATCGTAAGCCGCGTTGAGCACGAGCACGCGTTCCTTGATTTGTTCTCGATCCAGAAACTCGGCGAGCGGCACGTTTTCGCGCGGGCGTCGGGGCGAAATGCCGGGCAGGTCGAAATAGACAAACCCACCGGGCACCGCGGGCCGTGTCTCACACGGAAAATGCGCCAGTGGCACACCCAAGGCTTCGGCAAAAACCGGCAAAGGCCCGAGGGGATTCGGACGATCGAACTCGACGCTGACGACGTGACCGATCCGGCCGCGCCGAAAAACTTCCTGGGCGATCCACTTGCAGAGCGCCGTGGTGCGACCGACCCCCGGCGTGCCGATGAACGCCGCTCGCGACAACGGCGGACGCTGCGTGCGGGAATCGACCTGCTGACGCAGCAAACGCGACGTCTCCGCAAGCGCACGATGCAGCGGCAAGGTGTTCAGCTCATTCCAATTCGGGCCCGCTTGCAGGCGGTTCAGCGCCGTCTCCGTCAAGCCCGAGCGCCGCAGCAACCCGCTCAATCCCATCGGAGGCGGATTCCTTACATCGCGCCGCGGCTCCGGCTGGGGCCGTGGCGGCGGTTGCGGCTGCGAACGGCGCAAGTCGGGCATGCGCTCGCCTGCGTCGAAATCATCGAACTCGTCCGCGGCGGGCGAGGGCGTCGCGGGTTCCGAGGAGACCGCCCTGAACCGCGGCGATTCTTCCATCGGTGCCGGCGGATCGACTTGGGCGACGACCTCGAGCCGCGGCGAACTGAAAAGGCGCTTCAACCCGCCGGCCTCGATCGTGCGGACCGACAGCACGCGCGCCGTGGGACCCAAACGCTCGCGAATCAACGCCACCGCCTCTTCCGCGGATTTCACCGTGAATTTGTAGGCGCCAGGCGCGAGCGTTGAACGAGGCTGCGTCATGAATCAATCCTGGCCGTGGGAACGAACGTACGCCGTCGCGGCGTGGAGTCGCAAGGCCGAGCTATGGCGCGCGAGTCGAGCGTCGCTGCGGCGCGATCGCGCCAAGCGTCGATCGCCAAAGACGCCGCGCGTCGGCGGGCCGCAACGAATATACACGGGAGAAACCGGGAGGATTTCCGACACGAGTCCGGAGTCCGTGGCGACGCAGGCAAAGGGGCTTTCGGAATTCATGAATTAGGCGGCGACTTTGAGCGGAACTTCCGCGCGCGCGTGGTGCGCCGGGAGCGTGATGATGCCGGCATTTTCAATCTCGGTGCTGCTCGGCAGCTCCTGATACGAAAGCACGGCCAGACGGGGGAACGACGATTCGAAAAAGCGTTTGATGGGCAGCCGGACCTCGGTCGACACGACGAGTACCGGAGCATGTCCGTTATGCACGAGCTCCGCGGTCCATTTATTGATCTCTTCGAGCAAATGGCGGCCCGTCGCCGGATCGAGCGCCAACCCGACGTCAGTGGGTGTCCGATGCACCTTTTGCGAAAGCAATTGCTCGAGCCGGGGATCGAGCGTCACGGCGCGCACCACGCCCGGCCGAGCCTCGTACTCCGGTACGAAGTACAAGCCGAGCCGGCGGCGCACCAGCTCGCTGAGATCGTCCGGATTCTTCGACAACGACGCGAAGTCCGCGATGCCTTCGAGGATGAGCGGCTGGTTGAGGATCGAAATATTCTCGCGCAGCAGATTCTGCAGCACGCGTTGAATGATGCCGAGCGTCACGAGATCGGGCAGCAATTCGGAGATGAGCGCCGGTTGCGTCTGTTTGAGATGATCGACGAGCTGTTGAACCTCCTGGCGGCCCAGCAGGTGATGCGCGTTGATCTTCAGCGTTTCGGAAAGATGCGTGATGAGCACGGACGCGGGATCCACGACCGTGAAGCCATTCAGCTCCGCCGTCTTCTTTTCGCCCTCGTCGATCCAGATCGCGTCCAGATTGAACACCGGTTCGCGAGTCGGCACGCCCTTCAGCCGGACCTTCGAGCCCGAAACGTTCATGGCGAGCCAGCGATCGGACATCAGCTGGCCGCGGGCGACCGGCTTGCCGCGCAGCAAGAAACGATAGTCGTTCGGCCCGAGCTCGAGATTGTCGCGGACGGAAATCGGCGGCACGACGATGCCTTTTTCGCGCGCGAGAGTCTTGCGCACCCCGGTAACGCGAGCGAGCAATTCGCCGCCATTCTTGGCGTCGGCCAGCGAAAGGAGTCCGTAGCCGATTTCGATCGCGAAGACATCGATGTCGATCAGCTTGCGGACGTCCTCGGGGGACCCAGGCGTCGCCGGCGCCGGTGTCGCGGCCGCCGCCGAATCGCCCTTGCCCGTTTTCGCCCCACCCTTGCCTGCGGGAGCATGGCCCTCCGAGCCGGCTGGGCCGTAGAGATCGCCTTGCTCGCGGAGAACTTTGGCCGCCAGCGCCGCGAGTGCGGCGAGCCCGAAGAAAGGAATCATCGGCATGCCGGGCATCAGCCCGAAACACACGAGCATGGCAGACGCAATTTTCAGCGCGCGCGGATAACGCAGCAATTGGCTGGCGAGCTGCGTGCCGAGATTGGAATTCTCCGAGGCACGGGTCACGAGGATACCGGCGCCGACCGAAAGGATCAGGGCCGGAATCTGCGAAACCAGGCCGTCACCGATGGAGAGCAAGGTGAACTTCTGCAGCGACTCGGCGAGCGTGAGTCCCATCTGCATCACGCCGATCGCGAAGCCGCCGATCACGTTCACCAGAGTAATGATGATGCCGGCGATCGCGTCACCGCGGACAAACTTGGACGCACCGTCCATCGAGCCGTAGAAGTCGGCTTCTTTCTGCACCTTCACGCGACGCGCCGTGGCGGCGACTTCGTCGATGATGCCGGCGTTCAACTCGGCATCGATCGCCATCTGTTTGCCGGGCAAGGCATCGAGCGTGAACCGTGCACTGACTTCCGCGATACGGCCCGCGCCCTTCGTGATAACCACGAAGTTGATGATAACCAGGATCAGGAACACGACCGCACCGACGATATAGTTGCCCTGAATGACGAAGTGGCCGAAGGAGTCGATGATGTGGCCGGCGAAGCCCTTGATCAGGATTTGCCGCGTAGAACTGATATTCAGCGCGAGCCGGAACAGCGTCAGCGCGAGCAACAGCGTCGGGAAGCTCGAGAACTCCGGCGGGTCCTTGATGTAGATGATCGCCAGCAGCACCAACAGCGACAGGCCGATGTTCAACGCCAGGAACACGTCGAGCATCGCCGGCGGCACCGGCATGATCAGCAGCAGGACGGTCAGGAACAGGCCGCCCGTGAAAATCAGGTCGGCCCGCTTCATCAGGGCGTTGAAGGAATTCGCCATGGCTTAGGTTCCCGCCTCCAACCGCCGCGCTTTCAAACGATGGAAATAGTAACGATGCGTCCGATAAACGACCGCGAGGATCTCGGCCACGGCTTGATATAGCTCGGAGGGGATCGTCTCGCCGACCTTGCCCATCGCGAACAGCAATCGCGCCACCGGCTTGTTCTCGACCATCGGCACGCCGTTTTCGGCGGCGATCGCCTTGATGCGTTGCGCGAAACGATTCTCGCCCTTGGCGAGCACGATTGGCGCCTTGTCCTTGCCGCGCTCATATTTCAGCGCGACCGCAAAGTGCGTCGGATTCGTCACCACCACGTCGGCGGTTTTGACGGCGGCGAGCATTTGCTTCCGCATCAGCTGGCGGGCCAGCCGGCGCATCGCGCCCTTCACTTGAGAATTACCGTCCGCCTGCTTCCGCTCTTCTTTGACCTCTTCCCGCGTCATCATCATCTCGCGGTTCGTCTTGTACTTCTCGTACGCGTAGCTGATAGCCGCCACCACCGCTAGAGCGAACACGAGTCGCGTGAGAAATAGGATCGCGGCCCGATTCAAAAATTCGCCGAGATAGGCGGCCTCGACCGGACCGCTGAAGAGCGGATCGTAAATCAAACCGCGGGCGCCGAGCCACAACGCGCCGCCAATCGCCAAAAGTTTCAGGGCGTCGACGCCGAGCTTCGCAAAAGCGCCCTTGTTGAAAATCTTCCCGAAGTTGGCGACGATGTTCAGCTGCTCGATCTTGAACGTCATCGCTTTCGGCGTGAGGCGAAAGCCGCTATGCACGCCGGCGGTGAACACGGTTGCACCGGTCACCGCCAGCAGCACGGGCGTCAAAGCCCGACCACATAGCAACAACAATTCCCCCAACTGAACCAACACCGTATCGCGCTCGATGTGCGTGACGGCGAGACGCGAAAAAAGGGAAACCGTGTACTCCGCGACGTCCCGCGAAGTCGTTTGCACGGTCATCGTGAAGACGCCCAAGACCGCCGCTAAAGGAAACAGCAGCGATAACTCGGCCGACCGCGCGAACTGCCCCTGATCATGCGCTTCGCTGAGGCGCTTGTCAGTCGGTTGCTCGGTTTTTTGATCCTGGTCGTGATCGGCCATGAGGGGACGCGGTCACGGAAAGCAGCGCAGGTGCCAAGGAGCTTCATCTACTCGTTAACAACTGATGTTAAGACAATTGAGAATTTTACACCACCAGCGGGAGCGGGAATCTTCATGGTCGCCCGATACTCAAATTCTCAGAGGCAAAAATTGCCGCGAACCGTAAGTTCGACGCAGAAAGCCGACTCGTCTCAGGGGCGGTCGGCCTACGCGCACTCAACCCGCGCGAAGCAATCGCAGCATCCGCAGCGGCAAGTCGCCGAACTCGACGTAGAGATAGCGTGCGATCAGCGCGCCGGCGGTGCTCAGCAAGGCGAGGCCAACGACGGCGCGAGCGGAGAAACTGATCACGAATACGTTCATTTTCGGCACCGCCCGTCCCAACACGGAAAACGCGAGATTGATCAGAAAATTCATCGCGATGAACGGCGCGGCGATACGCACGCCCAGCTCGATCAGATGACTCGTTGCTCGAATCATCCCCATCGCCGCGCCGGGGTCGAAGGCCGCGCCTCCAGCGGGCGCAATCTGAAAACTCTTCGTGAATGCCATCAGGACGCCGTAATGCGCACCGAACAGGAAAAAGAGCACCACGGCCATGGTCGAGAGCAAGGCGGCGACGGGTTCCTGCGATGGCTCGGGCACCCCCATTCCAGGAGTCGCGGCGACGCCGATCTCCGTCGAGATAAGCCGCCCCGCCATTTCGATCGCCGCAAACGCCATGCGCACCACGAAGCCGAGCCCCAGCCCAATGATGATCTCGAGCGAGGCGGCGCCGATGAGCTGCCACAACGCGAGCGGTACATGCGCGGATGGCACCGTTCCCGCGATCAACGATGCCAGTCCGATGCTCAATGCCATCCGGACCGTCGTCGGGATCGGGCGACCCGCAATGACCGGCAGTTGAATGACGATGCCGACCGAACGCAGCATCACCATCAACCAGGTGAAGAGAGCGTCGAGCGTCATGCCGTGCGGGTTTCGAAATGCGGATTTTTCAAGCGACGACGTCCTGCGAGGGAAAAACGCGGCTGATTCCCCGTCAGCAATCGTCGCCCGCCGTCGTTAATGCGCCATCGTGCCCATCCGCGTAATGATCGTAATCGTGTACTCGGATAACGCGCGCAACAGCCATGGCGTCAGCAGCAACAACAGCGCGGCCATCGCCAATAGCTTCGGGATGAACGTAAGCGTCTGCTCCTGCATGCTGGTCACGGATTGAATCAAGCTCGCGATCAGACCAACGACGAGCATCACGCCGAGAAAAGGCGCGACGATGTACAACGAGAACATCACCGTCGATTTGAAGAGGTCGATCGCGACGTCGGGATTCATGGCAAAGGTGAGAGATTACGCAGGGTCGCGCAGAACGTCGTCGATCGTTAGCTCGAAAAGCTTTGGACGAGAGAGCGCACGACCAGATGCCAGCCGTCGACGAGCACAAACAAGAGCAGCTTCAATGGCAGCGACACCGCGACCGGCGGCATCATCATCATGCCCAGGGCCATCAGCACGGTTGAGACGAGGAAATCGATCACCAGGAAGGGCAGGAAGAGGAGAAAGCCCATCTGAAATGACGTTTGGAGCTCGCTGATGACGAACGACGGGATCACGACGCGCATCGGCAGATCTTTGACCGCCGTCGGGCCATAGCCGCCGAGCTCGAGGAAGTATTCGATGTCCCGCGTGCGCGTCTGCTTCAGCATGAATTGTTTCAGCGGCACCGTCGCACGATCGAGTGCATCGGTGGACGAAATCTTTCCGTCGAGATAGGGCCTAATCGCCTCGGTGTTCACACGGTCGATCACGGGCCCCATGAGGAAAAACGTGAGGAAGAGCGCGAGGCCGACGACGATCTGATTGGAAGGGGCGGACGGCGTGCCGAGCGCGGTGCGCAGAAAGCCGAGCACGATGACGATACGCGTGAAGCTCGTCATCAGCAGCACGATCGACGGCGCAATCGTGAGCAGCGTCATCACGATGACGATCTGCAGCGCGACGCTTACCTCGCCTTTTTCGCCGGTCCCTTCGAGGCCAATGTTCAACCGAAACGGCGTCCCGGGTGCGGTGGCGGTGCGCGTCGGCGGGCTGGCCGCCGCGGTGGCCGGCGGCGCCGGATTGGTCGGCGGCGCGATCGGCACGATAATCGTATTCGGATTCGTGGCCTGGGCGAAAACGCTCGGCGCAGCCCCAAAGAGGACAAAAGCGACCAGAAACGCCGCGAGCGCCGACGGCACGCGGCGCATCACCCGGTCAGCGGCTTGGCGCGAAAAAACGCTCACGAGCGAAAGCCCTTTGTCTCGTCGTCGTGCAGAGGCGCGAGCATGTCGATCCGCCCTTGGCACACGCCGAGGAGAAATTTCTTATTTTCGTAGGAGGCGACGACCAGATACTGCCGATTACCGAGCGATTTCGTTTCCTCGATGGCCAGCGCGTGCGAGCCCGCGACGACGGTGCGCGGCTGGCGGTTTCGCAGGACAATCCAAGCGCCGGCCGCCGCCATAATCAGTGCGATGACCAACGTGATATTGTTCGCAAAGCCTCCTCCGCCGACGGAAGGCGCCGCCGAGGCGCCCCGAGGGGAAAAGACACGATCGTCGTCCGCAGCATAAGTCGCCGTCGCACACATGCACGTCACGGCGAACAGCGTCGCCGAGGCAATGACCGCGCGCGCGATTTTCGCCGACGTGAAATTCGATCGAGGACGCTGAATTCCGATGCGGCGGGCCGAGGTCGTACCTGCGCTCTCGCTCATCGCTTGTTACTGCCGACGAGCTCCGTGATCTTGATCCCGAAGTTATCCTCGACGACGACGACCTCGCCGTACGCGACGAGCTTGTCGTTGACGAAGAGGCCGACGGGGTCGCTGGCATGTTGCGTCAACTGCACGATCGAGCCCGGTGCGAGCTCCAGCACTTCGCGCATGGGCAAAAGGACCGAGCCAAGCTGCACGGTCACTTTCACTTTTACGTCGAGTACGATATCAAGAGACTTTTCGTCCGTCAGGTTTGCCATGGGAGGATTCCAACGAGGGAATTTTGCGGGTGATTTGGACGGCGACCTTGTCGGTATCGAGACCGACGGTGCCGACGAATTTGGGCGATTCGTTCAAGACGAGGACCGTTTCCCCGCAGATCGAAGGGCGTAATTCGATGATGTCGCCGACGCGGAAGTTTGCGACTTCGCGCAGCGTAAGTTCGAGGGCTTGCCACTCGGCGCGAATCGGAACGTCGATGCCTTCATAGGCCGGATGCCACTCCGCCCGTTTGGCGGTCGTCGTCACCGCCGTGTCTTTTTGGCGCCGTGCTTGCATGCGTTTCACGACCGGCTCGATCGTGTAGTATGGCACGCCAATCTGGATCTGCTCCGAGCAATCGCCAAAGTTACATTCGAGCGCCAGCGCGAGCATGATGGCGTCGCGCGGCGAGGTCTGCAGGAAGCGGCCGTTGTTTTCCTGGCCAATGATGGCCGGATGCAGCTCCTGCTCCGTCTTCCACTGGCCGCACCATTCTTCGAGCAGGATCAAGATGACGTCTTCGATCAGCGCGACCTCGATTTCGGTGAGATAACGCTCGGCCTTCACCGAGTGCCCGCGCCCGCCGAGGAGCCGATCCGCGATCGTCAAGGCGAGCCGCGGATTGATGTCGAGAATTCCGACGCCGACCATCGGATCGACCTTGAACAAGCTCAAATGCGTCGGGTTCGGCAGCGAGTCCGTGAACTTCGAATACGTGACCGTCGTCAGCTTGGCCATCTTCAAGCCGAACTCCATGCGCAGATAGAGCGAGAGCCGAGCGCTGAGGTAGCGAATGAAATCTTCGTGCAGCAGACGCAGCCGCCGTAGTTCCGCTTCGGAAAGAAACGCCGGATTGCGAAAATCGTACGGCTCGACCTTGGGCCCGCCGAGATCGGAGACGCTCGAAAACGACCCGCCGCCCTTCAGGGCCTGCGCTTCGGCGGCCTGCTGCGCGAGTATCTTATCGATCTCGGATTGATCGAGGAAGTCGCTCTGCGGTTTTTGGGGATCGTCGGCCATGACGTGCGCAGCTCGCTCGCCTGCTTACTGAATCACGAATTCGGTAAAATAAACCTGCTCGGCCACGCGTTTGTTCAATGCCTGGTTGTAGGCCGAGACGAGCTTCTCGCGAATGACATTGCGGGCGCCGGGCTCTTCGAGATCGGCAAGCGTCAGCGAGGAGAGAATATTGGAAGTGATATCGGTGAGCTTGATCCGATTTTCTTCGAAGGTTTTCTTGAGATCGACCGTCGACTTTTGATCGCCGACGACGACGAAGCCGACCTTGAGGTAACGCGTGCCCATCGTGCCCGCGAGATTCACGACGACGCCCTCGAACGAATAGGTCGAACCTTCCTTCGGCTTGCCTGGCTTGCCCTCGGCGGCTTCCACCGCTTGGGCCTTGGCCGCCGCGTCGGCAGTGCCGACCGCGAGCTTCTTCTCCAGCCGGGGCAGCATCACGAATTGAATCGTCGCCCACGTAGCAGCGGGGGCGGCCACGACCGTTACAAGGGTCGGCAACCAAGCGCGCAAGCCGCGGACGGGTGCAGCGGCCGAAGCCGAACTCGCGGCGGCCTCGGGAGGCGGCGCCGGCTTTTCCGGTTTCGCCGCCGCGGCGGTCGCGGAAGGGGCATCGGCTTTGGGCGGAGGAGGCATGGGAAAAAGCGAGGATCTGGGCGCCGAAGCCGCGTCCTGTGGAACGCGAGCTCGGCGCTCGGCGAATGGCTATTAGCGTTTCAGATTAACGATGTCCTCGAGCAGGCTATCCGAGACCGTGATCAAGCGCGACGCGGCTTGGAAGCTGCGCTGCGAGGTAATCAGGTCGGAAAACTGCTCGGTCAAATCGACGTTCGAGAGTTCGAGTTCGCCGGACTGGACCTTGCCCAGACCCGACGTGCCGGGGACGCCTAGCGTCGAACCGGCGCCCGTGATCGTCGCACCCGTCGCCGCAAAATCGTACAAATTCGCGCCGACTTTCATCAGCTTGGATTGATCCGCGACGCCGAGAAGGCCGACGCTCTGGCCGGCGGTGGCCGTGCCGTCGGTCGCAAAGGCCGTGATCGTGCCGTCGCTGGCAATGCTCACCGAAGCGAGATTCGCGTACGGCACCGTCGCGCCGCCCGCGTCCTTGCCGCTGACGACGATTGCCGCGCCAGTGGAATCGAGCACGGCCATGTTCTGCGCATTGAGCAAATTGCCGCTCGTGTCGAAGTGGAAACCGCCGTCGCGGGTGACGTAATTCGCGCCCGCCGCATCCTGCACCAGGAAGTAGCCGTTGCCGGAAATCGCCAGGTCGGAAATATTGCCCGTGCTCGTCAGCGAGCCTTGCTTGTAATTCGTGTTGATCGTCCCGATCTGCACGCCGGTGCCGACCTGAACCGCGGAGTCCGAGGGTGACGCGGCGCGCAACGTGTTGCTGAACGTGTCCGCAAAATTGGTCGACGAGCCTTTGTACGCCGTCGTGTTGACGTTCGCGATGTTGTTGCCGATGACTTCGAGGCTTTTTCCGAACGTCTTCAATGCGCTGACGCCCGACGTGAGGGTTCCGAGGAGTGACATGGTGAATTGCGGATTTGAGGTTTACTGGCCGGTCGCTGGCGCCGGAGCGGGTGGATTGACGGCGCCCGGCTCGACGAGGAGGACGGCCGAAAGAGGATAAGTATAATCGCCGATCACGAGCCGCGGCGTGCCATCGACCATCTCGACGCCGGTGACGGAGCCCGAGATCGTCTCGCCCTTGCCGGCATCGACGGTGACCGTGTGGCCCAAATAGGAATTGGCCGTCGCACGCTGCTGATCGCTGCGCATCGCCGCCATGTCCTTCGACATGCTGCTCGATTGCTGCAGGGACGTGAACTGCGCCATCTGCGCGATGAAGGACGTGTCCTCCATGGGCTTCATCGGATCCTGCGATTGAAATTGCTGGGCCAGCAGCTTCAAAAAGTCGTCTTGACCGAGCGTCTTCTGCGACGCCGCGCCGGTCGTGGTCCCCGTCGTAAGAGGACTGGTGACGGGGTAACCCGAGGTAACGCTTGAGACAGTCGACATAAAATCAGGCGAGCGTGTGGAGGTGAACGGAATTCGCGGAAGCGCTTCGGCTCGGTGCGACCGCAGCGGTGCCAAAGCTTGGGGCCGACGAAACGCTCAGTCGCGACGAAGATCCCGAAGTGAATCGCTCGCTCGGCGTGCCCTGCGATTGATGACCGCGCTGGCGGGAAGCGCCATCGTCCGACGGCGCGCCGCCGTTGCCGCCGCTCGAGGCGAACACAGGCGGGGCCAAGCGAACCGGTCGTTCGGCATCAGAGGTGGTGGCGACGCTCTGCCATTCGTTCGAAAGCGCCGCGCGGAGTTCGTCCGAATCCGTGCGGAAAGTCGTGTGGACTTCGCCGGCCCGCAGTTCGACGCGCACTTTGAGGTCGGCGCCGCCGACGGAGAACTGGAGATCGACGGAATGCTGGTCTCGTGCCGCGAACCGCTCCGTTGCGCTCAGCACCGCCTCAACCGCGCGGTGCGCGGTACTCGTCAAAGCGACGGGCTGCGGTAATGGGCTAGCCTCCGCACGCACCTCGGAACTCGTCGCGGTGGCGGTGACCGCGGCGACGTCGGAGGTGTTTGAGCGGGCGAGCGTTGAGCCGGCAGGCATCGTGGGAGACGAATCAGCAACGCCGGTGCCAACGTTTGGCGCGCCTTCTGTAACTTCCTTTGATTGCGCACCTAGAAAACTTTTTGCCAATGGCTTCGCGACCGTCCGCGCACCGCCTGCACCGACGGATCGTTCCGCGGCAAAATTTGCCAGGTCGGCATCTTTCGCGCCGCGCCGGGCCTCGGCGATAGGTGCGGAGGCGGATTTTTTCCATTGCCGCAGGTCAGACGAGAACCGGACGGCCCCGCTCTTGCCGGAGGGAGCGATGGCGGGCTCCAGCTCCCCGCTGTTCGTCGCATCGACAACTTCCTCAGGGACCGCGGTCAGAAGCTCCGAAGACTTGGATGACGGAATCTCGCACGACGGCGTTGCGACGGGCAGCGGGTCAGCGGTGGGCGGCACCTCCACGGTCGAACCGTCCTGTATCGCCGCCGCTTCACGTGTCGGTGCCGGCGAATTCGGGAAGGAAATCGCGGGCAGAACGGGAGTTTTTCCGTCAGCCTTCGCAACTGGGGCGAGATCGGCCGGCGCGCCCTTGGTCGCATTGCCACGATCCCAGCGCGCCTCGCCTGAGCGTATATTAAAACCGCGATACGGAGTACCGGGCAGCGCGGCCGGCTCGCCGACGGACGATGCGGTAGCCTCCGCCGCGGGCAGTGGGACAACGGGCGCTGGAACGATCGGCAATTGCGCGGCCAATACCGCACAGGCTTGCAGATCGCCCAAGGCAGCCAGCGATTTTTTCGGAGATTCCGGTGCGCCATCGGCCATGACCTCAGGATCGAGATCGACCAGGTCGCTGCTGGAGTCGGAGTCGGTATCGACGACAACGCCTGATGATTCTCCGGGCAGCGGCGCAACCGCCGTTCCAAACGAGCCAACCATGCGCGGAACGCCAAAGCACATCGGTAACACCGGGCTCGCTCCTTCGGTGACGGAGGCGACGGTGCCAAGCGTGGCTGGAGCGGACGTGGCGAACGACGCCGCGGCGGGTCCAGGCAACACCGGGACGGGGGGAACTGCCGCCGCATTACCAGTGCCGATGCCGGCGAGAAGTTGAGCAAAGCCTGGGGTCGATGCCGCCGCCGCGGAATCGCCGGAGGCACCGTCGACGCAGGTCACGCCCGCCAACGGCGAAGGCGGACTGGATTCGGAGGGAACAGGAAAGGAGAGTTGCATAGGTGCTGACCCTCCATGGCCTGCAGCCCGCGTCCGTCCGTGACGCGGGAATCAAATTGAATTTTACGAGGACGGCTTCGGCGTTTTGACCAACCGAATCTTTTCCGAGAGCACGGCGGCGCGACGAGCCAGCGGCCCATCGGCGCCGGCGTTCTTCGCCATTTCGTCGAAAATCGGTCCCACGACATCCGGCTTCATCAGCGAGAGAATCTTCACCGCGGTGTTGTCGTCCATTTCGCGAATGATCGCGACGACCGAGCGCGGCGTTTGATTCGAGTATGTCTGCGAGAGCTTGCGCAAATTGACCATCTCGTCGGCCGAGATCTCGACGATGCGATCGGAAATTTCCTTCCGCAACGCGTCGATGTCCGCGCGCGCTTTCGCGAGCTCGCGTTCGGCCGCTTTGATCCGCTCCTCGCGCTGATTGAGTTCCTCGGCCCGCTTTTTCAGCAGTTCGCGGGTCTCGCTCACTTCGGTCGACAAATTCGTCATTTCGACCGTCCAGAAATCCCAGCCTTTTTTCTGCAGCTCCGTTGGCTCCTGCTTCGCGCGCTTCGCGATGGCCTGATCCACCAGGCGATCGAGCGTGCGCCAGGTCATGCCCACGCCCAAGGCCACGCTCAGCAGCAAGCTGAACACGGCAGATACGACAGGATTGAACAACCGAGTCATCATGCGGACTTCAACGATCGACGAGCGAACTGTCGGCCGGCGTAGTCATCGAACTCCGCCTGCTCCTCGCGGTTCATCTCGTAACGATGAGTCGTCTTCGCCTTCTGCTCGAGGCGGCGCACCACTTCCAGCTTCCGGTGCGCCTCGATGTATTCGACGCGTCGCTGCTGCATCGCTTGCTGCGCGGCGACCATCGCTTTTTGGGCCTCGGCCTCCGCCGCGCATTCGCGGCGATAGGCCATCAAGGCGTGCGTTTCATCGGCGGCGGAAAATCGAATGGTGCGGCCGGCCGTCAGCTCGGACTCGAGTTGCCGCAACCGCGCGCCCGCGGCCGCGAGCTCCTGCTCCGACTTCACGAAGGCATGAACCGCGGCGGCAAATGCCTCGCGCGCCCGCATCTCGTGGTGGGCGCGCAAAATGGCTACGGGGCGAAGCGAGAAGCGAAAGCGTTTCATCCGACAATTTGGCTGAGGTTGGCAAACGTTTGCGCCCGTGGGGTATGATCGTGGGTGCCTTGGCGCAGAAAGTGGCGGAGCGACTCGTGCAGCGAGATCGCGTGATCGAGCGCGGCGTTGGCGCCTTTTTGATACGCGCCAATCGAAATCAAGTCCTCGTTCTTGCGGTAAAGCGCGAGGAGTTCGCGCGCCCGCGCGGCGGCCGCCACTTCCGGCGGTGCACACACATCCCGCACGAGACGGCTGACGCTCTCCAGGACATCGATCGCCGGATAATGATTGAAGTGCGCGAGTTGCCGCGAAAGGACGATGTGACCGTCGAGAATGCCGCGCACCGCATCGGCCACGGGTTCGTTCATGTCGTCGCCTTCGACGAGGACGGTGTAAAGCGCGGTAATCGCACCTTGTTCGCCCGCCCCCGCACGCTCGAGCAAACGCGGCAGCATCGCGAACACCGAGGGCGTATAGCCGCGCGTCGCGGGCGGCTCGCCGATCGCAAGCCCGATCTCGCGTTGCGCCATCGCGAAGCGCGTGACCGAATCCATCATCAGCAAAACGTTCTTCCCCGCGTCGCGCCACGCTTCGGCAATCGCCGTCGCCGTAAACGCGGCTCGCAGGCGCAGCGGTGCGGGCTTGTCGGAAGTCGTCACAACGACCACGGCGCGCTTCATCCCTTCGGGACCGAGGTCCTTCTCGATGAATTCGCGTACTTCGCGACCACGTTCACCAACCAGCGCGATGACGACGACATCGGCTTCCGAGGCGCGGGCGATCATGCCCATCAGCGTCGACTTACCGACACCGGAGCCGGCGAAAAGGCCAAGACGCTGGCCACGGCCGAAAGGAATGAACGCATCGATCGCCCGCACCCCGGTGACGAACGGCGTCTTGATCCGCTGCCGACGCAGCGGATGCGGCGGCTCGGCGGATTGATTCACGCCGCGCTCGACTGGGAGCATGCTCAGTCCGTCGAACGGACGGCCTAACGCGTCGAGCACGCGGCCAAGCAGCTCGGGGCCGATACGAGGCAACGGGGGACGATCGCACGCGGCCACCTCGCAGCCCACGTGCAAGCCGGTGGTGTCGCCGAGCGGCATCAACAACACACGATGTTCGCGAAACCCGACGACCTCGGCCTGGACGCTAAAGTCGTCGCGCGACGACCGCACGCGGCACAAATCTCCCAGCCCCACATTCGGGCCGTCGGATTCGATGATGAGGCCCGCGACGCCAGTGACGGTGCCGACGCGCTGCACCGGCGGCAGATGACGAATCTGCGACCGGAGGACATCAACGAGCGGTGCGACTTGGCTCATCGTTAGAGATTCGGCGCCATGCTGTGTTCGAGCGCGCTCAATTTCGTTTCCAGCCGCGCGTCAGTGAGGCCAAAGCGGCTGCGTACCTGGCAATCCCCGGGCGCAAGCGTGGCTTCCGGCCGAATACGCAAACCCGGATAGCGCCGCAGCCAATCGGGATTCAGTTTTTCGAGCAGGGCGGCGTCGCGCGGGGAAACCACCAGCTCGAGATTATCGCGCTCGGGAAAGATCTCGTTCAGCGCTTCCTCGCAAATTCGCGCGACGACCTCCGGCGGCGGCTCGTAGCCCGCCAGCAAGCGACGTGCGATCTCAATAGCCAAACCGGGCAAAGCATCGCGCAATTGTCCCAAAAGCGCCGGCTCGATCGTCTGAAGATTTTGAAAAACTCCCTGGCTCAACCGCTCGATGTCGGCACGGAACTCGACCATTTCTTGGTCGGCCAAGCCACGAGCGGCGTCGACGCCGCGCTGATACGCGGCTTCGTCGCGATTCGCCAGCTCCGACTCCGAGTAGAAGCGTCCCGCCTGCCCCGGTATGGCGGCGCCGACGAGTGGACGATCGAACGAGATGAGTTTCGCGAAAGCCACGACTACAATGCAGATTGGAGATTGCGGATTGCGGAGTAGAAACCCGTTAACGCCGAAGGAATGCCACTTGCCCGTTCGGCTCGGCATTCCGCCATCCAAAATCCAAAATCCGCTCGCGTCCTCATGCGACAGTCTGCTCCTCGGTCTCGAGCGTGATCTGGCCTTCTTCCTCCAGCCGGCGCACGACTTGAATGATGGCGTCCTGCGCGGTTTCGACGTCCTTGAGGCGAACCGGCCCGAGCATATCGAGCTCTTCCTTCAGGCTCTCCGCCGCGCGTTTCGAAATGGAACCGTAAATCTTGTCGCGCAGGCCTTCGCTGGCGGACTTCATCGAGGTCGCCAGGTTCGACGAGTCGACTTCGCGCAACACGCGCTGCAAGTCGGCCGGCTGCAACCTCGAAAGGTCTTCGAAGCTGAACAGCTTCTTGCGGATCGCCGTGCTGAGTTGCGCATTCCGCTCCTCGAGCCGCGCGAGCAGGTTTTTGCTCATCTCCTTGTCCAGCTGGTTCAACAAATCCGCCACCGCGCGCACGCCGCCACTGCGATGAAAAGCCGGACGAACCTTGCTATCGTAATGCTTGCCGAGGCTCCGCGCGATTTTGCTGACGAGATCGAGGGACGTGCTCTCGATTGTGCCGAGCCGCTCGATCACTTCCTCGCGCAAATCGGGCCCCAGCAAGGCGAACACCTCGGCCGCCTTGTTGCTGTCGAGGTACGACAGCAAAAACGAGATGGTCTGCGGCTGCTCGTGCTTAACCAAATTGAAAATCTGCCGGCCCTCCATCTCGGAAATTTCCTTGATGACCTCCACGGAGGTGCCCGTCGGGCCGACACGGCCGATAATCGACGAGGCTTTGTAATCGCCCTTGGCGATCTCGAGCGTCCGCTGCGCATAGCCCAAGCCGCCCAGGGCCGCGCCGACGCTTTTGGCGATCAAGCCGGCGAATTCCTCGAGCGAAAGTTTTTGCACCTCGGTCGGAATGATCGAGAACGTCGACATCTCGCGACAGATCAGCTCGATCTCGGTATCGTCGAATTGGCGCAGCACTTCCGCGGCGGCTTCGGGGCCGATGATGATCAGGAAGACCGCGAGCTTTTGATGCCGCGTCAGCTTCCCGTATTCGAGGTCGGTCATCGCCATGGTCGTGCCGGGATCAATTCTTGCTCGCGGGGACGTTGCCGTTGCCCGCCGTCACCCATTCGCGGAGCGCGACGCCGATGTTCGCCGGCTTTTGTCGGATCAACTCGTTGAGCAACTCAGGCGTCACGTTGCTGGCATTGGGCAAGGTGCGCGATGCTTGCTCCGGCGTGAGCGACAGGACTTCGATCGGAACCGGTTCCGGCTTCTGCCGCTTGAAAAGACGCCAGAACATCAAGAGCACCGCGACCGCGCCGACGACGCCGCCCCATTTGCTCGCGATGTCGAACCAACCTTCGACGCGCTCTGTCATCGGTTGCGTCATCTGCCCCGCCAGCGGCTCGACGGTCGTAAAGGTTTGTTCCTGCAGCGTCACAACCGAGTCACGCGACGCGCCAGCGGGAAGTTTAACGCCGAGCGCGTTGATCACGATTTGACGCAGCTGCTCGATTTCCTCCGGCGAACGTTTCTTCGCTTGCGGCGGCGGCGTCGGTCCGGGCTTGCCGTCCGCGCCCACCACCGGCTCCGGCGTTTCCATGCGCGGGGCAATGATCACCGCCGCCGTCAGGCTACGCACCGTGCCGGGACTACGCGTGACGCTCGTCGTCGTGCGATCGATCTCGTAGGTCACGGACTTGTTCTTGCGGGTTTGTTCGGATTGCGAAGTCGGACGCGCGGCCTCGGGATTCGCCGCAGCTTTCTCCGGGACATTTGCGCTCACGCCGGCGGCGCCGGGGCCGGCGCGCGTTTCGGTCGTGTTGGTCGTATCGTCGGTCGAGGTCTGGGAACGGACGACCTGGCCATCCGGATTCCACCGCTCGGAGCTCGTCGTGGTGGCCTCGGTATCGATATCCGCCGACACGCGGACGACCGCATTGCCGGGGCCGATCACCGATGCGAGCATCGATTCGACCTTCTTGGAAAAGTAATCTTCGACCTGCTCGCGGTACCGAATCTGCGAGGAAGCGGTGCCAAGCGTCGGATCCTGCTTCAATTCTTCGGAAAGCGTATGGCCGCGATTATCGACCACGGCCACCTGATCGGGCGCGAGGCCTTGCACGGCATTCGCGACCAAGTGGCGGATCGCATTCACTTGATCGATCTCGAGCCGGCCGCCGCCCACGTCGATGAAGACAGATGCCGTCGACTTCACGCCCTGTTCGGTGAGCAGCAGCCGATTTTCGGGCTGCACAATCATGACGCGCGCGCCGCGCACGCCTTGCAGTTGCATGATCGTCCGGGCGAGTTCGCCTTGGACGGCGCGAAGGTAATTCGTGCGCTGGACGAAATCGGAAAGGCCGAATTGCCCCTTGTCGAAAATCTCGAAGCCGACGCCCTCCCCGCTCGGCAGGCCCTTGCTCGCAAGATCCATGCGTAGCTTGTACACCATGTTGGCCGGGACTTGGACCACGCTCCCGTTGGCGCTCGCCTTGTACGGGATGTTTTGCGTCTGCAAATAGCTGATGACCGCCGCGGCGTCCTTGTCGCCGAGGCGGGCGTACAGCAATTGGTAATCCGGGCGTTGCGACCACATGACCACGCCGGCGAAGCCGCCGACGACGGCCAGTGCGGCCACGACCAGCGAGACCCTCTGGTTCAGGCCGAGGTGGTTCCAAAGATCGAGAAGCGACTGCGCAAATTTCTTCATCTAGAAAGGGGAATGGGGGATCTCAGACCTGCATGCGCATCAGCTCTTGGTACGACTCGACCAGCTTGTTGCGCACTTCGATCATCATACTGAAAGCCACCGACGCTTCCTGCATCGCAATCGTGCTCTGATGCAGCTGGTCCGTCTCGCCCAGCAGCACCTTGCGCGTGAGCTCTTGGGCATTGTTCTGCTTCGTCTCGACCGTCGAAACGACGCCATCGAGCATCTTCCCGAAGCTTTCGCTCGGGGCGGTTTTTTGCAGCCCGGCGAAATCGCCGCCGATCTTAGTTTGCGGCGAATCGATGCGGGTGAGCGGCGAAGCGGAAAGCGAAGTAATGGGACCGATGGTAGCCATGGCGATGCGTCAGAGTTTACTTACCGATGTCCAGCGCCTTCATGGCCATCTGCCGGGCGTTTTTGACGACCGCGAGATTCGCTTCGTACGACCGCGAAGCGGTGATCAGGTCGACCATTTCAAACGAGAGATTCACGTTCGGCATCGTCACCAGACCGTCCGCGCCGGCGTCGGGATGCTGCGGATTGTAGACTTGCTGTCCCGGGGTGCGGTCCGGGGTGATTCCGGCCACGCGAACGGTTTGGAGCGCCGGTCCGGCACCGGCGTGGCGCACGAGCTCGGATTCGAAAGATACGACCTGCCGTTGGTAAGGTCCTCCCGCTGAGGTGCGGGTGGTCTGCGCGTTGGCGATATTCTGAGCGACGATATCGAGGCGGGTCTTCTGCGCATTCAGCGCTCCCGCGGTAACGTCGATGCCGGCAATGAGATTCATGCGAGCGGATTCAGGTGTTCGCGATTATCGAGCGGGTCACATCGACCGGCCGGTAATCGCCATTTTCAACTGCTTGAGGTTATGGGTAACGACTTCCGAAAGGTAATCGTACTCCACCGTATTCCGGTCCATCGCGATCAACTCCCGCTCCAGCTCCACACTGTTGCCATCGGGGCGAGTGCTGCGGGCCGATTGGTCTTCCGACAGACGGGGCGTGAGCGTGTCCGCCGAGCGCGCGAAGTCGCCGGACGCCAAGCGCGCTTTGAGCTGCGTGGCGAAGTCGGGAGCCAAGTCCAAACGCCGAAACCCCGGCGTTTCGGCGTTCGCGATGTTCGTCGCGATCGCTTCCTGCCGAAGAACCGATGCATCCAGGAGCTTCCGAGCCAACAGGTAGTTGTCGGTTTGGAAGATCGGGTCGATCATGCGCGGCGATTTAGCAAAGCCGGTGCCATGGACTTGCTCCGCTGCGCAACCTGCTTGTAGGAGCGAGAATAGAGATCATCGCTGCCTCATGCCTGACCTCTCTAGCCCTGGCCGAAGAGGCGGGGCGGAAGTTTTTGCCGATCTACCCCGCGCGGGCGGCGGGTTGATGACACGATTCCTGGCGGTCGGGTTTCATTGGCCGGTATTCGTGCCGATATGACGAGGGATTTTCCTCATGAGGGATAGCGAGTTCGATTTTATCCGTAACCTCGTCTACGAACGCAGCCGCATCAATCTTAGCCCCGACAAACGCCAACTGGTGTCTGCGCGGCTGGGTAAGCGTCTGCGGGCGATGAACGTGCCCACCATCGGAGACTACTGCCGGCTGCTCCAGGCGCCGGGCGCCGATGAAGAACTCGCGAACCTCATCGATGCGATTTCGACGAATCACACGTTTTTCTTCCGGGAGTCGGCGCACTTCGACTTTTTACGCGGCACGGTCGTGCCCGAAATGCTGGCGCGGTCCCGCACCGAACGCTGGTCGCGTTTCCATGTTTGGAGTTCCGCCTGCTCGTCCGGCGAGGAGCCGTTCTCCATCGCGATGACGCTTGCCGACTGCCTGCCAAACTTCCCCTGGCACGTCGAGGCGACGGATATCTCTCGTCGCGTGCTAGCGAAAGCGATGACTGGCATCTACAACGGGGAAACCGTCGCTCGCTTGCCCCGCGAGGTGCTGCGCTCCCATTTTCAACGCGGATTTGGCCCGCAAGAAGGCAATTATCGGGTGAAGCGGACGCTGCGTGAACGGGTGAGTTTCCATCATCTGAACCTACTGGAAGGGGAAGTACCGTTCCGCGAACCGTTCCACGTGATCTTTTGTCGCAACGTGATGATCTATTTCGATCGGCCGACCCAGGACGAATTGGTCACGCGCCTCGCGAACCGACTCATCCCCGGCGGGTATTTGTTCGTGGGCCACTCCGAAAGCCTCACGCAGATGCGCCATTCGCTGCAACCCGTCCGCCCCGCCATTTATCGCAAACCCTCCAGCTCCTGACCCAATGGCCGCTGCACCCATTCGCGTTCTGGTCGTCGACGATTCCGCCATGGTGCGGAAACTCGTCACGGACGCCCTTCGGACCGACCCCGAAATCGAGGTCGTCGGATCGGCGATCGATCCGTACGTCGCGCGCGACAAGATCGCGAAGTTGAATCCCGATGTCCTGACGCTGGACATCGAAATGCCGCGGATGGATGGGCTCACCTTCCTGAAGATCCTGATGGAGCAGCGGCCGATGCCGGTGATCATCATGAGCTCGCTGACGCAGCGCGGCTCGCACTATGCCCTCGAGGCCTTGCGGCTGGGCGCGTTCGACGTCCTCGCGAAACCGGGCGGGCCCTTCTCGTTCGGCGAACTCGGCCCGTTTGCGCCGAAGATCAAAAAGGCCGGCGTGCCG
>CBINOT010000103.1:0-21307 GCA_966252355.1 uncultured Opitutus sp. | reverse complement strand
GAGGAATACCCCTAAGGCAAATCGGTCTTAAGGGGTTGACGCAATTAGAAGTGCGTAAATACTTTAAGGTGCTTCAGAAACCCAGTAATTAAACAAGGAACCCCCATGTCGAACCTGACCAAACGAGAAATCGTGTTGGAGATCTATCGCAAATCTGGCTTCCCGCAGAAGCAGATCGTGGACACGGTGCAACAAACGCTGGATATTATCCAAAAGGCGCTTGCGGATGGCCGTAATGTCGAATTGCGCAACTTCGGCGTATTAGAAGTTCAAGTGCGCAAGCAACGGATTGGACGCAACCCGAACAAACCCGAGGCCGAGGTGGTGATTCCACAGCGGGCCGTGGTGAAGTTCAAGTCGGGCAAGATTCTCAAGCAACAGCTTAAGAAACTCGACCTGGCCAAACTCAAAGGAGAAGACGAAGAGCCGGACGCGCCAGAAGCGGAAGCGCCGGTTTGAGCTGTCAGCTGTTAGCGGTTAGGAGAGGTCCAAGCCTTCACACCTTTTTGGCACCTCGTTGTAAGACCGTTTTTTGAGTGGCGCTGGCGCGGGCCGGTTCGCAAGGTTTCCCGCTTCCATGGCCACATTCCAGACTCTGCCCGGGTTCCGCGAATTCTATCCTGAGGATCTCGCGCGGCGGAATCACATTTTCCGGATTTGGCGGCAAACCGCTAACGCGTTTGCGTTCGCCGAGTACGATGCGCCGGTGCTCGAGCCGCTCGAGCTCTATAAGGCGAAGTCCGGCGACGAGATCGAAGCCCAGCTCTTCAGCTTTACGGACAAGGGCGGGCGCGAGGTCGCGTTGCGGCCGGAAATGACCCCGACGGTGTGCCGGCTGGTCGGTGCCAAGGCCAACGCGCTGAAACGGCCGATCAAATGGTTCAGCATCGCCGAATTTTACCGCTACGAGCGGATGCAAAAGGGGCGGGGGCGCTGCTTCTTTCAGTTCAATGCGGACATTTTTGGCGAGCCGGGCCCGGAAGCGGAAATCGAATTGATCGCGCTGCTCATCCAATGCCTCTGTGCGTTCGGGCTCAGCGAGCAGGATTTCTACGTGCGGCTGAGCGACCGGAATCTCTGGTTCTTTTATCTCGAAGCGCTCGGGCTCGACGAACCGCGGATCCGCGGCCTGCTCGGGGCCATCGACCGGTATGAGAAATACGGAGACGATGCGTTCAAGGGCTACACCGAGCAATTCGGGGCGCTGGCGCCCGAACTCAAGGAAAAGGTCCTCGCTTTCCTCCAGATCAAGTCGCTGTCCGCGCTCGAGCAGACGTTGACGACGATCGGCGGCGACAAGCTCGTCGCGCGACTGGCCGATTGGCGAAAACTGCTAACCGCGCTCGAGGCGATGGGCTTGGCGCGGTTTGTCGAAGTGGATTTGGGCGTGGTGCGCGGACTCGCATACTACACCGGCTTCGTGTTCGAGGCCTTCGATCGCAAAGGCGAATTGCGCGCGCTTGCGGGCGGCGGACGGTATGACGATCTCGTGCAAAAGCTAGGCGGCCCGGCTTTGCCGGCGGTCGGCTTTGCGATCGGCGACATGACGTTCGGACTGCTGCTCGAACAGCGCGGCTTGATGCCGACATTTATTCAAGCGCCCGATGTGTACTGCGTCGTTGGCGGCGAAGCAGAACGGCTGGCGGCCTTCGGCGACATCCATGCGCTGCGCGCGGCGGGATATCGGGTGGAGTATCCGATGAAGGACGTCGCGTTCGGCAAGCAATTCAAAGCGGCGGCGGAATCGGGCGCGAAGTTGGCGTTGATTTACGGCGGCGACGAGCTCGCGAAAGGCGTGGTCAAGATTCGCGATCTGACGGATCGGAGCGAAGCCGAGGTGCCGCGCGCGGAAGTCACGGCGCGCGTGCGGGATTTCTTCACGGCGAGCTGAGCGCCGGCGGCGCCGTAGCGGAAACCGAGCAGTTCGTCTGCGCTTCGCCCCAGCGAGGATGGCTTCGCTCTGCGGGTCATCCTGAGCATCGCGAAGGATCCAAGCTTGGCGATTGATCCGGATGGACCCGAAGGCACATGAATTTCCCAAACGGTTTTCCCGCGAATTACGCGAATAGACGCGGGATTATGGATGAATTGATCCATGATAATCCGTGCGATCCATGGCCGTCTCCCGCTTGCGCAGTCTGGAACTCAAGGCGGCCGCGGAGAGCCGCCTCTCCCTCAAAACAGCTGAACTCGGCGAAGATCGATGGTGTGATCGAAATTCGTGTCGTTCGTGTGTTTCGTGGGCTCTCAGGTCGCTACCCTAGATTTCGCGGACCAAATGCCTGTGGCAGCAACGTCGACACGCTTGCTTCCAAGCGCTCGGCGGAGTCGCAGACGCTGACGACCAGCGCTTCGGGGCCAAATTCGTTGATCACTTGGCGACACGCACCGCAGGGAGCCGTTGGCTGGCGCGTCGGCGTATACACCACGACCGCGCGAACGCGACGCGCGCCAGCGGCGACCGCGGAGAAGATCGCCGTCCGCTCCGCGCAATTGCACAGGCCGAACGAGGCGTTCTCGACGTTGCAGCCGGCGAAAATTTTGTCGGCGTCGGTGAGCACGGCCGCGCCGACGCGAAACTTGGAGTAGGGGGCGTAGGCGGCTTTCGCCGTGCGACGCGCAGCGTCCTCGAGTCGGCGGAGCATCGCAGGCGAGATCGGTTTCATCGGCGAACCAGACGAGCGTGCGCGTGCGAAGGTGGGTCGCAACTGCGGAATGGTTGTAGGGCGGGCCTCCGAACCCCGCCATTCGCCGTTGCGACAGAGCAAATACCACCGACCTTCATGCGCCCGCGTCGGTCACGAATGAAGTTTGGATTTGGGGCGTACGTTATCGCGGCACGGCGGGGTTCGGAGACCCCGCCCTAGATCTTAAAGTCCCAGCTCTGCCTTCACCTCGCCGAACGCGCGCACGGCAAACGCGAGGTCGTCCTGGCTGTGTGCCGCGCTCACTTGCGTGCGGATGCGCGCGGTTCCTTGCGGCACGACGGGATAGAAAAAACCAATCACGTACACGCCTTTCTCCAGCATCCGCGCGGCGAAGCGTTGCGAGAGCGCGGCGTCGCCGAGCATCACGGGCACGATCGGGTGCGTCCCGGCCCGAAGCGACAGCCCGATTTTCTCCAGCGCCAGGCGGAAACAGCGGGTATTCGCTTCGAGTTTATCGCGCAGCTCGGTCGACTGCGACAAAAGGTCGAGCGCCGCGATCGACGCCGCTGTAATTACTGGGGCGAGCGTATTGGAAAAGAGATAAGGTCGCGAGCGTTGCCGTAACAGATCGACGATCGGTTTGCGTCCGCTGACATAACCGCCGCTCGCCCCGCCAAGCGCCTTGCCAAGCGTGCCGGTGAGAAGGTCGATGCGACCCAGCACGCCGCAGTGTTCATGCGTGCCACGACCGCGCTGACCCATGAATCCGACCGCGTGACTATCGTCGACCATGACGAGCGCTTGATAGCGGTCGGCGAGATCGCAGATTTCGTGCAAGGGCGCGATGTAACCGTCCATCGAGAACACGCCGTCCGTGACAATCAGTTTGAAGCGCGCTTTGGCGGAGTCGGCCTCCTTCAGCTTCGCTTCGAGATCGTTCAAATCGCGATTGCGGTAGCGGTACCGCTGGGCCTTGCAGAGCCGGATGCCGTCGATGATCGAGGCGTGATTCAACTCGTCGCTGATCACCGCATCGTCGGCGGAAAGCAGCGTCTCAAAAACGCCGCCGTTCGCATCGAAACAAGACGAGTAGAGGATGCTCTCCTCGGTGCCGAGAAAGGCGGTCAGTTTCGCCTCGAGTTCCTTGTGAATCTCCTGCGTCCCGCAGATGAAGCGCACCGACGACAGTCCATATCCCCAACGATCGAGCGCGGCGTGGGCGGCGCGAACGATCTCGGGGTGGTCGGAAAGGCCGAGGTAGTTGTTCGCGCAAAAGTTCAGCACCTGGCGCGAAGCGGTCGTACCACCGCCCCTGTTCGCGAGGCGGACATGTGCTCGTTGGGGCGTCGCGATCACCCGCTCGGTCTTGTGCAACCCCGCAGATTCGATCTCTGCGAGAGAACGTTCGAGATGTGCGTTAAATTCTGGAGTCATGATAGAGCCCACGAAACACACCAAACACGCGAAAATCCGATGCGAGCGACGAGAGGATGCGCCATCGTCGATCAGTTTGAGATCCCTTGGGGTGCACGAGTACTGCGAGGGTCGAGTTTCGTGTCTTTCGTGTGTTTCGTGGGCTAACCAAATTGTATCCTCATTCCCAGTTGAGCACGATCTTTCCGCTCTTGCCGGAGCGCATCAGTTCGAAGCCGCGCTCGAAGTCGGTGAAGGGCATGCGGTGCGTGATCACGGGCGAGATATCGAGGCCGCTCTGAATCAGTGCCGTCATTTTGTACCAGGTCTCGTACATTTCACGGCCGTAGATGCCGCGAATCGTGAGCATATTGAAGACGACCTTGTTCCAATCGATCGCGGCCTTGTCCGGGATGATCCCGAGCAGCGCGATGCGGCCGCCGTGATACATGTTGTCGATCATATCGCTCAACGCCCGGGCATTGCCCGACATCTCTAGCCCGACATCGAAGCCTTCTTTCATGCCTAGCTCGCGTTGAACGTCGGCCAGCTTTTCGCGCGACACATCGACGGTCCGCGTCGCACCCATCCGTTTGGCGAGCGCGAGCCGGTCGGGATTCACATCGGTCACGACGATATTTCGCGCGCCGGCTTTGCGGGCGATGGCGACCGCCATGCAGCCGATCGGTCCGGCGCCGGTGATGAGCACGTCTTCACCGACCAGATCGAACTGCAGCGCCGTGTGCACCGCGTTGCCGAGCGGATCGAAGCAGGACAGCACATCGAGCGGGATGGCTGGGTCGACGTGAACCGCGTTGCTCGCGGGGATGCAAAGGTACTCGGCGAACGCGCCGTCGCGGTTCACGCCGACGCCCTGCGTGTTCTGGCAAAGGTGGCGGCGGCCCGCGAGGCAGTTGCGGCACCGGCCGCAGACGATGTGGCCCTCGCCGTCGACCAGGTCGCCGGGTTTGAACCCTTGGACATTGGACCCGACGGCATCGATCACACCAACGAACTCGTGGCCGATGACCATCGGCGGTTTGATCGTCTTCTCGGCCCATGCGTCCCAATTGTAGATATGGACGTCGGTGCCGCAGATCGAAGTCTTCTTGATCTTGATCCGTACGTCGTTGATCCCGGGCTCCGGCACGGGAACCTCGGTAAGCTCGAGACCCGGTCCGGCGCGCCGTTTCGCGATCGCGCGCATTTTTCTCATTATAAAAGCCTACGCATAGCTCGTCACGCTGTCGAGTGAGCGGCGCGAAATGCGTCCCACGATGGCGCCGAACGCGTGTCGTGCCCGGCCCAATACCGCCGAAGACGCCCCCAACCAAAGTGTCATCCATTAGATGACACTTTGGTTGGGGGCGCGGGACCGTTGCGCGGCTTAATTTGTCGCGCGCCTTGCACTACTGTTAGCAACCGACAAGCGTCGCTCCGATCGCCGCGGGCGCTTTGTTCGCGGCAAACCCCACCGTCCACCGCCATGCGTCTTACCGTCCTCGCTTGCCTCGCCATCATCGGTTGCGCGCGCGTCGCTGCCGCCGAGCAAACGCGCGCCGTTTATATGGATCCAGCCGTCCCGCTCGAAACGCGCGTGCGCGATCTCGTGTTGCGGATGACGCTCGAGGAAAAAGCGGCGGAGATGATGAATACGACGCCGGGCGTCCCGCGGCTCGGGATCCCGCGCTACGATTGGTGGAACGAGGCCTTGCACGGCGTAGCGCGCGCCGGCGAAGCCACGGTTTTCCCGCAGGCGATCGGCTTGGCGGCGACGTGGGACGACGCGTTGATCCATGAAATCGCGACGGTCATCGGCGGCGAAGCGCGCGCGAAGTTCAATGGCGCGGGCGAACACGCCGGGCGACGTTATTACGGACTCACGTTCTGGAGCCCGAACATCAATATCTTTCGCGACCCGCGTTGGGGACGGGGCCAGGAAACGTATGGTGAAGATCCGTATCTCACGAGCCGGATCGGCGTCGCGTTCGTGCGCGGCTTGCAGGGCGACGATCCGCGCTATCTCCAGGCGGCAGCCTGCGCGAAACACTTCGCGGTGCACAGCGGACCGGAGTCGCTGCGGCATGTTTTCGATGCGGCGCCGCCGGAAGCGGATTTATACGAAACGTATTTGCCCGCGTTCGAAGCGCTGGTGCGCGAGGGCCGCGTCGAAGCGGTGATGACGGCGTACAATGCGCTGTACGGAAAACCGTGCGCGCTCAGCCCGTTCCTGTACGAGCGGCTGGATAAATGGGGCTTCGATGGCCACGTGACGTCGGATTGCGGCGCCATCGCGGACCTGAGCCGCACGTACAAGCTCGCCAAGGACGACGCGGAAGCGGAAGCGCTGTCGATTGAGGCGGGGCTCTGCGTGCGTTGTGGCGACAACCCCCCGGCGCTGGTCGAAGCAGTGAAGCGCGGGCTGATTAGCGAAGCGGTCGTCGACCGCCAGCTCGGGAAGCTTTTGCGCACGATGTTCCGGCTCGGATTCTTCGATCCGCCGGAGCAGGTGCCGTTTTCGAAAATTGCTCCGGCCGAAAATAATACTCCCGCCCACGGCGACGTAGCGCTCCGCGCGGCGGTGGAGTCGATCGTACTCCTGAAAAACGATGGGACTTTGCCGCTCGATCGGACGAAGCTGCATCGGGTCGCGGTCATCGGACCGAATGCGGCGTCGGACACCGTGCTGCTGGGGAATTACAACGGCCGGCCCAGCGCGCCCGTGACGGTGCTCGCCGGCATCAAGGCGGCGCTCGGCGATAGCGTCGCCGTCGATTATCTGCGCGGTTGCGACTACGCCGGATTGCCGGCGGGAGTGCGACCGATTCCGCGGACCGGCTTGCGCAATGCCGATTACACGGGGCTCGTCGGGGATTACTATGCGAACCGCCACTTCGAAGGTGAGCCGGTGGCGCATCGCCGCGATCGACCGGTCGATTTCGATTTTGCGACGGCGAAGCTGCCGACCGGGGTCCCGACGGACGGCATGTCCGTGCGTTGGCAGGGCGAGTTGCTCACCACGCTTGGCGGTGACTATCGACTCGTCGTCAGCGGTCACGGCGGCTTCCGGCTGAAGGTCGGGGGCGAGACGGTGATCGACGCGTGGACGCCGACGGAGAAGACGCGCAGCGTGGTGCGCAAGCTGCCGGAAAATGCAGCGCTCCCTATCGTGCTCGAGTACTATCAAGGCGACGGCGCGGCCAAGATCTCTTTGCAATGGGAACTGCCGGACTCGATCGAGAGCTTCACGGCGGCAGTCGCGGCGGCGAAGAAGGCCGACGCGATCATCTTCGTGGGCGGCATCAGCGCGCAGCTCGAAGGCGAGGAGATGACGGTCGACTATGAAGGTTTCAGCGGCGGCGATCGCACGACGATCGAATTGCCGGCGCTGCAGCAGAAGCTGCTCGACGCGTTGCGCGGGGCGGGCAAGCCGCTCGTCTGCGTCTTGCTTTCCGGGAGCGCGCTGGCGGTTCCTTCGGCCGACGAGCAGGCGAACGCGGTTCTCGAAGCGTGGTATCCGGGCCAGGCTGGCGGCACCGCGGTGGCGGATGTGTTATTCGGCAAGACGAGTCCGGCGGGGCGTTTGCCCGTGACGTTTTATCGCGCGACTAGCGATCTGCCGCCGTTCGCGGAGTATCGGATGACGAATCGCACCTATCGGTATTTCGAAGGCAAACCACTTTACGCTTTTGGCCACGGGTTGAGCTTCACGACTTTCGAGTATGCGAAACCGAATGTCGCGGTCGTCAAAGCCGACACGCCGACGCTCGCGATTGCCGTCGACGTGCGCAACACGGGGGCTCGCGACGGCGATGAGGTCGTCCAGGTTTACCTGACTCCGCCAGGTGCGCGCGAGCGGCTCGCGTTGGGCGCGTTCAAGCGCGTGCACGTGGCGCGCGGCGAAGTCCAATCCGTCAAACTGACGGTGCCGACGAGCGCGTTGCGGCGCTGGAGCGCGGAGAAACACGATTACGTCGTGCCGACGGGCGACTGGAAAGTGATGGTCGGGGCGTCGTCGTCGGACATTCGGCAGACGGCGATGGTGAAGATGTAGGAGGGGGCGGTGCTGAGATCGATCTGTCGGGCAGGCGAGACGCGACGGCGGCGGGGTTCGGAGGCCCCGCCCTACACCTCGCGCCGTCAAAGCCACGGATCAGACGGATTGATCCCAGTAATTATCCGCGTCCATTCGCGCCATTCGCGGGAAACGGCTTGGGAAATCGCGCCATCCGCGGCCCGTCTCCCGTTTGCGTTTTCTGATGCTCAGGCGGCGGGGGAGAGCCGCGCTCCCTTACGACATTCGCACTGCGACGATTGCGCCTAGTCGCCCTGCGGCGGGCGGGAGCTCAGGCTGCGGGGGATGTCTTTCGGTAGCACGGTCACGTCCTCGAGCTCGATTCGGCCCGCGTTTTGGATGTATTCGGCCGTCTCGACCCCGGAGAATTTCGAATGCGCGATGCGGATCGCGTCGACCGTCGCGCCAGGGAACGTGGTGATATAGAAGAGACGCGGCGTCGACGTGGCGCTGACGTTGTCGAGCTGCACATTGCGCAACACCGGCTTGTGGGGGCCGTTGGCGCCTTCCTCGTACATGAAGTCGACCGTGATGATCGCTTCAATCACGCGGCCGATCGTCACGTTGCGCATCAGCACGTTTTCGATCACGCCGCCGCGCCGCGCGTTGGATTTGAAACGCAGCGCACGTTCGAGATGCGGGCTGTCCATGCGGCAATTCTCAATGAATACGTTGCGGCAGCCGCCCGCGATTTCGCTGCCGATCACCACGCCGCCGTGGCCGTCCTTCATGGTGCAATTGCGGACGATGAGATTCTCGGAGGCGACACCGACACGGCGGCCGTCGTCGTTGCGGCCGGATTTGATCGCGATGCAATCGTCGCCGGTGTCGAACGTGCAGCCTTCGATCAGCACGTCGCGCGACGAATCGGGATCGCAACCATCGTTGTTCGGGCCGTGAGAAAGGATGTCGACGTTGCGCACCGTGACGTTGGTGCAGAGCACCGGATTGATTTCCCACATCGGCGAGCGCCGAATTTTGACGCCTTCGATGAGGATGTTGCGGCAACGGTACGGCTGAAAAAAGTTCGGGCGGAGAAAGTGGCCGGCGCCGAAAACGCGTTGGGCGACGGGCACGCCTTCGTCGGCAAGATCGTTGAGGCGCTTGACGTCGGGGCTGGCCTGCGAGCGACCGTTCTCGCCTTTGGTCGCCCAGGCCCACCAGTTGTCCTCGCTCGCGCTGCCGTCGAGCGTTCCAGTTCCCGTGACCGCGATGTTCTCCTGCTCGAACGCGTAGATAAACGCCGAGTAATTCATGCACTCGGTGCCTTCCCACCGCGTATGCACGACGGGGAGATAGGCCGCGGGATCCGAGTTGAATCGCAGCGTGGCGCCGTCGACCAGATGCAGGTCGACGTTGCTCAACAGATGTATTGCACCGGTGAGGAATTCGCCGGCCGGCACGACCACGTGACCACCGCCGGCCGCATTACACGCGGCGATGGCTTTGCGAATGGCGGCCGTGCTGTCGGTCTTGCCGTCCGCAACGGCCCCGAAGTCGGTGATCGCGAAATTTCGGTCGGCGAAGCTCGGCGCTTTGATTTGCGCAATGATGGGGGCTGCGGCGGGCCAGCCCACGACGGGCTCGGACGCGCACACCACGGAATTGCCCAGCAGCAGGGCGGCGCTGAGCGGGAAAAGGGAAACTTTCATTGCGGCGGGATAAGGACTCGTGTCCTCGAAGATGCGACAAGGATTCGCCTACGCGCAAGCATGCGTTGGGGGTTTCGCGCGCGGCGTGACTATCCGGTAATGGAATACGCGCCCGCGCCGCGGCGCTAAAGCACGGCGAGATCGTCGCGATGAACGACTTCGAGGCGCTTGCGGGTCGGGTAGAGGGCGCTCACGGCGTCGCCTTTTTTGCCCGCGATCGCGGCGATTTCTTCGCTGGCGTATCGCGTCTTGCCCCGCGCGACGATTTCACCGCCGGGGCCCGCGATGTTCACGACATCGCCTGGCATGAATTCGCCGGTGGCGGCCGTGACGCCGACGGCGAGGAGGCTGCGGCCTTCGTCCCGCAACACGGGCACCGCGCAGGCATTGATGTGAATCGTGCCGGTCGGACGTTGGAAAAAGGCGAGCCAGCGCTTCTTCGCTTCGAGGGGCAGGCCGCTCGGCACAAAGAAGGTGCCCGGGCCGTTGCCACCCAGCAGCCGCGAGACGATGTCCGATTCGGCGCCGCTCGCGATGAACACGCCGCAACCGGCGCGCGTCGCAAGCTTCGCGGCGGAAATTTTCGTGATCATGCCGCCGACCGCGGTGGCGCTCGTGGTGCCGCCGGCCATCGCTTCGATCTCCGGCGTGATCTTTTCGACGACGGGCACGATTTTTCCCGTGCCCTTCATGTCGATCAGCCCCGGCGCCGTGGAGAGAATGAACAAGTACTGCGCCTGCGTCAGGCTGGCGACGAGGGCGGACAAGGTGTCGTTATCGCCAAAGCGGATCTCCTGGATTTCCGCGGAGCTCACGGTGTCGTTCTCGTTGATCACCGGGATCGCGCCGTACGCGATGATCTGTTCGAGGCAGGCTTTGACGCTCAGGTACCGATCGCGCGAACGAATGTCCTCGTGCGTCAGCAACACCTGCGCGGGGACGAGCCCGTGGGGGGCCAGCCCGCGCTGCCACACTTGCATCAGGAGGCTTTGGCCGATCGCGGCGCAGGCCTGTTTCTTCGCCGTCTCCTTCGGGCGCCGCGTCAAATTGAGCGCGCCGAGCCCGAGCCCGATCGCGCCGGACGAGACGACGATGACTTCGGTCCCTTGCGCGCGCAGCGCCGCAATTTGGGCGCTGATCGCGGCGATCCGAGGCTCGTTCAGCTGACCGACCCCCGACGTGAGGACGCCGGTCCCGAGCTTGACGATAACGCGATGCGGCCGAGCGACGACGGCGCTGGAAGCTGAGCTGGAAGGCATGAACGGATGTCCCTGGATCGTGCCGCGCGCAGGCGGTCGGCGCTCCGATCGAGCGCGGGACGTTTAGACCGAGAGCAATTCCTTCTCCTTCGACGCCAGATGCGAGTTGATATCGGCGATCGCTTTGTCGGTCGCGGTTTGGATGTCTTTTTCGAGCCGCTTCGCGTCGTCTTCCGGCAGCTTCGCCTTCTTGACGGCTTCGATCGTATCGCGACGGACATTGCGCACGTGCACGCGGCCTTCTTCCGCGAGACGGTGGGCGGTTTTCACGAATTCCTGGCGGCGCTCACGGCTCATTTCCGGGAGCGGCACGCGGATCAGCTTGCCGTCGACGATCGGATTGAAACCGATGTTGGCGTCGGTGATCCCTTTGGCGATCGCCTTGATCAGGGCCTGGTCCCAGGGCTGGATCTGAATCAGCCGGGCGTCGGGCGTCGAAATCGCGGCGCATTCCTTCAGCCGCATTTGCGAGCCATACGCCTCGACCATCACAGACTCGACCATCGCGGGCGTCGCTTTGCCGGTGTGAATCGTGCTGAATTCGTGGAGCGTGTGATCCACAGCTTTTTTCATCCGCGTTTGCGCATCGGTCAAGATGGGGTGGCTCATGATAGTTTGGATTCTTGATTTTGGATTTGCGATTGCTGCGGCGAAAAGGGGAGCGCGATGACGGCGACGGTTCGATCGACGGCGATCAATTATGCACCAAGGTGCCGATCTTTTCGCCGAAGATCGCTTTGCGAATCGCGTGTTCGTCGCCCAGGTCGAAGACGAGGATCGGAACGCTATTGTCCATGCAGAGCGAGAACGCGGTCGAGTCCATGACGTTGAGCCGCTGCTTCAGCGCATCGATGAAGGTGAGCTGGTCGAACTTCACGGCGTCGGGGAACTTCTTCGGATCCTTGTCGTACACCCCGTCGACCTTGGTCGCTTTGAGGATGATCTCGGCGTGCAGCTCGCTGGCGCGCAGCGCGGCGGTGGTGTCGGTCGAGAAATAGGGGTTGCCGGTGCCGGCCACGAAAATCACCACGCGACCCTTTTCCAGGTGGCGCATGGCGCGGCGCAAGATGAACGGTTCGGCAATCTGATTCATGGGGATCGCGCTTTGGACGCGCGTGTTCACCCCCAGCTTTTCGAGGCAATCCATCAGGGCCAAACCGTTGATCACGGTCGCGAGCATGCCCATGTAGTCGCCTGTCGTGCGATCGACGCCGCGCTTCTCCCCGCTGAGGCCGCGGAAGATATTGCCGCCGCCGATGACGACGCACACCTGGACGCCCAAATCGTGGATCTCTTTTACCTGCGCGCAGATTTTCTCGAGCGTAGCTCCGTCGATCGGATCGCCGGATTTCCCACCCCGGAGGACTTCACCGGAAAGTTTGAGAACGACGCGTTTGTAGCGAGTGCGAGTTTCGGCCGACTTGGAATCGCGCATAAACCAGAGCAAACGGCCCGAAAAAAAGCGCGTCAATGCCTGATGTGGTATGATGATACCCCACATCGCCGTAGCGCACCGCGGGCGGCTTGGTTCGTGATCTTTGGGGGCAGCGAGCCAAGGGCGGAGTCTGCGAAGCGGGGGCGTACCGCGCGCGGCGAGATCGGCCATGGCTGCCCGGCATGGATTCGAACCATGACTAGGCGAGTCAAAGTCGCCTGTGCTACCATTACACCACCAGGCAGTGACGTGTGGAATCGAACACGGTGCTGCCCGCGCTCTTTCGGTCAAGGCCGGAAAAATGTAATCCGCACGGCACTCGAATTTCCCAAACGGTTTCCGCGGATGACGCGAATAGGCGCGGATGATGGTGGATGAATTGATCCGTGATAATCCGTGTGATCCGTGGATGTCTGCTGCTTGCGCTGTCAGGAACTCAGGGCGGTTGCGGAGAGCCGCCCCTACCTTAGGACAGTCGAACTCGGCGAATCGATACCGTGATCGGGTTTTCGTGTCGTTCGTGTGTTTCGTGGGCTCTCCAATCGATCCGTGGGACACGTGAATCTTGACCGTGGCGGCGTTCGGAGCCCCCGCCCTACATGACGAGCAATCTGAGCCACGGATCACACGGATCTATTCGCGCCATTCGCGGGAAACGGTTTGGGAAAAGATCGCTCCGGTCGTCGGCGATCCGGACACAAAAAAGCGCCGGTCGGAGACCGCCGCTTTCGTGGAAATAAGCTGAACCGACGAAGCCGTGCCGTCGTAGGCGGGGATCAGGCTTTCGGGTCGTTCCCGCCTTGGCCGCGGCTGCGGAGGGCGAACACGAGCATGATTACGCCGAAGACCAGCATCACGAGGCCCCAGCCGAGGTTGATATTCATGCCGAGCGATTTTTCGTACATCGCTTTGTCGGAGGTCAGCCCGTAGATCGAGAGCATCGCGCCGAACAGCGTGAACATGAGGCCGAGGGGCAGTCTAAGATCGAAATTCATAGGGGATCCGGTTACCAGAAGATGACGTTGAGAACGCAGGTGACGATCAGAACGAGAATACCGACCGTGACCGGTTGCTTGAACCACGGCTCGTTTTCGCTCTTGGGTTTCGGCGTGAGCGAGTAGACGAGGCCTGTCAGTTCGGCGTCGGTCTTGTTCCGGGCCGTCAGGAGCGAGATCAGGATCGTCAGGACGAAGCACGCGGTCCACGCGAACAGCGCCATGTAGAAGTTCTGGCCCATGTCGGAATGGAACATGAACTTCGGGCTGATCCAGCCGCCCTTGATGCCAGGCGTGTTGCCTTCCGCCAGCGCGAGGCCGTGGAAGATCGCGGCGCCGCCGGTGCCGCCGAGCAGGCCCCAAAACGCACCGTGACCGGTCGAGCGGCGCCAGAACATGCCCAGGAGGAAGGTGGCGAACAGCGGGGCGTTCACGAAGGCGAACACCAGCTGGAGCATGTCCATGATGTTATTGAACCGCGACGCGAGGTAAGCGGCACCGATGCTCAAGATGATGCCGACGACCGTCGCCCACCGGCCCATCCACAAGTAGTGATGGTCGGTTTTGTTCTTCGCGAGATAGCTCTGGTAAATATCGTACGTCCACACGGTGTTGAACGCGGTCACGTTGCCGGCCATGCCGGACATGAATGCGGCCATCAGGGCGGTGAAGCCGATACCGAGCAGGCCGGCGGGGAAGTATTTCGCGATCATCACCGGAATGACCATGTTGTAGTCCGGCGTGCCGTCCGCGGCCAACGGGAGGAACTTGTTGCCGCTGTGGAAATGCAGCGCGATCGCGATCATGCCCGGGAGGATCACCAACGCGGGGAAGAGCATCTTCGGAATCGCCGCGATCAACGGCGTGCGGCGCGCGGCGGACATCGAGTTGGCCGCCATCGCGCGCTGCACGACCAGGAAGTCGGTGCACCAGTAGCCGAACGAGAGCACGAAGCCGAGGCCCATCACCATGCCGAACCATTCGACGCCCATCGGATTCGAGGTCGTCGTGGCCATGTGACTCCAGGAGTCGGTCCACGTGCCGGGGGCGAAGCCTTGGCTTGTGGCAACGGGGATCAGCTTTTCTTTCAGCGCCGCCCAGCCGCCGACGTCTTTCAGCGCGAGGAACACCAAGGGCGCGAAGCCCAAGACGATCATGAAGAATTGCAGCACCTCGTTATAGATCGCGGAGGTGAGGCCGCCGAGGAAGATATACACCAGCACGATCGCGGCCGAAACGAAGATGCAGGAGTTGTAGCTCCAGCCGACGAGTTGCTCCATCAGACGCGCCAGCGCGTGCAGCGAAATGCCGGACGAGAAGATCGTCATCACAGCGAAGGACATCGCGTTGAAGCCGCGGGTCTTTTCGTCGAAGCGCAGCTTCAAATATTCCGGGACGGAGCGAGCGCGCGAACCGTAGTAGAACGGCATCATGAAGATCGCCAGGAACACCATGGCGGGAATCGCGCCGACCCAGTAGAAGTGGCTCGTCATGATGCCGTACTTCGCGCCGGACGCGGCCATGCCGATGACTTCTTGGGCGCCGAGGTTGGCGGAGATGAACGCGAGGCCGGTGACCCACGCGGGAATGGAGCGACCCGACAAGAAAAAGTCGGAGCTCCCCTTCATGTAGCGTTTCAGCGCCCAGCCGATGCCAAGCACAAAAACGAAATAGATGATCAGGATCGCGTAATCGATGCCCGCAAGGTGCAGGGACGTCGCCGCGGCGAGGTGGAGGGAGGATGCCATTGAGGTAGAGTGAAGCGGCTCGCTTAAGTCAGAATTTCGCACCGAACGAAAGCCTTTCTTGTATAGACGTTAACTTGTCGGCCGTCGTGCGGTCGCGTCGTGCATCGCGAGCCAGCGCGTTCGCGCCCGCGCTCTCTTGTCGCTCCTCGGTGAGAAGGCTGATGCGCGAGCGCAACGCATCGTCACGCCGAAACCGCGAAACCGAGCGCGATGCCGGCCCGGGCGGCTTGTACATAGGTGGGCTGTACAACGATCTCGGTGCGTACACGTGTCGTAATCGTGCGCGGGCGCAAATGCCACTTGCGGCGGCTTGCTCGCGCCGATTTTCTGCGCCGATGGCTGCCGCTGCCGAATCCCCGGTAACGCTCCCCCTGGCGTCGCGCGACGAATCGGGCTCGTTGTCGCAATGGGCGCTGATCGGGCGTCGTTTTGCCCGCCATCGGCTGGCCGTCGCCGCGGTCTTCCTGCTCGCGATCTTGTACGTGCTCGCCGGCGGCGCGGAATTCTTCGCTCCTTATTCCCGGCAGTGGCGGGATCTTTCGCGGTCTTATTGTCCGCCGCAGCTGCCGCGCTGGTCGGGGCGCGACGGATTCTATGTTCCGGCCATGCGCGTCTCCGTGGATCCGGTGACCTATAAGCGGACGTATCTCGAGGATCCTTCCGAGCGGATCGCCCTGGGTTTTTTCGTGCGCGGGCGATCGTGGCGAATCCTCGGTCTCGTGCCCTGCGAGCGCCACTTCTTCGGCGTGCGGGGAGATGCCGTGGGTGCGAGCGATGGCAGCGTTACGACCTTCTATTTCCTCGGGGCCGATAAATACGGCCACGATATTTTCAGCCGTCTCATTTTTGGCGCCCGGATCAGTTTGTCCGTCGGCCTGATTTCCATCGCGATCACGTTCGTGCTCGGCGTGGTGATCGGCGGCATTTCCGGGTATGTCGGCGGCGCGGTCGACAGCGCGATCCAGCGTTTGATCGAGATCGTGAACGCTTTCCCGCACATTCCGTTGTGGCTCGCCTTTGGCGCGGTCATCCCGGCCGATTGGCCGCCCGTCTTCACCTATTTTGCCATCACGCTGGTGTTGAGCTTGCTGAGCTGGACGGCACTTGCCCGCGTCGTGCGCGGCAAGATTCTCGCGCTGCGCGAAGAAGATTATGCGACCGCAGCGCGTTTGCTCGGGGCCAGCCACTCGCGCGTCTTGTTTCGCCACCTGCTGCCGGGGTTCACGAGCCATGTGATCGTCGTGCTGACGATGAGCGTGCCGGCGATGATCCTGGGCGAGACCTCGCTGTCGTTCCTGGGATTTGGGCTGCACGCGCCAATCGTCAGCTGGGGCGTGATGCTGCAGGACTGTCTTAGCCTGCAGACCGTGGCCAACTACCCGTGGTTGTTGATGCCGGTCGTGTTTATCGTGATGACGGTTCTCTGTTTCAATTTTCTGGGCGATGGCCTGCGCGATGCCGCGGATCCGTATGGACGTTGATGCACCCGGTCATAAATGCGATCGGTGCAGCGCGCGTGTTGCACTTTCCGAAAAAATAGTCCGAATGCTTGCCGCCACCAACCCCCGCTCGAGCGACACGTGAACGACGGAACTGCACTCGGCACCGGCCAATCGGATTTGTCTCCCGGACCCTTGCTGGAGGTCCGTAATCTTCGCGTGTCGTTCCCCGGCGCGTACGGGACGATCGGTGCCGTGCAGAATGTTTCGTTTTCCATCGAGCGCGGCCGCACGCTGGCATTGGTCGGGGAATCGGGCAGCGGGAAGAGCGTCACGGCGCTCGCCTTGTTGCGGTTGATCCAGCCGCCCGGCCGGGTCACCGGCGGCCACATCGTGCTGCACTCGCGCCGAGCGGGCGAAATCGACATCGGCCATCTCGACGAGAAGTCCGGGCTGCTCTTCAAGGTTCGCGGCGGATTGATGAGCATCATCTTTCAGGAGCCGATGACCGCGCTTTCGCCCGTGCACACGGTCGGCAGCCAGATCGACGAAGCGATTTTGCTGCACCAGGACGTCAGTGCCGCAGCCGCGCGACGGCGGACCTTGGAAATGCTGGCCAAGGTCGGCATCAGTGACGCGAGCCGGCGCTACCACCAATATCCCCACGAGCTGTCCGGCGGTTTGCGCCAGCGCGTCGTGATCGCAATGGCGTTGGTTTGCCGGCCCGAGCTGTTGATTGCCGACGAGCCGACGACCGCGCTCGATATGACGATGCAGGCGCAGATTCTGGCCCTGATCAAATCGCTGCAGCGCGAAATCGGCTGTGCCGTGCTGCTCATCACGCATGATTTCGGCGTCGTGGCGCAAATGGCGGATTCGGTCGCGGTGATGCATCGCGGCGAGATCGTGGAGCGGGGCGACGTGCGCACGGTGCTGCGCCATCCCCAGCACGTGCATACCCGGACCTTGCTCGAGTCGCTCCCGAGCCGTTGGCGTCGTTCCGACGTCCGCGCGACGGCGGAAAAATGATCGGCTCCGAGATGCGCGGCGATGGGAGGCCGGCCCGGCCGCTCCTGGCGGTTCGAGGCCTCTCGAAACATTTTCCGCTCTACCGTCCCGGCTTCCGTCGCGACGTCGCCGGTTTGGTCAAAGCGGTCGACGACATTAGTTTCACCGTGCAATCGGGCGAGTCGCTTGGGCTGGTGGGCGAGAGCGGCTGCGGCAAGACGACGACGGTGCGCTGTATTTTGCGGGCCATGCGGCCGACCGCCGGCGAAGTCCGCTTTCGCCTGCCGGACCGACGTGAAGTCGATCTTGCGCTGCTCAGCGATCGCGAGCTGAAGCCGATCCGGCAGCACGCGCAGATGATTTTTCAGGATCCCTTTTCGTCGCTGAACCCCCGAATGACCGTGCGCGACATCGTCGGGGAGCCGCTCGTGATCCATCGGCTGGCGCGTGGAGCCGAGCTCGATGACCGCGTGAACGACATGTTGCGACGCGTGGGATTAAAGCCGGAACATGCGACGCGTTATCCGCACGCCTTCAGCGGCGGGCAGCGGCAGCGCATCGGAATTGCCCGTGCGTTGATCATGCGACCTTCGCTCGTGGTGTGCGATGAAGCGACGTCGGCGCTCGACGTTTCCGTCCAGACGCAGGTGCTTGAGCTTTTGCTCGAACTCCAGCGCGATTTCGGCCTCACGTACCTGTTCGTCGCACACAATCTCGATGTGGTCCGGAATTTTTGCGACCGCGTCGCCGTGATGCGCAACGGTCGCATCGTGGAGCTGGCGAGCACGCCGCAGATCTTCGCCGCACCGCAGCATCCGTATACGAAGCTATTGCTCTCGGCGATCCCCTCGGCCGACCCCGATGTGCCAATGAACTTTCAGATCGGCGACGAACTCGCGCGGCTCGACAGCGCGAACAACGGGTAACGGCAAACTCCAGACCCAAGACGCCGCACGCCAGACCCTAGCACCTAGCTCTTAGACCCTTTTCTCCTATGCTCGTTCATTCCGTCTTCTTCTGGCTCAAACCCGAATTGACCGCCGCGCAACGCGCGGAATTCCGCCGCGGACTCGATTCGCTCAGCGGCGTGCAAGCGGCCGAGCACGTTTACGTCGGCACGCCCGCGCCGACGCCGAAACGACCGGTCGTCGAGGACACGTATTCCTTCGCGTTGACGATCGTTTGCCGGGATCTCGCCGCGCACGATGCTTATCAGGTCGACCCGCTGCACCGCGCATTTGTCGACACCTTCAAGTCGTATTGGGCGCGCGTGCAGATTTACGACGCCGCGTGACCGGGTAATTCGACGACGATCGAGGTGCCGCGGCCGACCTGGCTCTCGATGGCGATCGTGCCGTGGTGCAGGTCGACGATCTTGCGGCAGATGCTGAGCCCCAGCCCAAAGCCGCGGACCTCGTCGCCGAATTGCTTCGTGGTAAAGTAGGGTTCGAAGACGCGGGACCGATTCTCCGGCGGAATCCCGCATCCTTCGTCGAGGACCTCGATGGAAATGCGCCCGGTCGCTCCCGGCTTTGCGGCGAGCATTACGCAGTCACCGGCAGTGGAAGCGTCGATCGCGTTATTCACCAGATTCACCAAGAGGCGTTGCATAAGCAGCGCGTCGGCGGTGACGGACAATTTCTCGGCTGCCGCTGCGACTACGCGTATGCCGCGCGGCGCGGCCCGCGGCTGCGTGAGCTCACGAACCGTGCGAAAAACCGTTTCCACGTCGACGGAGGTGAATTTCGGCGCGAGCCGCTTCCCGAAGAACATCGCATCGCGCACGTAGTCTTGCATGACCTTGATCGAGCGCGAAGCGTGCCCGTGGACGTCGGCTTGCACCGAACCCGCGGGGAAGTGGCCGTCGATATGCAGGAGAAAGCTCGAGATCGGCGTGATCAGATTATTCAGATCGTGCGCCAAACCGCGCGACATCATGGCGACGTGTTCGGTCTTGGCCTGAAGCGCGGCTTGGGTCGTCAGCCGCGAGCGCGCCAAGATGTTGTCCATAAGCTCGGCGATGCGGTCGCGCGCCGGTCTCGCTGATCGGTGATCAGCGATTGCTGCATTAGCCGGACCGACCACGGCCAAAGCGCGATAATGAACCCATTCACCAGGTGAAGGGATTGGCAGGTGTGCCCGTGAAATACGCCGTCTCCGCGTTGATCGCGCCGTAAACCGAAACCAGCCACGCGCCGACGAGGAAAGCGCCGATCGCGCATGCTTGGCTTGAAAATCGTTGGGGGTTCGCGATCAAAACCGCCACCCCGATCACCACGCAAAATGCCGCGGCGACGAGAATTGCGAGCGTCATGAAGGGGCAATGAGCGTTTCTACCGGAACCCCGCGACCTGTTTTTACCTTACGGTTCCAGCACGTGTGCCAGATGGAGCGATCATTGCCGCTTCGCCACGTCCCGCGGGGCCGTTTCCAGCGATGACGGCGCCGAGAGTTCCTTCGTTCCTTTCGCGCCGAGCTCGGCGAGCTTGCGTGCGCCCGGCAGCAGCATGCCTTCGAAGGAGCCGACCGACGCATTGTAGGCTTTCATCGCGGTATCGAGGCCGCGTCCGATCTTTTCGAGATTGTCGGCGAAATTCGCCACGCGGTCGTAGAGCGCCCGGCCGAGCGCGCTGATTTCATCGGCGTTTTTCGAGACCGCTTCTTGCCGCCAGCCGTACGCCGCCGCTTTCAACAACGCGATGAGCGTCGTGGGCGTTGCCAGCAAAACGCGGCGCGCCAGCGCCCGATCGAGCAGGAGGTTGTCGACCTGCAATGCGGCGGTGAGGAAGTGATCGCCGGGCAAGAACAGCACCACGAATTCCGGCGCGGGCTGAAATTGCTCCCAATAGTTTTTGGCGCCGAGCGCGTCGATATGCCCGCGGACCTTTTGCGTGTGCTCGAGCAGGCGCGCGGCGCGCACCGTCTCATCGGTGGCGTCGTGGGCCGCGCGGAAGGATTCGAGCGGAGCCTTCGCGTCGACGACAATCCGCTGACCGCCGGGCAGCCGGACGACGAGATCGGCGCGCAGCCCGCCCATGGATTCCTGTTCGCAGAAATCGCAATAGGACACCATGTCGGCCATTTCCACGACGCGGCGCAGCTGCAGTTCGCCCCAACTTCCGGCGTAGGTGGTCGAACGCAACGCGGTCGAGAGCCGCGCGGCTTCGGTTTGCAGCTGCAGTTGCGCCAGGCTCAGCGCCTTGAGTTGCTCGCCGAGCGCACCATAGGCGCCGGCGCGCGCTTTCTCGATCTCGGCCATCTTGTGGTCGACCTTGTCGAGCGATTCGCGGATCGGCTTCACCAGCGCCTCGACGGCTTGTTTGCGCTGCTCCAGATCGCCGGCCGATTGCTGCTGCAGCTGGGCGAACGCTTGTTTCGCTTGCTCGAGAAAATCGGCGCGATTCGCGCGCAGCGCGTCGGCGGACAAGGCTTTGAATTCGTTCGTGAGCCGCTCATGCGCCGCGCGCTCTGCTTCCAACTGCGTGCCGATTTGCGCGTGGGCGGTGGCGAGCCGCGTGGCTTCGGCGCGAACCGTGCCAAGCTCCGCCGTGACGCGCGCCAGCTCTTCTTCCCGCGCGCGAATCCGCTCCGTGAAAGCCGCTTGGCGCGAACGGAATACCAGCCAGGCGAGCACC
>CBINOT010000102.1:0-21443 GCA_966252355.1 uncultured Opitutus sp. | reverse complement strand
GAGCCTTTGGACCCTGTGGAATTGGAGCGCGCTCGATATCGGATTTCCCGGCTGGGCGTGTTCGAGTCGGTCGACTTGCGGTTCGATCCGCCCGATGCCGCCACACGCGATCCCGTGTTCACGTTGAAAGAAGGTCCGCGCTACGAGACCAATTTGATCGCGGGCTACGGCAGCTACGAACAGCTGCGGGGCGGTGTGGAATATCGGCAGATGAACATTCTTGGGCTCGCGCACCAAAGCCGGTTGTTGGTCATCGAATCGATGAAAAGCACGCGCGGCGAATACACGTATACGGTGCCTGAATTGTTCGGCGAGACGATCGATGGCACCGCCAAGCTCTTCGGTCTGCAGCGGCAGGAGATTGCGTTTTTGCGCGAAGAATACGGCGCGAACTTGAGCCTGCGGCGCGCGGTGGCGCCGCTGCACGGCGAAGCGATGATCGGCTACACCTTCCAAGCGCTGCGCAATCGGCAGAACAGCCTGTCCACGGTGGCCACGGATGAGAAGCAGGTGAACGTCGCGAGTTTGGATTTCGGTCTGACGACCGACCGCCGGGACAGCGCGTTGCGTCCGCGTCATGGTTATCACGTCACGACGCAGCTCGAAATCGCGAATCGCGTGCTCGGCGGCGTCACTCAGTACCAACGCTTCGAGACCAGCGGCGCGTATCACACGCCGTGGGGCGAAGGCCGCTGGATCCACGTCGGTTTCTCGCACGGCGTCATCCTCACGCTGGGCGCGATGAACGACCTCGATTTGCCCGTCAACAAGCGGTTCTATCCGGGCGGCGACAACAGCATTCGCGGCTATCAAAGCGGAGAGGCTGCGCCACGGGATGCGTCGGGGCGCTTTATCGGGGCGAAAAGTTACGGCCTGCTGAACCTCGAACTCGAACAGGCCCTCACCCAAAGCTGGTCGGTCGTCGCCTTTGGCGACGCGCTCGGCACCGCGACACGGCTGAAAGATTATCCCTTCCGCGAGCGGCTCTATTCCGCCGGCTTGGGTTTGCGTTATCAGACGATTATCGGCCCCATCCGGCTCGAGTACGGTCGGAACATCAATCCTCGTCCCGCCGATCCGCCGGGAACGTGGCAGATCTCGATCGGTTATCCGTTCTAGGCAGGTGTCCAGAGGGCGCCGGCGATCACGAACCGTGGCCACGGAGGACACAGAGCTCCGACACAGAGGACACAGAGATTCACGAGAAACGGGAGGGGCCGATTGGCGAGGTGTTGGTCTGCGGCCTCCATAAGCTTCCGCCGACCCGTTCCCCATCCAACCCCCACACCGCTCGTGGCCTCCTGCTGCCTCTGTGTCGGAGCTCTGTGACCTCTGTGGCGATGGCTTCGCTTGGAATACCGGAAGTCGTTTCCATACCTAGAGATTCCACTGGAAAATTGGACAGGCTGAGTAAGCTGTGCGCGTCCGGCTAGGCGCCGGATGCTTAACTTCAACTTACATTCCTATGATCACCACGCTGGCCTTTGTTTTCATCCCGCAGTGGCTGTTCTTCACCCTGTTCATTGCGGTTTTCATTTTTGCGCTCTACGCGCAAATGCGCGTTTCGAGCGCCTACGGTAAGAACGTTCAAATCGCCTCGCGCGGCGGTATCACCGGTCGCGAGGCGGCCGCCGCAGTGATGCGGCGTGCCGGGATTACCGACGTCGAAATCGCCGAAACGGAAGGTCATTTGACGGATCACTACGATCCGTTGAACAAGCGGCTCGTGCTGTCGTCGGAGAACTACCACGGCACAAGCTTGGCGGCGCTCGGCGTGGCGGCGCACGAGGCGGGTCACGCCATCCAACACAAGGTTGGCTACTCGATGTTGCATTTCCGCATGGCACTGGTGCCGGCGACGAATTTCGTCTCGCGCGTGGTCCCGTTTCTAATCCTCGCGAGCATCTTCCTCACCCGCGGGCTGACCGGCGTCATGCTCGACGTCGCGATCATCTGTTACGCCGTTCTAACGGTTTTTCAATTGGTGACGCTGCCGGTCGAGTTCGACGCCAGCCGTCGGGCGAAACTTCAGCTCGTCGACTTGGGCATTGTCGATCGCGACGAAATGTACGGCGTCAACGAAACGCTCAATGCCGCCGCGCTCACCTACGTCGCCGCGTTTATCTCGGCGCTGCTCAATCTGCTTTATCTGCTCTCGCGTCGCGATTGACGCGAGAGAGGCGTTAGCCCCCGGGCTGATCCGGCGTCGGTGAGCCCGGCGTTTCGGCCAGGATTCGGGCGACGACATCGATCAGCTGTTGCGGCGTGAAAGGTTTGGGCAGAATCGTTTTCGCGCCCATGCCGCCCGCGATGCTCAGGTAGAGCTTCGAATTCGGCACGCCGCCGGACATGGCGATGATTGGCAGATCCGCACGCAGCCGGCGCAATTGCATGATCGTTTCGACGCCCTCTTGCACCGGCATGACGATATCGGTGAGCACGAGATCGGCCGACGTCGCACGAAACAGCTCCACGCCGCGTTGGCCATCCGGGGCCTGCACGACCGTGTGTCCTGCCAACTCCAAGGCGTTCGCGAGCACATCGCGCAGCAGATCGTCGTCCTCTATGATCAAAATGCGCGCCATGTTTTTATTACAAAAACAGTCTGGCGCGACGAAGCAATCGTGGCGTGCGTGTCATGTCGGCCGGGCAAGACATCGCGCGACGTCGATATCGCGTCAGGGCGAGATGAGACCTTTGCGAATCGCAAAGCGGACCAAGTCCGTTTGCGTCTGCAGCCCGAGCTTGCGGAGCAAGTTGGTGCGGTGGGTTTCCGCGGTGCGCGGGCTGATGAAAAGCTTTTCCGCCACCTCGCCGTTGCTCAGGCCTTCGGCCGCCAACTGAAGGACCATGCGCTCGCGTTGCGTCAACGCGTGCAGGGGGTCGGCATCGTCGGCCGGCTTCGTGACGAGGGCGTTGATCGCCCATTCGGAGAGCGTCGCGCTCAAGAAGCGGCGGCCGGCGAGGACCTCCGTCAGCGCGCGCGAGATATCCTGCGATTCGGAGCCTTTCAGCAGATACGCCATTGCTCCGCCGCGGAGCGCTTCGATCACATACGGTTCGTCGTTGTGCATCGAGAGCACGATCACGCGAGTGTGCGGACTCGCGCTTCGGATCTGGCGGAGTACTTCCAGGCCGTGAATCCGCGGCATGTTCAGATCGAGGACGAGAATCGCCGGCTTGTGCTTCTCGACCAGCTGCACGGCAGCGAGACCGTCCGAGGCTTCAGCGACGACGCGACAAGCGCCGTCGTGCTCGAGAATGCCGCGAAGGCCGTGGCGAACGATTTCGTGATCGTCGGCAATAATGGCGGTGATCATGGAGTGGAAGGAGAGAGGGCGAATTCGGCGTGGAGACGCGTGCCTTGGCCAAGCTTGGAAAAGATTTCGAAGCGACCGCCGGCCAGGCGGACCCGTTCGGAAAGCCCGGCGAGACCGAGCGAATCGTGTCGCGCCAACGCTTTCGCGGTGTCGAAACCGCAGCCACGATCCGACACCTCGACATGCAGGGCGCGGTCGTCGGCCGTCACCGTCACCGCCGCGGCACTTGCCCCCGAATGACGCGCGACATTGGTGAGCGCTTCTTGCACCAGACGGAAAGCCGCAATCTCCAGTTCGGGCCCAAAGCGTTTCTCGGGCAACGAGAGCTCCAACTCGACGGTGATGCCGGTCTGGTTGCGAAAGACGTTGGCATGCCATTCGAGCGCGGGGCGGAGCCCGAGATCGTCGAGCAGTCGCGGGCGCAGCTGCAAGGTGATCGCCCGAACGCTTCGCAAAAGCTCGTCGGTGATGGTCAACGCGTTCTCGACCGCCGATTGCAAAGCGCCTTCGCGAGCCGCTTCGAGCTGAAAGCGCAGGCCGGTGAGAAGCTGGCCGATTTGGTCGTGCAACTCGTGGGCGAGCGCATGCCGTTCGTCTTCTTGCACCCGCATCAAGCGATTGGAGAGCGCTTGCAGGCGAGCGGCGTTTACTTCGCTCCGCGACTCGGCTTCGCGGCGCACGACGATTTCGTTTTCGAGGTCGCGGGTGCGAGCGGCCACCTGCTCGGCCAGGGAGCGGTTCAAAGCGGCGAGTTCTCCCGCCAACTGCGCATTGCGCTTCTCGGTGTCGGCTTGCTTCAGCGCATTGTTGAGCGAGAACACGAGCTCCGAAAGGCAGTCCGGGCCCTGAAGAAGGTAATCGTGTGCGCCGAGCTTGAAGGCCGCGATCGTCGTTTCGACGAGATTGACGGACGAAATGACGATCACGGGCAGCGATTCGTCATGCGCCCGAAGCTGACGGAGCGCGGCGAGCATTTCATCGGCGGCAAAGGACGGTCCGAGCACGATCGCATCGAATTTCGTTTCGCCGCGAATCAAGGCCTCGATCGCGGTGCTCGCTTCGGCCGTCAATCGAAGTCCGGGAATCGCTGCCGCGAGGAACAGTCCAACGGATTTGCGCTCGGCGGGATCCGGATCGACGAACAACACGCGGTGCAGCTGGGCGACCGAGGAACCGATCCCAAACGGGCGCCGGGGATAGCGTGCGTGGACGCGGGCGACGATCTCGGGAATCCGGCGAAAATCGTTCGAGTTTTTGTCGATGCAGTCGACCGCGCCGGCGCGCATCGCCCGGACGGCAAGTTCGTGCTGGCCTTGGCCGCTGACCATGATGACCGGCGTCGAGTCGCGTCGCGCGACAAGTTGGCTTAGGACTTGGAGGCCGTTCACGTCCGGCATCATCAAATCGAGCAGCAGCACGTCGTACTCCCCGCGTTCCATCGCGCGGAGACAGGCTTTGCCCGAGGTGACCACTTCGAGGCTGTAATCCTTGGCGTGGGGGCGGAAGCACAACCGAATGACTTCCGCGACTTGCGGGTCGTCTTCGGCGTAGAGCACACGAATCATAGAGGCGGAGGATTGTTCATCGGACGCGCGGGCCCGCACTGAATGGAAACCGAGGGGAAATCCCTAGCAGAATCGGCTAGACGATTCCACGAGGTTCTACGGATATACCGCGGCCCGGTCTTCCAGTACCGTAAGCGCGTGACCTCACCCCTGTTCCCCTCGAACCGATGCCGCTTTTTCGCGCGCGTCGCGGCGGGATCGTTGGGGTGCCTGGCCGGAACCTTTTTGTGGGGTGGTTGTGCTTCGTATTCGGAACGCGCGAAAGCCGAGATGCTCTCGCGGTCCGCTCCGTCTGTAACGACCGTGCCGGCGAGCATGGTCGTTACGGCGGCGGAGCGAGCGGCCGCCCGCCAAGAGGGCGATTTTGTGCTGCAAGGCCAGGGCGAATCGATGGCGCCGTACTATGGTTCCGGGACGGCGATCGTGGTCCATCCGACGAGTTTTTTCATGCTTCGAGCCGGCATGCCCATCGTTTACCGCAACCATGCGGGGCGGGCGGTGGCGCATGTGCTGCTCGAGCGCAACCAAGAGGGCTGGGTCGCGATCGGGCTGAATAATTCTGCGCCCGACGGCGACATTGTTACGCCGAACAATTTGGTAGGGGTGATTAAGTATGCCTTCGCTGCGGACACCGGACATGTACGCAGCGAAGGCGCAATCGCTTTTCAGGACACTGTGGCTAGTGGTGGTGGATAATTTGCTGCACTGACATGGTAGCGCGGCGGCTGCCCGCAGCCTGCTTACGGCAAATCCAGCGCGTCTGCGAAGAGTTCACGCGGGCGCGCTGGACCATTTTGAGGGGGCGCGAGACGAAGACGTTCGGCCCTGCCGCAGACTTTTCGGCCTCGTAGCGGAAAGCGTGAGCTTTTCGCGGGTGCGGACGAGACGCTCACGCGTTCCGCTATGGCGCAGGGGCGTTTAGCGCCGGACGAGAGTGCGCCGCTTACGAGCAGCGCGAGTAGATTTTCTGCAGCATTGCGACCGACGCCGTGGGTGTTCCCGCGGGTCCGCTGCGCGTCCCTCCCATGCTGACTCGAAGGAGGAGCTGCTCGTTTTCTTTATCGAGCTGCAAAATTTGTAGAATGCGCGCGCGCGTCTTCTCAAGCTGCTCGCGCAAATCGGGGTCGCGGACGGATCCCGCGGGGATGTTGCGGAGCGCCGCGAGCGTCGCGTCGAGCCGTTCCAACAGCCCGCGCTTGCGATCCATGAACGAGCTATCGGGCGCTCGCTGGTGCTGCCGGAGAAAACGATTCTCCTCGAGCACGCACTGGTGGATCTCGTCGCAGAGCTGCTGATGTTCGCGGATCGAATTGTTCATGGCGCAGCGGCCGTCTTGGCCGCGGGAGCAGGCATGCTCGCTTGTTTGCCGGTCGTCGAGTCGAAGAATTCGCCCACCTCGCGAACCGTCTTTTCCCGCCACTGCAAATGATCGAGCCGCCAGGCCGCCATGCGCACCAATTCGGCGTACTGCGGCGCGGGGGAGGGGCCTCCGAGCTCCACGACGCTTTGATAAGAGCTGCGCGCGCGTTCGCTGATCCCGAGCCGCTCGAAACAAAGGCCGAGCTGGTACGTGATGGGCAAACGCCACGACGCATCAGGCGAAAGCTCGAGGAGCGACGAATAAATGGTATGGGCGTCGACGATATTGCCGGCGTCGTAGAACTCGTTCGCGAGCTGATTGCCGGTGACCAGTTGCCAATGGAGCCAACGCTTCGGGGCGCTGGCAGTGCGCGATTTTTCCGCCTGCAATAGCTCGAGCGCGACGGCGAACGCCTCCTGCGAGCGCTTCAATTCGCGCAACGTCGTCGCCAGGAGGTAACGCGCTTCGGGAATGTTCTCGTCGTCCGGCCATTGTTCGATGAACGAACGCAAGGCCGTGACGGCTTGATCTCGATTGCCCTGAAGCTTCAGGGCGTATGCCGCCTTGAAGTGTGCCCGGGCTCGATCGGCCGGAGCCACGTCGAGCAAGCGAAACTTCGTGTAGTACTTGTTCGCCTCCTCGTATTCGCCCGCGGCGAAATGCGTCTCGGCGATTTCGAACTGCGCGGTCTTGGCGAGCACTTGATACCGTTCGAAGTCGGCGCCTTCGACCTTGAGCGTCGAATGGATCACGCTGTAAAAACGGGCAATCGCCAGCTTGTAGGCGCCCATGTCGCGCAACGTGCGTCCGAGTTCGAGCAAGGCGTCGGGCGAACGATCGTCGCCGGTATAGTCGGCCAGGAAACGCTCGTAGATGGCGGCCGCCTTCGTGAGCTCCCCATGACGACGATGCATGTGCGCGAGGCCGAGGAGAGCCGACTTGATGTCGTTGGCCGGCGCATCGGGCGCGTTCAGCACTTGCCGGTAGGCGATTTCCGCCGCTTCGAAATCCGGCTGCTGGCGGTCGGAGAGGCTCGCGCCAAGATTCAACAACCCCTGAATTTCGTCGTGTCGTTTGGCGACCGGCTTTTCCGCCAAGACCGTCCCGGCCGGTGGCGGCGGGGCGCTCTGTTCGCCGGTAGCGGCCACCGTGGTCCCTGCACCCGCTGCTGGAGTCAGCGGGGCCGGGGAGGCCGTGGCAGCCGGTGCCGCCGTTTCGCGCGCCGCGCTAAGTCCGGCAAGCCCGGGGGAAGCTTTCGTCGAGTCCGCGTGCGCACGCGCGTTGAAAACCAGCGCGAACGCGAGGCAGGCGATCGCACGGGCGTACGACGGTGGCACGGAATGACGATGACTCATCTCGGACTCTGGGTGTAAGTGGCGGAACTAGGCGGCAAGGGCGGAGGCGCGGAAGTGGACGATGCACCCGGCATCAAAACGGTAACGTCGCCCGGATGCTTCGCAGAGCCTGGAATTTCGAAATACGGGAGGAAATCTTCGGCGTGAACGATCGGTCGCGAGCTATCGGGCAATATCGGGGCCGGCATCTTTCCGACCGGAGCGGCCGCCGTCGAAGCGGCGGACGGTTTTGGATCGGCGGCCGGTTCGTCCGGAGCTACCGCGGTGGATCGCGCCGCGTCCGCATTAGCGGCAGCGACCGACAATTCCGCGGGAGTAAGAGCGGGGACCGGCGGAGCCGCAGCGGCGGGGCGGGTGACCAAATCGGGCGGGGGAAGTGCTTCCTCAATTCGCAATGACGGCGATCCGAGCACGGGCAGATACGGAGTCGGTTCCGCAGTCGGCCGAATCGTGGAACGGAAGCGCGGTCCAGCGAGGCCCTCGTGGAGGGTCATCGCCGGTACCAGCAGTAGCGAAAGGCAACGCAAGGCCCTGCGCATACCGGCCGGCAGATGCGGTGGTTCGCGGTGATTCATTTCGTATGAGACGGTCCATGTATAATGGATTGTCCTGATTTTGCCCGTGAAAAATATCGGCACGCGGCGGGCTTCCTGAAATGGATTTCCGGGCCTATGACACGGCCGGCCCATCGCTTTGCGAGCCCGCCGATCGCATCGCGGGCGGGGCGCACCATCAGATCGTACCCGCGAGCGGGGTATCGAGCAGGTTGCGGAGCTGCCGCCCAAGCTCATCGAGCTTGTACGGCTTCTGTACAAAATAGCGCTGGCCGAGTTGCTCGAATTCGGCGCGGGCGGCCGGCGTGATATGCCCGCTGACAATCACGACTTTGAGCCGCGGGCGGCAAATTCGGATGACTTTGAGAACCTCGACGCCGCTCGCTCCCGGCATGTTGAGGTCGAGCAGCACCGCGTCAAATTGGCGCCCCATATCGCTGATCAGCTCAATGGCGTCTACCCCCGAACGTGCGGTGGTGGTCGTGTAGCCTTTGCGAGCCAGGGCCGTTGCGAGCAGCGCGCGAAGCGATTCCTCGTCATCGACGATGAGCAAGGATTCGGTGCCGCGCGGAAACTCGCTCGACCCGCTGCCCACTTGCGCGGGCGCGCTGCTTTCGGCGAGCGGCAGGAAAACGCTGAAGGTGCTGCCGGCGCCCGGTGTCGATTCGACGTCGATGAACCCGTGATGAGCCACGACAATGCCATAAACCACCGCGAGGCCGAGACCGGTACCTTGGGCGCCCTGCTTCGTGGTGAAAAACGGCTCGAAAATGCGTTGCCGAACTTCGGGTGGCATGCCGATGCCGGTATCGACGACCTGAAGACAGGCGTAGTTATGCCCCGGATCCGCCCCGAGGCGCCGGACGTTGGAGCCCGGAACCACGCGCGTCGCGAGCGTGATCGTGCCGCCGGTCTGCATCGCATCGCGCGCATTCACGCACAAGTTGAGCACGATCTGCTGCAACTGGTTGTGATCCGCGAGAAGCGCCGGCAGCCGCTCCTGCAGCTCGAGCTGCAGGGTGACGGTGCGCGGGAAAGTCTCAGCCATCATCGTGGTGAGGTCGCGGACGAGCTGATTCAAATCGACCGGCGCGAATTTGACCTCCGTCTTGCGGCTAAAGGTGAGGATTTGCCGGACGAGACCGCTCGCCCGGATCGCGGCGCGATGAATTTCGCGCAAGCTTTTCTGCAATACCGCCGGGTCGGGCGAGCCTTGCTGGCAGAACTCCGAATAGCCGTTGATGATCGCAAGGAGGTTGTTGAAATCGTGCGCGATACCGCCGGCGAGCGTGCCCAAGCTCTCCATCTTTTGCGCCTGACGCAGCTGCTGTTCGAGCTGCTTTCGGTCCGTGATATCTTCCCGCAAGCACAGGTAATTCGTGATCTCGCCGCTGGGGTTGCGCAGGCACGACACCTTCACCGACTCCCAGACCATCGTGCCGTCATTTCGCGACGTCGATAATTCGCCGCGCCATTCGCCGCCCCCGCGGATCGCGGTCCAAAACGCGTCGTACGATGACTGATCCGGATGGCCATCGCGGAGGACCTCGATGTTGCGGTCGAGAATATCCTCGAGCGTGTGCCCGGTGACGGCGGTAAACTTCGAATTTACGTACTGCGCCCGGCCGTCGAGATCCGTGATGACAATCGACACGGGCGACTGCTCGACGGCACGCGACAACCGATAAAATTGTTCCTCGGCCAGACGCTGGCGCGTGATGTCCCGACCGACGGCCCGAATGGCGATCAATGCGCCCGCGGCGTCAAGCAGGCCGGTTTCCTCCCAGGCGAACCAACGCACGCCTTGAGGCGTGACCCAACGATGTTCGCTCGTCGCGCGATGCGGCAGCCGCGAAGCTTCCGTGGTCGATGACTCGAGCACGGCCACATCGTCCGTATGCACGAGCTCTGCCACGAGCATGTCGGTGAACGCCGCGGCTGGCCGGCCGAATTTTCGCGCGAACGCGAGGTTGACGGCCACGATCCGTCCCGAGGTGTCGCGGCAATACGCGAGATCGGCACTGGTTTCCCAAGCTCCCAGCCAACTTTCCGGCGGAGGCGCGGCGGGCGCGGTTGAAACCGGTTCGGTGATCGCGGGAGGCATGGTAAACTTCGATCATCGGTCGGCTGGGGCGCGACTTAAACGTCACGCCACCGCCGATGGCGTCGGCAAAACGTTACCTCAAAGGAGTCCCGCGAGCATGCCTGGGAGTCGTTGCAGCGAATTGCTGATCGCGGCGCGCGCGAGCATCGTTTCCGTCGCTTCCGCGCCATAAAGGATATTCCAGCCTGGCAGATCGACCCACGCGTTCGTCTCGATCGCGGCCACTTGTTCGAAGCCGCCGGACATTCCAGCGTTGCGGACCACGTAGTCGGCCACTTGAACCGCGGCCGCAAATAATTGATGCCGGGGCGCGGTTTCGGGCGCATTGTGATATTGGACCGCGAACACGATCTCTTCGGCCAGATTGTGTCGCGCCAAATAGTAGCCGCCGATCTGGCAGTGATCCCAGCCGAGCAACTCCCGTTCCCGCGCGCAAATGTCGGCCGGAGTCGTCGCGGTTGTTTCCATCAGAAGACGCAGCTCGTCCGGAAACGCGTAAGCCATGATGATCTTCCCGACGTTGTGCAGGAGGCCGATCAGGTAATCCGTATCGTCGTCGATGTGCAGCGCGGTCGCATGCAGAATTTCCCGCGTCATGATCGCGGTGCCGATGCTATGCGTCCAAAGATCCTTCCAGGGCAGCATACGGCCCGCTTGGAGCTGCTCGAGTTCTTCGAGCACCGGCGTCGCCATCGAAAGTTCACGCACTTGCCGCAAGCCGAGGAAGAAGACGGCTTCCTCGATATTATTCACATGCGTCGAAAGCCCGAAATACACCGAATTGACCATCCGCAGCAGTCGCGCGGAGAGGGATGGATCGCGGCGGATCACTTCCGCAATATTCGAAAGCATGCTCCGGTCGGAGCGCACCAATTCCTGCAGCTCGCGATTGATGCTTTGCAACGACGCCAGCTTCGGGCACGCCGCAATGCGCCGTTTAATTTCCTCGTCGGAATACGGCGTCGCACAGCTGAAAGGCGGCGAAGAGGTCGAGGCGGAAAGCATGCGAGGGGAAGACCACACCGACGCAGGGTCGTCGGATGTGATGCGACTTTATCGGCCAGATCGGCCTGAGCTTGAGCGAATCCGCTCAAGCAGGCCTTGGCTGCGCCGAAGCACTAATCTCCAGCAGTGTCGTACGTTAGGAACTTTAATTTGTTGCAAGTTGCTCTACATCAGTATGTAGTGGTTGGGCGTGGGTGCACCGCCGCCGCGTGGACATCCACGCCCGCTTCCGTGCGTCAATGCAATCTTCCAGCAGTAGCGCACTTACGCAGGTCCGGGTTCATTATTTCTCCGAAGGCACCGATAACAATTTTTTGATGATCGCACCCACCCTCTCTCGCGAAGCGCTGTTGCACGTCGTTAAGAACTTGCCGGCGGCGCCTCGGATTCTGGCTCAACTTGGGCACATGCTGCTGGACCCGAATTCCGACCTTTCGGATGTCATCGACTTGTTGAAGCACGATACCGGGCTCACTGCGCGCGTGATCCGCGTGAGCAACAGCGCCGTGTACGGCGGCGGTACGCGGGCGGGGTGCCTGGAGGAGGCGCTGATGCGGGTCGGGTTCAACGAGGTTTACCGCTTGGTGGGCTTGGCGGCAGTCGCCCAAATCTCCGACGATTCACTGCGCAATTATGGCGTAAGCGGCACCCGGTTCCGCGAGAATTCGTTGTTCATCGCCTTCCTCATGGAAGTTCTGGCGCCGCAATTCGACGTCGATCCACGCACCGCGTACACGGCCGGCCTATTGCGGTCGACGGGCAAGATCGCGATCGACCGGTTGGCTCCGGGGCCGAATTACGTGCGGTCTTATAGCGCCGCGGGCAAGGGGCGGCCAATCGACGAGTGGGAGCATGAGCTGGTCGGCATCGACAACTGCATGGCGGCGTCGATGGTCCTCGAAGAATGGAAGTTTCCGGTGACGACGGTGAAGACGATTCGCGATCACTACCGGCCGGGCCCCGAGTCGATGCCGATGGCCTTTTTGCTGAATCTTTCGTGTGGGCTCGCGGAGCAGGCGGGTTATCCGTTGCCGGCGGAGCAGACGTTTTGGGAGACGACGCCAGCCAAGCAGGCGGTAATTACCATCGACGAGTCCGAGCTTGAGCATGCACTGGTGGCGGCGCGCGGACGTTTCGAACCCGCTCGCGACGCGATTAGCTAAGGCGCCGAATCCGGCGACCGGTATTGTCGTCAGGTCGCGGGCGCCCCATGGCGTCTACCGTCATGCGCACGCCCGACTCTCGCCGTCGAGTTTGCGCGCTTGCGCAGGCACTTTTTTCCCGTGCGAGCGCTGTCATTTTTGCGCGTGGAGATCGACGGTTGATTGAGCATGAAATGTCGTTTCAGCGTAACGGCTTACGCGCAGTGTCCGTGCTCTGGCGTGCGACTTGCATCCGAACACCGCATGTCGTGTGCGCTTTGTTTGCTAACGCGTTTTTGGGCGCCCGGTCGCGCCTGGTTCCGCGGCCGTTCCACTCTGCTGCGCCAAGGCTAACCCCATCGTTATGTCGTCTCTTCCTGCTTCCAACGGCCCGGCCGCCTGCGCCGAGCCCTCCGCGACCGTCAAACCGCCGCCGCGTGAGGCGTTGTTGCTTGCCGTCAACATGCTCCCCGCGAGCCCGCAGGTGTTGGCGCGACTCGATCCGCTGCTGGCGAATTTGGAATCGAGCGTCGATGAGGTCACCGAATTGCTGCGGCGCGATCCCGCGCTGACCGCGCGAATCATTCGCATCGCGAACAGCGTGGCGTACAACCGCGGCGAGCCGCTGGCGTCGATCGAAGAGGCGTTGATGCGCGTCGGGTTTGCCGAGGTGTATCGGGTCACTGGATTCGCGGTCCTCGCGCAGGTGTCGAACCAGCAGATCCCGCTCTACGACATCAATGGCGCCCAGTTCCGCGAGAACTCGTTGCTCGCCGCCTTGATCATGGAGTCGCTGGCGCGCGCGGCGGGCCTCGACTCGCGCACGGCCTACACCGCCGGATTGCTGCGATCGACGGGGAAGATCGCGCTCGATCGGGCGATGCGTTCGACGGGCCGGCACAACGACGTCGAGCCGTTCGCCCGTGGTTCCCTCGTCGAATGGGAAACCGCTACCTTCGGGTGGAACAATTGCGAAGCCGCCGCGATCGTGCTCGAGGCTTGGCGCTTTCCGCCGGAGCTGATCGCGGCGGTGCGCGATCACTATACCTGCGCTGAAGGCGCGGCGCCGTTGACCCATCTGCTGAATCTTGCGTCCGGAGCCGCCGAGCGTTGCGGGCACGGCTTGCCCGGCGAATTTCTTTATTGGCAATCGGCGGTGGATCACTGCGCCGCGGCCGGCATCGACGCGGCGATCGTGGACGACGCCACGCGTCAGGCGCTCGAAACGTTCGGTCCGGTTCGCGCGGCCATCGCGTGAGCGGGTATCGTGCCGCATGACCTCGCAGCAGCTGACTCATCGGCTGAACGAAGCCATCGCGCACCACAACGGCGGGCGGGTGGACCGCGCCGAAGCGATCTTCCAGCAGGTCGCAAAGGCTGCGCCGCGCGCTGCGGTCGTTTTCGATTTGTGGGGCCAAACGGCCGAGCAGCAGGGTAGGCCGGAGGACGCCGTGCGGCATTATGCCCAGGCGTGCAAGCTCGAGGAACGCTTTGTGCCGGTCGCGATTCGTCTCGCGTTTGCCTTGATCGCGGTGGGTCGTCCAACGGAGGCCGAAAAGGCGATGCGCTCTACGGTGCAACGGAATCCGCGGAGTGCGGAGGGGTGGAACGCCCTCGGCTTCACGCTCAAAGTGCAAGGGAAAATCGGCGAAGCGCTGGCCTGCCAGGAACGCGCCGTCACGCTCGATCCCAAATTCGCCGAGGGCTGGATGCATTACGGCTTCACGCTCGGCTTGGTCGGACGGAATTTCGAGGCCCTGCCGATGTACGATCGTGCTTTGGCGCTCGACCCGAAAATCGCGAATGCCCGTTTCGGGCGCGCGCAGAGCCTCGACAAACTTTACCGCCTCGAGGAGTCGATCGCGGAGTACGACCGCTTTTTGCAGCTGCAGCCGAATCATCTGGAAGCGCGCAGCAATCGATTGTTCGCTCTCCAAAATTCGGCGACGATGAGCCGTGAGGAGCTTTACGCCGAACATCGCCGTTATGGCAAAATTGTCGGCGAGGGTCCGGCCGCGCTGCCCGGCTACGATTTTTCTCCCGATCGGCGACTCCGAGTTGCGATCCTCTCGCCCGATCTCAGGACGCACTCTTGCGCGTATTTTCTCGAGCCATTGATCCGCCACCTCGACCGCGAACAGTTCGAGTTGTATCTCTATCACGACCATTTTGTGGAGGACGCGATGTCGGCTCGACTCCGGACGCATGCCGCGGTGTGGCGAAACTTTGTGGGCCAATCCCAAACCTGCGTCGAACGGACGATTCGCGCCGACAAACCCGACATCATCGTCGATCTCGCCGGGCACATTGGCGTCATGATTCGTTTGCCGATTTTGGCGAAGCGACTCGCGCCCGTTCAGATCACGTACCTGGGCTATCCTGACACCACCGGGGTGCCCGCGATGGATTTTCGCTTCACCGATGCCATCGCGGATCCGGTCGCCGACGCCGAGCGCTTCGCGACGGAAGAATTGGTTCGGTTCGCGCCGGTCGCGTGGGCGTATCAGCCGCCAATCGATGCGCCCGAGATTTCGGCTCCGCCTTCGTCCGCCGGGCAGTCGATTACGTTCGGCTGCTTCAACAGCCCCACCAAATTTTCCGACCCGCTTTTGGCGGCGTGGGGCGAAATCCTGGCCGGTGTGCCGAACTCGCGATTGGTGCTCAAAGGCCGTGATTTTCAGGCCGGCGAGGTGCGCGCCCAAATGTTGGCGCGGCTTGGCCGATACGGTATCGCGGGCGACCGCGTGGACCTCCTGCCCCGCGCCGAAACGACGGCGGAGCACCTCGCGCACTATGCGCGAATCGACATCGCGCTCGACACTTTCCCTTACAATGGCACCACGACGACCTGCGAGGCGTTGTGGATGGGTCGCCCGGTGGTGACGCGCTGCGGCGATCGTCACGCGAGCCGCGTGGGGGCCTCGCTTTTGTCCGCGATTGGACATCCCGAATGGATTGCGGCGGACACGGCTGGCTACGTCGAGCGCGCCCGTGCGCTCGCGTCCGATTCTCAGGCGCTTGCGGATCGCAGTCGGCAGCTTCGTGCCGAACTACGGCAGTCGGTTTTGCTCGATGAGATCGGCCAGAGCCGCCGATTCGCCGCCGCACTGCGCGAGTGCTGGCGTCGCAAGACGACGAGCGCCGCTGTTCCCCAGGAAGAAACGTATGCTGGCCTCGTCGCAGCTCACTAATCGCCTCAACACCGCGCTCGCGCATCACAAAGCCGGCCGTCTCGATCAAGCCGAAGCGTTGTACCGCCAGGTGCGGCCGCTGGCGCCGAAGCATTTCGATCTGTGGCATCTCTCCGGGCTGCTCGCTTATCAGCAAGAGCGGATGGCCGACGCGGCGGATTTGCTGGGACGCGCATTCAAGCTGAAGCCCGACGCCGCCGTTTGCGAATACCAGCTCGCGATGGCGCTGCAGGCGTTGCGCCGCACCGCCGAGGCGGAAAAGCATTTTCGGCACGTCTTGGCGGTGACGCCGGATTTTCAAGAAGGGTGGGAGGGCCTCGCGTATTGCCTGAAAACGCAGGACCGGCTCGTCGACGCGGTGACGTGTCACGAACGGGCCGTAGCGTTGAAGCCGAAATCGGCCGAGAGCTGGTATAATTACGGCCTTACGCTGAGCCTGCTCGGCAAGATCAAGGAGGCGCTGGCGTGTCACGAGCGGGCACTGGCGGTCGATTCAAGCTACGCGCTCGGGCATTTCGGACGCGCCCAGGCGCTGCATCAACTCGATCGAATTCCCGAGGCGATCGCCGAATACGGCGAGTTTCTCGCTCGCAACCCCGGCCACCACGAAGCGCGCAGCTACCGGTTGTTCGCGTTGCACAATCTCGATGAGATCTCACGCGAGCAGCTTTTCGCGGAGCACGTCGCGTATGGCAAAGCGGTCGGCGTGGCGGCGCCGCGTCAGTGGCGAAATGTTCGCGATCCAGAGCGGCGACTGCGCGTGGCGATCCTCTCGCCCGATCTGCGCGAGCATTCGTGTGCGTACTTTTTGACGCCGCTGCTGCAGCATCTCGATCGCAACCAATTCGAGGTCTATCTGTATCACGATCATTTCCGCGAAGACGCCACCTCGGCGCGGTTGCGCGCACTCGCGGCAGTTTGGCGCAACTTCGTGGGCCAGCCGCATCCGATGGTCGAGAAGACAATCGTCCAGGACGCGCCCGACATTCTGATCGATCTTGCCGGTCACACTGGCATGACAAACCGGCTGCCCCTTTTCGCGAAACGGCTCGCGCCGGTGCAAATCACCTATCTCGGCTACCCGAACACGACCGGAGTGGCCGCGATGGATTACCGTTTTACCGATGCGATCGCCGACCCCGAAGGCGAGGCGGATCGCTTTGCCACGGAAAAACTCGTGCGGTTTGCGCCGACGGCTTGGGTGTACTCGCCGCCTATCGACGCGCCTGCGCCCGGACTGCGGCCTTGCGTCACGCGACCCGGCGTCACGTTTGGTTGCTTCAATGCGCCGTCGAAGATCAGCGACCGGATGCTGGTAATTTGGAATCGCATTCTCGATGCCGTGCCGGACTCAAAGCTCTTGCTCAAAGGGCAGGGGCTCGGGGATCCGGAGGTACGCGCGCGTTATCAAGCCCGGCTCGCGCGGCTTGGAGTGGCCGAGGCGCGCATCGAATTCTTGGAGCGGACGCCTGACACGAAATCGCATCTTGCGCGCTATGACAGTATCGATGTCGCGCTCGACACCTTTCCCTACAACGGCACCACGACGACTTGCGAGGCCCTATGGATGGGCGTGCCCGTCGTGTCGCTCGTCGGCGATCGCCACTTGGCCCGAGTCGGCGCGAGCTTGTTGAGCGTGGTGGGACATCCCGAATGGATGGCGAAAGATGACGACGATTACGTTAGCATTGCGGCCGCGCTCGCCGCCGATCGCACGGCGCTCCCAGCGCAATCGGCTTTGCTCCGCGACGAACTCCAACGCTCGCCGCTCCTCGACCACGCCGGCCAAGCCTCCCGATTCGGAACCGCTTTGCGTGCGTGCTGGGCGAAGTGGTGTGGGACAATAAGGTAACGCGTATCAGCCAATCGTCGGGCGCTCGTTGACTTTTTTTGGGCGGTATTTGTTGGTTCGATATAGGGCGGGGGGGCTCCGCGCCCCGCCGTACCGCTTACGTGTCGTGAAGATGCCGAACATCACAACGTCGGCAGAAACATTCAAACCGCTACGGCGGGGTACGGAGACCCCGCACTACAATTGGTCTCGAATGACTGCGCTTTCGGAGGCGGAGAGCGCGGCAGGCATCCACGCGCAGCGCGGGCAAAACAAGGCAGTCAGGCGAAGGGCGGCAGATCGATCGACCGCACGGCACTAGGCAGAACTTGCCGACACATCTGATCGTGGCGAGAACCTCTCCTGGCCGACGAGTAAAAAAAATACTTCCCGTTATTTACTAGAAGCTTGCACGTTTAATTACGGGTCTAGTCCACGTTTTGCTCTATAACGCGCATGTCTACCGCCACAGCTACGGCGACTGCCGCGACGGCATCGTTGGATTCGGCCCCGATTACCCCTGATACGTTGCGCGCGATTCTCGCGGCCTTTCGTGAAAATCCGGCTTCGGAATTCGCCCGCCAAGAAGCGTTCGGTTGCCGCCCGCGAGTGGCAGAGTACGTCGCTTCGCTCACACCAACCCAGAAAGCAGGGGGCGCGATAGATCGCGCGCGAGAGATGACGACCCTGCTCCGCGACGCCGGTATTTTGGATTACGCGGCGACGGACGCGGAACTCGAGACGACACAGCGTATTGCCGCGCGCGGGTGGCCAGGATTGCTCGCAACGATGGTTATGGTTCCGGCGTGGCAATGGACCGACGCGCCCGCGTTTCAAGATGTGCCGATATGGTTGTGGACCGACTTTGCCCATTATGTTTTCTCGGCGCCGCAGATTTTAACGGCGCCGGGAGATGCCGAGCGGTACGCTGGACATATTCTCCGTCGTTGCGAAGAGCTCGCGAAGCTCGTTGCAACCAACCGGGGTTCGAGCGCGGTGCGGAGCGTGTTGTCGGTTTATCAGCAACGACAGAAAACTTCGATCCTCAGCGTCAGCGACGGTTCTCTGCGGCGTCAGCTCGAACTGCACGGCCGCGTCCTCAACGCGGCGCTGGGATTGGCTCGCCCCGAGGCGCTCGAGCCCCGGTTGTGCATCGGTCGCAAGCTCAAGGTTGGATTTCTCGTGAAGACGTTTGGAGACGCGACGACAACCACGGTGTTGCCTTATCTCGAGTTTCTAGACTCGGAGAAGTTCGAGGTCGTCGTGTTTTCCGCGGAGCGGCATGACAACGATCTCGAGCGCTATGCGATCGGACGCGTCGCTCGCTTCGAGCACTTGTGCGGTAACACGACATTGCGATTGGACGCCCTGCGTGGCGCCGAGTTGGACGTCGCTGTGTTTACCTCCGATCTCGATCGCCTTCCCGTCGAGCTCTCCGAGCTCGCATTTCATCGCTTTGCGCCGTTGCAAATGCTTGCGAATGCCGACCACACCGCTGGTTTCACGGAGATCGATTTGCTGCTGGCAGGCCAAGAACTTCATGCGGCTGGTGACGAGGATTCGTATACTGAGCGCCTCGCGCTGATCCCTGGCATCGGCCGCGCGATGAGTCCCGATGCGCCGCGCCGAAATGGCGCCGTTTGGACTCGGCTCGAGCTGAGTTTGCCCGAGGACGCGGTTGTGGTGGGTGCGTCGGCGGAATGCTGGCAATTAACTCCCGAAGTTCAGAATGCCTGGGCCCGTATTCTAGCACGTGTGCCGAGCGTTCATTTGGTCATCCAAGCCGAGCAATTCGAAACGAGCACCTTTGCGTGGAAGCGTTTCGCCGCCGATTTCACCCACGTGCTTACGAAGCATGGGTTGGATCGCGCCCGCTTCACGATTCCACTCTTGGACCAGCCATTCGCCGACGAGGGCAGGCATCTGTACGGGTTGGCCGACGCGTTTCTTGTCCCATTTCCGGTGGCGTCGGCCGCTTCGATCCTCGACACGGTTTGCCGCGGCGTACTTGTGATCGCGCGTACTGGCGCAACGTTACGCTCGCGTGTCGGCGCCGGCATTCTGCAAAACCTCGATCTCGCGGAGTTGGTTGCGAGCGATGTGGACACCTACGTGGAGACGGCAGCGGTGTTGTGCACGGATTCCAACGTGCGGCTCGCGTTGCGACAAAAGCTTCAGGACAAGATCGCCCGGCTGCCGCTGGTCGCCGACCCGCTGGCAATTAGCGATGCGTTCGGCGCGCTGATCGAGAAGGCTCATGCCGATATATCGAATCTCGGCGCGGATGCGTTTCGACGCGACCGGACTCCGCTCACCGTTGAACCGTTGCTGGACGTCGCGGCCGCGGTGATGCCGGTCGTCGATCATTTCAATGCGGGTCGTCAGTATGAAGCCGCCGATGCCGCGTCCCGAATTCTTGGCGCTCAACCCACGCTCCCGATCGCGCGACAATTGATGGGCGCAACGCTCCTCCGGTCCGATCGCGTCGAACGTGCCACCGCATACTTGTTGGCGGCAATTCAGCACGACGAAGGCAATGCCGGCCTTTGGCACGACATGGCGATCGCGTTGTATCGATCGCGCCAAACACCGCAGGCTATCCAAGCGCTGCAAACCTGTGTGCAAATCGATCCTACTATTCCGGAGCGGCAGGAATTGCTGCGAACCTGGATCGCCGAATCGATCGAAGCCGGCGCTAACCAATTATTCGCTGCACGCTAATCGCGCGGCGCTGGCTTTCCGAACTCAACAATCTGCACTATGAAAAACGGACGTTCGACACCCTTCCGGCTGGAAAATGCCAGCATCTTGATCACCGGAGGCACCGGCTCATTCGGTAAGACTTTTGTCCGCACGGTTCTCGAGCGATTCCCGAAACTCAAGCGATTGGTAGTTTATTCGCGCGACGAATTGAAGCAGTTCGAGATGGCGCAACAATTTCCGCCCGACCGCTACAAGAACCTTCGATATTTTATAGGCGACGTTCGCGACGAAGCGCGTTTGCGCCGAGCGATGGAGGGCATCGACGTGGTGGTACATGCCGCTGCGCTCAAACAAGTGCCAGCGGCCGAATACAACCCGTTCGAATGCATCAAGACGAACGTCCTCGGCGCACAGAACGTTATCGAAGCGTGCATGAGCAGCAACGTTCGCCGCGTCGTCGCGCTATCGACCGACAAGGCCGCTGCGCCAATCAACCTCTATGGCGCAACCAAACTGTGTTCCGACAAGTTGTTTGTCGCCGCTAACGGGGTGAAGGGCGCGCGCGATTTGCGGTTCAGCGTGGTGCGTTACGGCAATGTCATGGGCAGCCGCGGTTCGGTCATCCCGTTTTTCCTCGAGAAGCGCCAAACGGGAATCTTGCCTATCACCGACCCGCAGATGACCCGCTTCAACATCAGTCTGCAGGAAGGCGTGGAAATGGTGCTCTGGGCCATCCGCAACGCCTGGGGCGGGGAAATCTTGGTGCCAAAAATCCCCTCGTATCGCATTACCGACGTCGCCCAGGCCATCGGGCCGGATTGTGAGCAACGTATCGTTGGCATTCGTCCGGGCGAAAAGCTCCATGAAGAGATGATCACCGCCAGCGATTCGGTGAACACGGTCGATCTCGGACGATATTTCGCGATTTTGCCCACGATGGAGGGATGGTCTCATGACAACTATTGCCTCGAGACCGGCGCAAAGATGGTATCGCCGGGCTTTTGTTATAGCAGCGGTACGAACGACGAGTTCCTGACGGTGCCACAACTTCGCACTCTGATCCGCGAGCAGGTGGAGGTTCATCTACCCAAGCCCATCGAGCTCTCTCACGTGTCGGCAACGGATCCGCTGCGGCCGGTGCCGTGCGCAGGACGGTGATTGCGTCGACGCGGTCGTCGCATTCACACCAATGCTGCCTTACGGGCGACAATCGATTTCAGAGGAAGATATCGCCGCGGTGGTGGCGGTGTTACGCTCGGATTTTCTGACGCAGGGGCCGACGATTGAGGCTTTCGAAAAGCGTTTCGCCGCCC
>CBINOT010000101.1:0-21661 GCA_966252355.1 uncultured Opitutus sp. | reverse complement strand
GCTACCTCTACACCGCCGACGCGATCCGCCAGGCTGCGCTTCGGCCCGGTAACTTCACGACGTCGCCGACGTGTTTCCCCACCAACTCGCGGCCGAGCGGCGATTGCGGCGTGATCACGAGAATATCGCGGCCTTCGAAATTCACCTCGATGCCGCCGGCGCGCGGGCCGACAAAGTACCAGGCGGAACGCCCGTTGCCGTTGAGCTCGACGAGCGCTCCCAGCGCGATCGCGGCACCGGCCGCGAATGACGGCGTCGGCAGGGCGGCGAATTGCGCGATGTTCTGGGCGATTTCCTGCGCGAGCCGGGCCTGGCCTTCGGCCAAATACGCCGCCTCCTGGCTGTGCATGTCGTATTGGTTTTCCGGACGGCTCTCTTCGCTGATCGCCTCGTCGCGCGCGAGATGCGCCGCGGCAGTTTGCTGTTCCAGCTCGGCGCGCAACCTCTCGAGAATCGCTTCGCGAAGGGCGGATTTGTTCACCGTAGAAAAAAGATTGGTAAAAGCTCGGCGGTGGGTTTTTGACTGGCACCGCGAGAGGGCGGCTCCCATCTTCACCGCCGTCCCGTCCCGTTTGTCAACGGGCATTGCTGCATGGCGCGCAGAATCAGTTTTCTCAATTACAAGGGGGGAGTCGGGAAGACATCTCTCATCATCAACACCGCGGCTTCGCTCGTGAAGCTCGGGAAGCGCGTGCTGCTGTTCGATTTCGATACCCAATCGAACGCGAGCATCTGGCTGATGAAGCTCGACCGTTGGAACAAGATCAACGCGAACGGCGAAGGCGCGATTTATTCGATTTTCGATCCCGGCCGGGCGCAGGTGAAGGATCTCGTCATCAAAGACGTCCTCGAGGGCAAGGCGGGCGAGAAGCTGCTCCCGGGCCTCGATCTCGTTCCGACCACGTTCAACCTGGTCGATCTCGAGAACGAGTATAATGGCGATCCGCAAAAACCGCCCTACTTGCTGTTCTATGAGCAACTGAAGGCGGTCGAATCCAATTACGATTTCATCCTGTTCGATTGTCCGCCGAATATTCTCCGGGCCTCGCAGTGCGGCGTTTTTGCCTCGAACGAAATTTACGTCCCCGCCAATCCGGATGCGCTCAGCCTGATCGGGTTCACGCTGCTGATCGAGAAGCTCCAGAAGTTCCAGCAGCTTTCGGCCAGCTTTCGGAACGCCGCGATGGGGCCGGCCGCGCAGGTCTACGGCGTGGTGTTCAACTCGATCAAGGCGGGCGTCGACATCGAGGTGCCGAAGATGCGCATGCAGCTTCGACTGAATCAATTTCGCGCCGCCAAGCGTGTCGCGGCGACGGCGAAGATTTTCGAGACGCAGATTCGCGACGCGATGATCGTTCGCCGGGCCGTCGCGCTCGGCCTGCCGGTGGCGCTCGTCAGTGCCGACGCCGAGAGCGGCGCCGCGGGCGACAATGTCATCAACGATTACCGCAAGCTCGCGGTCGAGCTCGTCGACCACGCGCCGGCGGCTTGAACTTGCGAAACTCCGCCTCAGCGTTCGTTTTCCCGCCCGCATGAAATCCACCGCCAAAGATTGGGACGAGGTCCGCAGTGCGTTCGCCAGCTCGATCATGGTTGACACGCCGCTCACGAGCCTGGCGCAAAATCTCGACGGCGTGGATTGGCCGATCAAGGGCAAGGACGAGACGCCGGCCAAGTATATCGATCTCGACTTCGACGAAGCGGTCGAGCTGTTGCAGCTGAAAGGCCAGCCGGCGGACCGGTTCGATCAACTGGTCGACATCATGCGCGAGACGCTCGCGTTCGACAATCCGTTCGGCGAGATGGTGGCGCAAACCGAGGTCGCCGCGGCCCGCGACAATGCGCTGCTCAAGAACATGGCGAAGCTGGGCATCCCGGAAAATTTCCCGATCGTGCTGACCGCGCTCGAGCCCGGCACGCTCGACTTCTGCAAGTTGGAAAAGCTGAACACGCTCGGCGAGTTTGCGGTGTTTGCGCAGGGCATGTCACAAAATGTAATCGTCGGCGGCGACTTTCGGAAATTGCTCAATGCGCTCTCGCACGTCGACGAAGCGGCCCTGGCCCAAGTGCTGCCGTTTCGACGCGGCGCGAAAGGGCTCCACTTGGTCGAGGCGCTGGCTGAGATCGCCCCGGCGCCCGACGCCGCGACGCGGACAGAAATCGCGATCAGCTGGTTTCAGGACGAACTGACGGCGATCGAGCGTGACATCGCCGCCGGCGGCTCGCTCGAGCGGCACTTTGTGGTGCTTGGCAATCCTGCGCTCGAAGCGCAAGCGGCCAGTTTGCTGCGACCGCACTTGCGGTTGCCCAAGCCCGCGCCGGAGCCGAAGAAATCTGGATTGTTCGGCTGGCTGTTTAAGAAGTAGCCGCCCATAGTGGCGGACGTCACATGCCTGACACGCCGCCTCCTTCGCCGACGCCGTCCCCCCCCAATCCGGCCGCTACCCCGCCGGCCGTGCCGGCAAATCTCGTGCGATTCCCCGCCCCGCGGGCAACGAACGCGGCGCCGAATCTTTCGCTGCCGCGCCGCCGGTCGACGACGCGATCGCCCTTCGAGGTGTCGGAAGCGTCCGCCGCCGCGCGCGAATCGATCCGAGCGATCGTCTCGGCCACGCGCCCGCCTTTTGCGGTCTCCGATGCGGCCGCCGAAAATAACACCCGGCTGGCCGAGATCGAACGTTCCCTCCGGCAGCTCGAATTGTCGCTCGCCGATCGCGAACGCGCCATCGCCGAGGCCGAAGCGCGGTTGGCGGAACGAGAACGCGACATCGCGGAAATGGAGGCGCTCCTCCAGGCACGGGAGAAGCTTGCGGCGGCTACCCGGCGGCCGGTCCCCGTCGGCGCCGCCGTCTCGCCCGAGGAAAAGGCGGCCTTGGAGCAATTGCGGGCCGAATTGGAGCGGCACGAGGCGAGCTTGAAGGAAGCGCGCCAAGCCATCCGCGAGCGCGAACAGTTCCTCGACGAGAGCGAGGCGAAGCTTTTCGAAAAGGTGCAGGCGCAACAGGAGAAGGAAATCGAGCAGGAGCAGCGCGACGAGGACCTGCGGGCGCGCGAACGCCGGCTGCGCGAACGCGAAGCCGCCGTCGATCCTGCCGCCGCGGCGGCCCTCAAAGCCGAAGACGCCGCCGCGCGTCAGCGCGACGAGTTCAAGGAATAGCCCCGGTAGGGTCTAGGATCTCGCGTCTAGGGGATGAGCTGTTCCGAGTGTGGGCGGCGAAAGCCGTGAGGCTTTGGGGCAAGCATAATCCCTCGAGCACGATGCCGCGCTCACACTCTGAACGTCGCATGCCCCGTACTCTCTCGTTGACGGCGGACTTCAAGGCCCTGAAGTTTGATGCAACATTCGTTCCCGTTCGTCGTCCCATTTTGCGCTTACCGCATGAAATATCGCCGCTTCGCCGTACTCATTTTTGCCTCCGCGCTGACCCTGGTCCGCGCCCAGCAAGAGGAGGAGAGGCGCGCCCCTCCGATCGAAATCCCCGATTTCAGCAATCTGGACGAATACATTTATGAGCCGAAAAGCTCGGTTCAGCTCAGTTTCCGGCATCTAAGCGGCGCCAAGACCAGCTTTTCCGGCGGCGGCAAAATCGCCGCGCCGGAGGGGGCCATTCCACTGACCGGCACCAATATCGCCCGTTTTTATCACGATGGCGCGGTATTTCCGGATCAACGCACCACGGGCCGGGTCGACGCGGGCGGCAATCCGATCATCGATCCGCAGACCGGCGCGCAAGTGCAGGATCCGATTGCGCCGGATGGCCGGACGAATTCGTGGAATTACATCGATCCGCGGCAGACCGGCACCGGCGTTCCGGCCGGTTTTATCGCCTTTCATAGCTATTCGGCCGAGGTCGTCGACCCGGCCACGCGCCATGAGAAAAGCCGCACCACGAATGGTCTCGATCTCGCGATGACGCGCGACATGGGGAAGCTGTTCGGCTCGCGGATCGCGTGGAATCTGGTCGTTGGCATGTCCGTCAACGACATCTCCTCCCGTTCGATCGGACGCGTTCCGGCCAGCGTGCAGGCGATGACGGATTATTATAATCTGTTCGGGCAGGTGCCGCCTGCGCCGCCCTTCGAGTCGCCTGGCACCGGCGCCCAACCGGTACTCGATGCGAGTGGAAATCCGACCTTCAATGCGGATGGATCCGTGCAGACCGTCAGCGGCACCGCCAGCGTCGCCATCGGCAATGAGCCCTCTGCGCGAGTGACAAAGAATACGTCGGATGTGACCAGCGTGCTGAACAATTGGCGCGTACGGGGAGCGTATTACACCTTCCGCGCCGGCCCTGAGTTTTGGATCCCCATCACGGCGCATTTCCGGGTAAGCCTGAGTCTCGGCGCCGCTTTGATCTACTCCGGTACGAATTACACCGTGGTCGAAACGTTTACGCCCGAGGTTGGCGACGACATCGTCGACGCGATCACGAGCGAGTCGAACAAGCTCCTGCCCGGTATTTATGCGGACGCTTCGCTGCAGTACGATGTCACCGAAAAGACCGGATTTTTCGCCGGCGCGATTTATCAGACCGCGGGCAGCTACACGCAGACGCTGAATACCTCCGCCGTGCATTACGCGACGAAGATCGATCTTTCCAACCAGAGCGGCTTCCGCGCTGGCATGTCGATCCGGTTCTAAGCGCGAAGGTGGCCGGCGACCTAGACCCCGGCTCGTTTATTGAGCTCGCGGGATCCTGACGAAAATTTTCCGTGGTAGGGCGAACCGTCATCGGTGAGCCGCGCCCCCTCGACGGCTCGAGGCCTTCCGTGTCGAAACGGCTCGGCGAGACGCCTCGCCCTACCGGTCAGGCTATTTGGCGAGCCTCCATAGGCCAGGCTCACGGAGCCCGGCTACGATAGCCGATAGGGGGAGGGCCGATGCAGATTGGCCCTTTCCAAAAGCCGAAGTCGTGAATTGTGTTTTGGCCGCGTGAACGACCGAAAACCCCTTTGGCCGATCGGCTCTCTTGTTGTTCTGACCGGGCTCAATCTGCTCGATTACATCGATCGCTGGGTCCTGGCGTCCGTCTTTACCCCGCTTAAAGCGGAACTTAGGTTAAGCGACGAACAGCTCGGCACGCTGCAATCGGCTTTTACTTGGGGCTATTTTCTGACGGCGCCGATTTTCGGGTATCTCGGCGATCGTGTGCCTCGGCGTTGGTTGATCGCGGCGGGCGTCGCCGTGTGGAGTTTTGGCACCTTGATGTCCGGGCACGCGAATCAAGTGACCTCGTTGATGATCTTTCGCGTTCTCGTCGGCTTCGGCGAAGCGAGTTTCGGCACCATCAGCCCGTCTTGGATCGCAGACCTCTTTCCCAAGACGAAGCGCAACAATGCGATTTCCGTTTTCTATCTCGCGATTCCTGTTGGCTCGGCGTTGGGCTACGTCATAGGCGGCTCCGTGGCGGCGCACTATGGCTGGCGGGCGGCGTTCCAATGGGTCGGTTACCCGGGCCTATTCCTGGCCGGATTGCTTTTTCTTCTCCGCGAGCCCGCGCGCGGCGCGGCCGATGCCGAAGTCGTCGCCCCGGCGGCGACCGGCTGGCGGGCGTTTTGGGAGCTGCGTCGCTATCGCCGCTATCTGCTCGTGGTCGCCGGCTATGCCGCCGAGACGTTCGCGCTGGGCGGTTTCGCCGTCTGGGCCCCGGCGTTTTTGTACCGCGTGCATCACATGAGCAACGAGGCGGCGAATCACTTTTTCGGCGCTGCGCTCGCGGGAACGGGCCTGACGGCGACGATGCTTGGCGGATGGCTTGGCACTCGCTGGCAGCGGCGGACCGGAGTCGGTTACGAATGGATTCTCGTGCTGAGCGCGGTGGCCGCGGCTCCCGTCGGGTTCGCAGCATTCCTGATTCCAACGCTGGGATGGGCGAAAGTCGCTCTCGTTGCCGCTATGTTCCTGCTCTTCTTCTGTACGGGACCGGTCAATACGCTGATTCTCGAAACCGTGCCGGCGGCGATGCGCGCCACGGCGATGGCGGCATCGATTTTCGCGATTCACATGTTCGGGGATGTTTGGTCGCCGCGGATCGTTGGATTCTTTTCCGACCGATGGAACGACCTCCAGCGCGCGGCCTTGTGGGTCCTGCCGGCGTCCCTTGTCGTGAGTGCGTTTTTCTGGATCTGGCTGCTCATCTACGCGAAAGCGCAGCGGGCAAAAGTACCGTCGATCGCTCCGATGTAGCGGAAACCGTGAGGTTTTCGCCGCGCTCAAGCCGCGTCCGGACGAAAAGCTTACGTTTGGCAAGCTGTCGCTTTCGCTCGGTACCGCTACGGAAAGAGCGGCGGCGACGCGCCCATGCGTTGGCGTAAATCTCACCGCAGGGCGGCTCCGCGCATTCGGACGCATCGAACCATTCTGGTTGCGGCGCGGAAAGTTCAGGTGAAGAAGCGTGCATCCGCAGTCGCGTGCCGCGCGTCCTGCGGCCGATCGCAGGCCAACTCATCTCACTTATGCTTTCCGCTCGAGTCTTCGCCGCCGTTTTCGTGTCGTGTGCCGCCCTCTCGCTCGCCTCCGGTGCCGACGAGCTCGCCGACGGCTTTCGTCATCCGCCCGCCGATGCCCGCCCGCAAACCTGGTGGCATTGGATGAACGGCAACATCAGCCGGGAAGGGATTACCGCCGACCTCGAAGCGATGCAGCGGATCGGCGTCGGCGGCGCGCAGATTTTCAACGCCACGCAAAGCGAAACGCCCGGTCCCGTGAAGGTGTTCGGGCCCGAATGGCGTTCGTTGGTCAAACACGCGATCAGCGAGGCGGATCGTCTCGGGCTGCAGATCACGTTGCATAATTGCGCGGGCTGGAGCGAATCCGGCGGCCCTTGGGTCACGCCGGCGCAAGCCATGCAACGGGTCGTTTGGAGCGAACTGCGCGTCAAAGGCGGCCAGCGCGTGTCCGAGGCGTTGCCGCGGCCGGCTTTGGTGGTCGCTGATTATCTGGCCGACATCGCTGTGCTGGCCTTTTCGTCCACGCCCGCGGAAACCGACTCGTTCGCTGCCCTCGATCCGAAGCTCACGACGAACAGCCAAGGCATCGACGTGCGGCCGCTGTTCACGCAGCCGGGCGCGCATGCGCTCGAACTGCCGATGCCGACGCCCGAACAGCCGCGGATCTTCACGATCGAGTTTGCCGCCCCGCAGCGCTGCGGCTCCGTCCGGCTCGTCGGCCGGGAGTACATGGCGATGCCGCTCAACGGTCGCGTCGAGGCGAGCGACGATGGCCAGACGTATCGCGTGCTGGCCGAACTGCCCACGCTCGCGCGCGGACGCAATCATCCTTCCATGCTCATCACGTTTCCCGAGACGAGCGCACGCTTCGTGCGTGTCGTCATCACGAAAGTCGACGCCCGCGCGAAGGCATTGGTGCTGTCGGGCATCGATTTGGGCGGAACGCGCTTGGCTCACACGGAGGAACGAGCCGGATTCCGTTCGGACGCCGCGCAGCAATTTCTCGGCGATGCGATTCCGGCGGCGGATGCCATTGCGACCAGCGGCATCGTCGATCTCACGAGCCGCGTGAAGAACGGTCGCCTCGAATGGGACGCGCCGGCGGGCAACTGGACCATCGTGCGTTTCTGCCACACGCTTACCGGTCAGAAGAATGCCCCGGCTCCCGAGGGCGCCGGCGGCTGGGAATGCGACAAGATGAGCCGCGAGGCGGTGGATGCGCATTTTGCGGCCTTGATGGGGCAGATTATCGCGGACGTCGGGCCGCTCGCCGGCAAATCGTTCAAGGGCGTGCTCGCCGATAGCTGGGAGGCTGGATCGCAGAACTGGACGCCTGCCTTTCGCGCGGAATTCAAGCAGCGCCGGGGTTACGATCCGCTGCCGTACCTGCCTGCGGTCACGGGGCGCGTCGTCGGCAGCGTGGAAGAGAGCGAGCGCTTCCTCTGGGATTACCGGCGCACGATTGCGGATCTGATCGCCGAAAATCATTATGCCGAATTTCAGCGGTTGTGCCGGCAGCACGGCATGACGTTCATCTCCGAAGCGCCCGGGATCAACATGCCCACGGTCGCGGACGAGCTGGAATGCAAGGGACGCACCGATATCCCGATGGGCGAGTTCTGGATGGACGGCCACAACGACAGCAAGGAGGCCGCGGCCGCCGCGCACGGGTATGGAAAACGCGTCGTCGCCGCGGAAGCGTTCACCGCGAAGACGGAGGATGCGCGGTGGACCAAGTCGCCGTTCGATCACAAGATGCTCGGCGATCTCCATTTCACGCTCGGCATCAACCAATACGTCTTTCATCGCTTCGCCCATCAGCCTTGGCTCGATCGCGTGCCCGGCATGGCGATGGGACGCTGGGGCACGAATTTCGATCGTACGAATACGTGGTGGGAACAGGGCCGCGCGTGGATCGAATACATCACACGCTGCCAATACCTGCTGCAATGGGGCCGCCCTGTCGCGGATCTATGCTTCTTCTACGGCGAAAGCGTGCCGAATACGCTCGCGCGCAAAGAACCGAGCTTGCCGTTCGGCTATGATTACGACGCGTGCAACGCCGAGGTGCTGCTCACGCGCATGTCGGTCCGCGACGGTCGCATCGTGTTGCCCGATGGTGTCGGTTACGCGGCGATGCTATTGGCCGAGTCGGATCGGATGACCCCTGCGGTGCTGCGCCAGATCAAGTCGTTGGTCGCCGCCGGCGCGACGGTCGTCGGCCGACGGCCCGAGCGCTCGCCAAGCTTGGTCGGATTTCCGCGTTGCGATGACGAAGTCCGCCAACTCGCCGCGGAAGTGTGGGGCGATTGCGACGGCGTGCAGGTGAAGGAGCATCGTTACGGCAAAGGTCGCGTCATCCAAGGTCGTCCTCTTGCGGAGGTCTTGGCGAATGTGACGACAGCGCCGGATTTCAGCGTCGCGCAAACTGCGGGGAAATTTGCTGCCATCCATCGGCAGTCCGACGGCGTCGACGTGTATTTTGTCTCCAGCCAAAATCCGGCGGCGGCGCGTGCGATCTGTAATTTTCGCGTCACCGGCCGCGTCCCGGAGCTATGGCATCCGGATACAGGGACGATCGAGCGGTGCGCGCAATTCACCGTTCACGACGACGTCACCACGGTACCGCTGCATTTCGATCCGGCCGGCTCGGTTTTCGTCGTCTTTCGCGCACCCAGCAGTGGGCTCGATCCCATCACCCAGCTGACGCGCGACGGAGAGGACGCCAGCCTGACGGCCGATATCACCGTCGGCGAGAATGCGCACGCGACGCTCGGCACCTTCGAGCCCGGCACGTACCGGGTGAGGCAGGCGTCGGGTAAGTCGCGCGAGGTCGTTATCGCGCCCGTCGCGCCGATCGAACTGAACGACGCGTGGGTTCTACGGTTTCCGGCGGGGTGGGGCGCGCCCGCTGAAATAGCCTGGCCTGCGCTAATTTCATGGACGCGCAGCGACGAGACCGGCGTGAAGTATTTTTCCGGCACGGCCACGTATACGAAGGCATTCGACGTGGCGCCCGACGCGTTGCCTGCGGGACGCGCGCTGTGGCTGGACCTGGGCGCCGTCAAAGAAATTGCCGAGGTGAAACTCAACGGCCGCGATCTCGGCATCCTTTGGAAGCCGCCGTTCCGCGTCGACGCTTCGTCCGCAATTCGAGCCGGCCGAAACTCGCTGGAAGTTCGCGTGACGAATCTCTGGCCCAATCGACTCATCGGCGATCAGCGGCTGCCTGAAAAGGAGCGGCATACCTGGTCGACCTTCAATCCCTTCACCGGCGACTCGCCGCTGCTCGAATCGGGCCTCCTTGGCCCGGTGCGGGTGATCGCCCGAACGACCGTGCCGGTCGATTGATACGGTAGTCGCCCACGTTCGGAACGGCCGGGGCTCCCAGCGGCACCCGGATCGATGCGGCATGCCTGTCACGTGAAATAAGTACATGAACTTCATTGACAGTACCTTTTTTCAGCTGAAATAGATTCGGCGCGACGCGACTCCCAATCCCTGGAGCGCGTACGCTTCCCCTGCAGTATGCTCCCTGTTACCTTCTCTCGTTTCGACGTACCTCCCAACGAGTGCCGCGGCTTCCGTCAGCCGGACGACCGCGCCCTTGCCCCGTCTTCCTCGGTTGCGCTCCGAGGGCGCCTCTCCGGCTCACGCTGAGGACTCGCCCATGGCCAAGCACAAGCCGGCTACCATTACCGACGTCGCAAAGGCGGCCGACGTCTCCCTGGGCACCGTTTCGCGCGTTTTGAACAACTACGCCGACGTGAATGCCGACATTCGCACGCGCGTGCTCAACGCCGCGCGAATGTTGAACTATTCGCGGCTGCGGCAGCGCCGGGTATCGCTCGGCGCCGACGGCTCCGCGCCGGTGGGGAACATCGCCATCATCTTTTTCGGCATGGACGACACGCTGGCGCACTTGCCGGTGGTGGGCGCCGCGCTGCAAGGCATCGAGCATGCCTTGGCCGCGCATGGCCGAAACATCATGCTCGCGAGCATACCGCGCGGCGACCGCGTGCCGCCGTTTCTCGCGGAGAAGCGCGTCGAGGGTTTGATCCTCAAAGGACCGAACCAGGGCGTGCTTCCGCCCGAGTCGGAATGTGAGTTGCTCGCGAACGTTTATCGCTGCCCGCATGTCTGGCTCATGGGCCGGCTGCCGACTGCGCGCGGCGATCATTGCAACTTCGATACGGACGCTGCGGGCCGCTTGGTCGTGGAGCACTTCAGGGAAAAGGGACACCGGCGGCTGGCCTTCCTGAATCCGAAGCCCGGCCAAACGCAGTTCGAACGGCTCAAGAGCGCGTTCTTGACCGCGGCGGGCCAGCTCGACTGCGACGCCACATCGCTCGAAAGCGAGCGGAGCGATCATTTTGTCTGGCCGCTGCCGGCGACGACCCAGCAAGACAAGGTGAACGCGCTCGTCGATCGTTGGCACCGCTTGCCGGTGAAAACGCGGCCGACCGCGATATTTGTCCCTTCCGATCGCACCGCCGTGCAATTGTACTCGGCGCTGGCGCGGCACGATCTGCGCGCCGGCCGTGACGTCAGTGTGATTTCCTGCAACAACGAACAATCCCTGATCATGGATTTGAACCCGGTGCCGACGACGATCGACGTGCACGCCGATTTCATCGGTCGTCGCACCGTCGATCAGTTGCTGTGGCGGATGCGGCATCGCGACGATCCGCTCTCGGTTCAAGTGCTGGTCGAACCCACCCTGGTCGAGCGCGACTCCGTCGCCATTTTGTAAGTCCGCATAACTTCCGCGTCTGCCGCGCATGCTTCGCGCGCGCGCAGCGAGCTAATCCTTGAATCCGGCCCTCGGTCCGGCTCAAACCCCATCGCGCATGAATCTTCGTTGGTTGGATGTCGGCGTCATCGCCGCGTACATGATCGGAATGCTGGTCGTCGGCCTGCGCTTTTCGAAGCAGACGTCGACCGAGCAGTACTTCGTCGCCAAGCGCTCTATCCCGGCATGGGCGATGGGGTGGTCGGTCTTCGCGACGCTCATTAGCAGCATCACGTTCATCGCTTATCCGGGCAACGGTTATGGCGGGAACTGGGCCGAACTCGTGCCCGGGTTCATGGTGATTGTCGTGCTGATGCTCGTCGGCGCCGTGATCGTGCCGTTTTTCCGCCGCGTCGTGCGCATGAGCGCCTTCGAATATTTCGAGCGGCGTTTTGGGTACAGCGTTCGCGCCTACACCGCGCTCGGTTTTGCCGCGGGCCATTTTTCCAAGATGGGCTTCGTCTTCTATCTCGTCGCCCTCACGGTACGGAGTTTGACCGGCTGGGACATGCACTCGGTCATTCTCGTCTCGGGCCTCGTCACGGTCGCCTACACCTATGTCGGCGGACTCGAAGCGGTGATCTGGACCGACGTGATTCAAGGCTTCGTGTTGTGGTTCGGCATCGTCATCAGCCTCGTCTATCTCGTGCTCCTGCCGCCCGGCGGCGCGCCGGCGGCATTCAAACTCGCGTGGGACAATCACAAATTCGATCTCGGCACGCTCGACTGGAGCTTTTCCACGAAAAGCTTCTGGGCCATGGCGGCGTATGGCTTTTTCTGGTACCTCCAAAAATACACGGTCGATCAAACCATCGTGCAGCGCTACCTCGTCGCCCGCTCGGATCGCGAGGCCTTGCGCGGCGTGTCGCTCGGCGTGCTGTTGTGCATCCCCGTGTGGGCGCTGTTTCTGCTGATCGGCACGCTGACGTGGGCGTATTACAAGCTGAGCGGCGAAGCGCTGCCCTCGTACATCACGAAGGCCGATCAAGTGTATCCGCATTTCCTCGCGACGCATATTCCCGCCGGGCTGGCCGGCGTCATCATGGCCTCGCTGTTCGCCGCCGCGATGTCGACGATCTCGTCCGATCTGAACTGCTTCGCGGTCGTCGGCGTGGAGGATTTCTACCGCCGCTTCCGGCCCGCTTCGACCGATCGCGAGCGGCTCTTCGCCGGCAGGGTGATCGTGGCGTTGGCCGGGGCGTTGTGCACCGCTGTCGCCCTGCTGCTCGCCCGGACGCAGGGAAATGCGCTGTCGCTCTATTTCACGGCATCGTCGATTCTCGCGGGCGGCCTCTTCGGCGTGTTTTTTCTCGCCTTCGTCAGCACGCGCGCGAGCACAACCGGGGTGTGGATCGGCATCGTGGCGAATCTCCTGTTTACGACCTACGCGACCCTGACGTCAGGCAAGGAAAAGCTGCTCGATCTAGGCGCCTGGAATTTCAAATTGCAGGGCGTGATGATTGGCGTGATCGGGCATGTCCTGGTCGTGATCTTCGGCTATCTCGGCAGTTTGCTGTTCCCGCCGAAAGTGGCGGCGGATCGCAGCATGACCTTGTGGGGCTGGCGCACGGCCACGACTCAAGACGCCACCCCGCCGGCAGGATGAGGTTACGACGGCTGCCGCGTTCGCACGACCTCGAGATTGCGTTTCGCCTCCGGATAGTCGGGCCGAATTCGTAGCGCCGCTTCGAAGCGCGCGGCCGCTTCGACCAGCCGCCCCGCCTGCAGGAGCAGCACGCCGGCGTTGTTGTGCGCTTTCGCGAAGGTCGGATCCAGACGCAAGGTCGTCTCGTATTCTTCGAGCGCGCTTTCCACTTGCCCCGCTTTGGCGAGCGAATTGCCGAGATTGTAATGCGCCTCGGGCATGTCGGGATCCAATTCGAGCGCGCGGCGTTCCTCGGCGATCGACTCCGGCACGTGTCCGGTGTCGAGCAATGCGATCCCGAGATTGTTGTGCGCTTTCGGATTCCTCGGCTCGAATTTGAGGGAAGTCTCCAAGGTCTTGATCGCATCGGCAGGCCGGCCGAGCTGAAGGTACGCATCGCCGAGATTGTAATGGGCGTCGGCATAGGTGGGTTTCGCTTTCACCGCCGCCAGAAACTCCTCGACGGCTTCGGTGGGGCGGCCGAGCCGCAGCAGCACGACGCCGCGATTGTTGTGCGCGTCCGCATAGTGCGGCGACAACCGGATTGCCGTTTCAATGTGTGGGAGCGCTTCCGCGTTGCGGTTCAGCTTGAGCAACGCGTTGCCGAGATTGTTTTCCGCGCGCTCGTTCAAGGGTCGCTTCGCGACGGTGTCCCACCAGACCGTGACTTCGCTGGCGAACACGCGATTGCGCGTGGCGGTCAGCACGCCGAGCGCGCCCACCGAGAGGAGCAGCGCAGTCAGCGCGCCGCGACCGCCCAGGCGATAGCCGACGATCGCCGTCAGGGCCGCGGCGGCCACCAACGGCAAATACACGCGATTCTCGGCGCAGGGTTGTTGCACCACCGGGATCACGCTCGACGACGGCGACAATACGACGAAGAACCAGGCGCCCAAGAAACCCAACCACGGCGCCCGCCACAGGGCGTACAGCGTCGCTCCGATCGTTCCGCTCAACACCAGTGCGCTCGGCCATGCGGCCTCGAGGTGGCGGATGTAGTCCGGGCCGTAATCGAATACGAGCGGGTGGGGCCACCACGAGAGCTGCAGGTAACGCACGATCGAGCGGCATTCGGTCAACGCATATTCATACCAGGATAATCCGAGCCCGAAGCCGACGCCGCGCGCCGAAAGCTTGGACGTGGCGACAAGGACGGCCAGCACCACCCAGCCGGCGGCGAGCCCGAGATACTCCCGCCAGTGTTCGCGCAGCGCCGCGCGGAAGCTGCCGGCAATGAAGGTGCGATCGTAAAGCAGCGCCATCGCCGGGAGGGTCGCCATGCCCTCCTTGGTCATCATGCCAAGCACGCCGGCGACGATCATCGTGACCCGCCAGGCCGCAGATTCGAGCGCGATGCTCAAAACGAACGCGTAGAGCGCGAGCAGGTACAGCGCGCCCATCAAGCCTTCGGTGCGCTGCGACACGTAGTCCGTGATGTTCGTCTCGAGCGGATGCAAGGCCCAGAGCAGCGCGACGACTGCGGCTACCGGCGTCGCATTACGGCCAAAACGCTCGCGCAGCGCCGGCCGTTGCAAGGTGTGCCGGGTGAGCGCGAACAGCAGCACGGCGCCAGCGATGTGGATGGCGAGATTCGTCGCATGATAGCTCCACGGCTGGTACCCGCTCGCCGCATAATTCAGGGCGAAGGTCAAATTGGCGAAAGGCCGGCCGCCGATGCCGGCTTCGAGCGGCGGCCACAGCACGTTTTTGATCGCGCTCAAATCGCGAATCGACGCGTTTTGCAGGATCGCCGCGTCGTCGTCGAAAAAGAAGGCGCCAGGAAAACTGTTGGCGTACGCGAGCAACAGGACAGCCACGATCGCGAGCGTGAGCCACCACGGGCTCACGATCTCAGTCGGCGGCAGGAGGTTCGATCGATGCGACCGTTCCGTCATGCGGCATCAGGGAGACGACAACCGCGGCGGACGCAACCTCCGCCGATCCGGGTTACGGCATCGGGAAATTCGCCGAGGGGGCACTGCGCTCGGGATTGAAAGCGGTAGAACGGGATCGACGACGCCTGCAAACCGCGACGGCGGGATTCGGAGACCCCGCCCGATCTACATCCGATCTACCGCGGCGCGCGCGCCAAGGTCGCCGCGAGCTTCACCGCTTCGACCAAGCTGCGCGGATCCGATTTGCCCGTGCCCGCCATATCGAAGTTCGTTCCATGCTCGACCGACGTGCGGATGATCGGCAGGCCGAGCGTGATGTTTACGCCGCGCCACACGCCGAGCATTTTGACCGCGACGTGGCCTTGATCGTGGTACATCGCGACCGCCCCGTCGAATTCGCCGTTCATCGCGCGGAAGAAGACGGTATCGCCGGGGTAGGGGCCCGAGGCGTCGATGCCGAGTTTCCGCGCTTCCTTGATGGCCGGAGCGATGAATTTTTCTTCTTCGTCGCCGAAGAGTCCGTGCTCGCTGGCGTGTGGATTCAATCCCGCGACCGCGAGCTTCGGCTTCGCGATGCCGAGTTTTTGCACCGCTTCGTGCGTGAGCTGCAGGACGTTGAGGATGCGCTCCGGACGGACGCGCTCGATCGCCTCGCGGAGCGGCACATGGGTGGACACATGGCTGACGCGCAGCTTGTCCGCCGCGAGCATCATGGTCGCATCCGGTGCTTGGCAGAGCTCAGCGAGCAGACCGGTATGGCCGTCGTAGTGATAGCCGGCTTTGTTCAGCGATTCCTTGTTGATCGCGGAGGTGACGATCGCGTCGACCTTTCGGGCGAGGGCGAGTTCGGCGGCTGTCTTGACGTATTCGTAAGCCGCCTTTCCTGCCATGGCGTCGACGCGACCCAATTGCAGACGCGCGTGATCGACATTCGCGAGATCGAGCACGTCGATCGTGCCGCAGCTTCCGACCGTCGCGCCGACGTCGCGCACGCGATTGATATTGGTTTGCCCGCTCGTGAAACGGAGGGCGCGGGCCAGCGTGGCGGCATCTCCGATCACCACGGGCCGGCAAAGCGCGTACAAATCGGGCCCGGCGAGCGCTTTTGCGATGATTTCCGGACCGGTGCCGGCGGGATCGCCAAGAGTGATTGCGACAAGGGGGCGGGGGAGGGTCATCGAGAAGAAAGGAATGGGGGCAGGGCGAAGACTTACATCGCGTCGCGATAGATCGCCTCGGCGTCCGCGAGCGTCACGTCGCGGGGATTGTTTTTCAGCAGGCGCGTGACCTTCATCGCGGAGGCGGCCAATCCGGGAATGGCGGCAAGCGGCACGCCGACGGCGGATAGTTTCTCCGGTACGCCGCAGTCGCGACACAGCGCTTGGAGACGATCCGCGCCTCGCGCCGCGATTTCCGCGGGCGAGCCGCGGCCTTCGGCACCCAGCGCGAGTGCGATATCGGCATACCGCTCGGGCGCGGCGGGAAGGTTGAAGCGGATCACATGGGGAAGCAGCAACGCGTTCGACAAACCGTGCGCGAGCCGGAACTCGCTGCCGAGAGGATAAGCCAAGGCATGCACCGCCGCGGTGTTCACCGGTCCAAGGCACAGGCCGCCGTAAAGACTGCCTAGCGCCACCGCCGACCGGGCCTCCAGGTTCGTTCCGGTCCGAACCGCGGTCGGAAGATTCGCCGCGATGAGCCGGATGCCCTGCAGCGCGTACACGTCGACGATCGGATGGGCGAAGCGGTTGGCGTAAGCTTCGACACAGTGAACCAGCGCATCGATGCCGGTCGCTGCCGTCAGGGCGGGCGGCGCCGATACCGTGAGCGCCGGATCCACGAACGCGAGATCCGGCACCAGATACGGACTGATCACCGCTTTCTTCAGCCGATCGGCTTCGTCATAGAGGATCGCATTCGGCGAAACCTCGCTGCCGGTGCCGGCGGTGGTCGGCAGGGCCACGAACAGCAGGCCTCGTTCCGGCAACAGCCCGGAACCGAAAAACGCACGGACCGGTTCGGTGCGCCGATGCATCGCGGCCAGGAGCTTGGCCACGTCGAGCACGCTGCCGCCGCCCAAGCCGATCACCGCGTCGATCGACAGCGTGCGCAGTTCGCGGCGCAGGCCCTCGAAAGTCTCGACATCCGGCTCGGCCGGCACCTTGGGAATCGTCGTGACGGTGAGGCCTTTTTCACGAAGTTCGGTTGCCAGCGTGTCGGCTGCCGCGACGACGGACGGGGAGCTTACGAGCGCGACGTGCCGGGCCCCACGTTGCGCGACGACGGCGGCGCAGTCCGCCGCGCAACCGACGCCGAAAGCGATCGAGGTGGGCTGGAGGAGAGTAAGAACGCGTTGCGTGCCTAGCGTCATGCAGGGCGAAGATCGAAGTTAGCGCGACGGTGGCGAGACTGGAGTGGAGGCGGATTACGTTCGGTTCATGAAATAATTAGGGTCAAGCTAGTAGTTTCACCGACTGCCAAATAGGGACAAATCGGTGGGACGCCCCCGCGCGCCACCACCGAGCGAGGCACGGACGGTCCGACGCCAAGCGCCGGCGGGCGGAAAAAGCGTTGACAGGAGTTTCATCTCGGCCGCTGACTATTCACACTGTTTCATATGAAACACGGGCTCACCTCGCCCGGACTTCCGTAGTTTAACCCGCAGACCCCCATGACTACTCGTAACGGAACCGCTCCGTCATCGGAGCATACATCGGCAGGACGACGCATCACCATGGCTTGGCGCTTCGCGGCCCAGGTTTGTTGCGCCGCCCTTGCTTTGTTCGCGCTTCGTCCGACTCAGGCCCAGACGACTGGCACCGGCACGATTCAAGGCCGGGTGCAAAACGTCGATGCCGCGCGCTACCTGAACAATGCCCGCGTTCGCGTCATGGGCACGACCTTCGAGACGCTCACCAACGAATTCGGCGAATACCGGCTGACGAATGTCCCAGCGGGACCGCAGACGCTGGACGTTTTCTACACCGGTCTCGCTTCGCGCAAAATCGCGGTGACCGTTCCGCCCGGCGGCGTCGCGCAGCAGGATGTCGAGCTAACTGCCGACGAAGCGAATCGCGTCGTCAAACTCTCGCAGTTTGTCGTGCAGAGCGACCGTGAGATGGATGCCGCCGCCATCGCGGTCAACGAGCAGCGCTTCGCCGCCAGCCGCAAAGACGTGGTCTCGACCGATGCCTTCGGCGAAATCAACCAAGGCAACATCGGCGAGTTCGTGAAGTTCCTGCCAGGCATTTCTCTCGACGTGAAGGATGGCAACACGCCGTCCGGCATCATGATTCGCGGCTTCGATCCGAATTACACCAACGTCACGATGGACGGCGGCCAGATGGCCAGCACGATCATCGCGAACACCCAGACATCGTCGCGGCAGTTCGTACTCGAGGGCATGAACATCAACAACGTCGCGCGCATCGAGGTGACGAAGCTCCCGACGCCCGACATGATGGCCAATGTCCTTGGCGGTCAGGTGAACTTCGTGTCGAAGTCCGCGTTCGAGCGCGTGCGGCCCGAGCTCCGCGTTTCCGCCTATCTCTCCGGCAACGAAAAGGCCTTGAGCCTCTCGAAGAGCCCTGGACCATTTGACTCCGAGACGTACAAGGTCCTGCCGTCATTCGATATTCAGTACGTCAACCCGGTCAGCAAACGCTTCGGGTATGTCGTGACGGGCCAGTACTCGAGCCAGTTCTATCTCCAGAACAAAAGCGTCCAAGGGTTTCGTTTTTCCGGCAATGCGAACCCCGCGGGCACCACTCCGACCCGCGCGGTCACGGTCACCGATCCGTACATTCAAAGTCTCGCGACGAGCTTCGCCCCGAATCGTTCGGATCGCACCTCCGGAGGCGTCACCCTCGATTTCAAGCCTTGGGATCACAGCGTCATCAAGCTGTCCGCCCAGGCCAGTCTGCAGAAGCAGCAGCAGTCCTCGCGTACGCTGACCTACAACGTCGGCGGCAACACCCCGATCGATTGGAATCAGCATAATACTTTCGGCAATGCCACCGGCGGATCGGTCGGCATCAGCACGAGCTTTCAAGAACGGCACGCGCTCTCGCGGACGCTGAGCGCCGCGTGGGACTTCCGGACTAACGATTGGATTGTCGAAACCGCCGGCACGTACTCGAACTCCAACAATCGCACCCGCGACATCGCGAAAGGCTTTTTCCGCAGCATTAGCGTCACGCTGCCCGGAGTCAGCCGCATCAATCTTCATGACATCGATTCGAGCACGGCGTCGTTCGGCGCCGCGGATGTCTTCGACAACGCGGGCAATCGGATCGACGAGCGCAGTCTCGCGAATTGGCGCCTGACCCAGGCAAACAACGCCAGCGAGCCGCTCAATGCGACCGACGACGTCAGCGAGGGCCGGGTCAACATCACGCGCCACCTGCGGCTCGGGCAGATTCCGCTCTCGGTGAAGTTCGGCGGCCTCGTCAACAACGTGAAGCGCGACCTTGAGTATCAGCCATTCGCCCTGAATTTCGTCGGTCCCGATCACGTGCAGAACACGGCTGACGACTCGCTCGGCAACTATGTCTCCGCCGGCGACCTCGGCGTTAGCCCGGGCTTCGGCCGCCCTGCGCCCGAGTGGCCGGACGTGTTCGCGATCTATCGTACGCTGGGGCAGCATCCGGATTGGTGGCAGCAGACGCCCTCGCAGGCCGGCGATCTCGTGCGCAACCGCGCGATCCGGTCTCCGTGGTTTCACGAGCGGATCACGGCCGGCTATATCATGGGCGATACGAAACTGTTGCACGGCCGTCTCCGCTTGGTGGGTGGCGTACGCTATGAGCTGACGGAGGACGAGGGCCAAGGCTTCCGGCAGAATGGCGACGCGGTGTACGTGCACGATGCGCAGGGCCACGTCGTTTACACCATCACTAATCCGACCACCGGCGCCAGGACCCCGGTCGTTCGGACGGACATCGGTCCGTCCGGGTCAGGGACGTACAACTCGGTCCTCTACACGTACCGCGGCTATTCCAACGCGCGCGATTATCACTATTACCATCCCAGCGCGGCAGCGACGTTCAATCTGACCGATAATCTGCTGCTCCGCGCCGCATACGCGAAGACGATTGGCCGGCCGAATCTTTCCGACATCGTGCCGAATCTCTTCGTGGGCGAGAATGTAAACTTCGGCGTTTCGGGCCAAACGAGCTCGAGCATTCCGGGCTTCATCACGGGCGCGAATACGAACCTGCGTCCCTGGACGGCGAAGAACTACGATTACTCGATCGAGTACTATCTGCCGCATAACGGAAAACTCGTCTTCAACGTCTTCCGGAAAGACATCACCGACTTCCAGAGCACGGTGACGCAGATCGCCGATCAGGCGCTGCTCGATCAACTCGGCGTGGGCTCCGACGCCTTGGGCTACCAATATACCCGTACGATCAACATCGCGGATGCCCGGATCACGGGTTGGGAGGCCGACCTGAGTTTCCCGCTGGCGAATCTGTCGGAGATCCCGGCGCTTTCCAGTCTCGGCAAGAGCTGGCTGCGGTATTTCACGGTCACCGGGAATCTCACGCATCTGGATTTGTCCGGCTCGCGGATTACGTCGCGCGATTGGAAGCGCTACATTCCACGCAGCCGCAACCTCGGCCTGCACTACGTCGCGCATAAGTTCTCGGCGCGCGCGTTGCTGAATTGGCGCGGCAAGATGCTGCGCGATACGAGCAGCGCCTTTACCGGGGCGAACGAGTACATCCGCGCACGCTACCAACTCGATGCGAGCGCCGAGTACACGCTCACCAAGCACTGGTCCACGTTCTTCGCCGTGCGCAATCTGCTCAACGCGAAGTCCGAGTGGGAAGTATCGGGTCCGGCCGCGCCGAGCTGGGCGTACCTGACCAACGTCGAGGACTACGGCGCGCAATACTCCTTGGGTGTACGCGCGACGTTCTAAGATTTAATTGGGGTTGGATGCTCGCAGCCGCGGACCGGCTGCAGTCGAAATGCGGCCCAGCGCTTTGCAGCAGCGCTGGGCCGCCACCATTTTCGGAATCTGAAGAACCACGAATGGACACTAATTCACACGAATATCGGCAGAAGAAACCTACGGTCACGGCAGAGCATAGCGGCGATCCGGGGTGGTCATCGTGAGGCTTTTCCATTGGTGTTTATTCGTGTCCATTCGTGGTTAACCCCTTTTCGTTTTAATCTCATGACCCTCTTTCGCCGCGCTTTGATTTTCGCCTGCCTCTTCGCGGTAGTGCTTCGTTCGTTCGGCGAGCCCGCGCCAACGGCGGGTGCGCCCGCCGTCGCGTCGCTGCCCGAGACCTGCTATCTGTTCGCGTACTTCTATCATGATCGCCAAGCCGATGGCTTGCGGCTCGCGTGGAGCCGTGACGGCTTCACGTGGGAGATGTTGAACAACGGCGAGACTTGTCTTCTGCCCACCGTCGGCGAGTCGAAGCTCATGCGCGATCCGTGTATTTATCGCGGACCCGATGGGACGTATCACCTCGTGTGGACGACCTCGTGGGCGGGCAAGACGCTCGGCTACGCGTCGTCGCGCGATTTGATTCATTGGTCGGCTCAGAAAGCGATTCCGGTCATGGCGCACGAGCCGAAGGCCGTGAACACGTGGGCTCCCGAGATCATCTGGGACGAGCACAAGGGCCACTTTCTCATCTTCTGGTCGTCGACGATTCTCGGGCTGAATCCGCAAACCGCGAATTCGAACAAACGGCCCGAGAGCAATCATCGGATTTACGCCACCACGACGAAGGATTTCGAGACGTTCACGCCGACGCGACTGCTGTACGACGGCGGCTTCAACGTCATCGATGCATCGCTCGCGCGCAACGGCGCCGAGTGGCTGCTGTTCGTGAAGAACGAAACCCTCACGCCCAAGAC
>CBINOT010000100.1:0-21677 GCA_966252355.1 uncultured Opitutus sp. | reverse complement strand
TCTGTTGCCCGTTCGCATACACGGTGAACTGATGCATCCAGCGCGGCAGCATGTCGGCATCCAGCACCTGCGAATAATTGAATTCCACTCCCGTCACGCGCGCCTTGCCGACATTGTAGGCAGCGGACACGGTTGCGCCGGCGGCGACGTACGTCGCCGCGTCGGGAATGCCGAGAGCATCGAGCAACTCGAGCGTGGCGGGTTGCGACACGCTGCCGCCGACGAAGTCTTTGAAGTCTTTCCGAAATGCGCCAACGGAGAGAACGCCCGTTTTGGCAAAGTAGTATTCGAGCGAGACATCGTACGACTGCACTTGGGTCGGCTTGAGCGCCGCGTTCACCGTGACGATGTTGGGCGTTCCACCCAAGCTGAGATCCGGGAGCTGCGTCGAGGGGATGATGTTGCTCAGGTCGGGGCGCCCAATCGACTGGGCGTAGCCGAATCGCGCAATGAGTTGCGGCCGGACGTTGAACGAAAGGTCGAGGCTCGGATAAAAATCTTCATAGCGCTCGGAACGTCGATCGCCGCGATCTTGGTATTGCGCGCGCGCCCGGGCCACGAGATCAGGATTGAGCACCCGCTGGCCCGACGCGTTGGTGATGTACCCGGCGTTCGGGTCGAATTTCACGCCTTCGCCCTGATCCTGCGTTCGCTCGAAGCGAATGCCGCCGTTGACGCGCAGTCGATTGTCGACGAATCGCGCGTCGGCCATCACGTAGGCCGCCGAGATGACCTCGCGAAAATACGCGGATCCATTCGCACTCGTCGTGATCGGACTCGAAGCCGTGGCCAGCCGCCAATACTCGGGATGCGTCTGGAAGAGCCGATAAACGCGGCTGGGATCGGGGTAGGGCACCTGCGGCGTGGCGAAGAGAAAGGGCCCGCTGGCGTACTGTGGATCCGTAATGTCGTACAGCGAAGCGTTGTCGTCCGCGGTGTTCGGCGATCCATCTGGTCCGATGAACGTGAAATTGCCGGGAGCGTCCAACTTGATGTCGCGTGTTTCCTCTTGCACCAGCAGTCCCGCCTTGAGCGCGAGCGGCACTTTCAAGCCCAGGTCGCGTTTCACATTGAACCGTGCGGTTTTGAACGCGTCAGCGGAGTTCGCCGGATTGAAGCTGCCGGTCGTGATATTGTAGTTCGCCGGGTTGGAGAGATCGATCGGTGCCGTTCCCGCCGTGTTCAGCACGGTGATTCGCGGCACCAGGTAGCTCCCTTCGCGTAATCCGTCGTAGTTGACGGTCGGATTCGATGCCGCGGGCGAAGCCGGATTGCCCCGCAGCGTGAGCGTAGGGTTCATGAATCCGTTCTCGAGATCGTGATAGTGATTCGTGGCGTGCGAGTACGCGATGCCCGCGTCGTATTTCCAAATCGGGCCGTTGTGTCGGTAGTTGGTGTCCGCGGCATAGGTGAACCCGAATTTGCGGCGGAACGAAGTGGCGCCGAGCACGACGGAGCCGGCGCCAGGGGCGCCGCGAACGAAATCGTCGCTGAAGCTGACCGGCGCGGCGTTGCCGGTATTATACGTCACCGGCCGGTTGCCGAAAAACGCGTCGTAATAATTCCACTGCGCATTGACGGATACGATATCGGTTGAGCTGAGCCGGACGTCCACCGTGCCGCTCACCGACGTGCGGCGATTGTTCTTGGGGCCGTCCTGCACCTGGTAATTCCGCAGGTATGGGTTTTCCGGGCTCGCGCTCGGCCCTACCGCCGCCGCCGTGTTGGGCGCATAATTCGTCTGCGTGCGGTGTTGCGGGTAAAAGATATTCGATTCCAAGACGGCGACGGTGATGCCGACGGATTTCGAGATCGGGTTGATATAGACGAAATCGAAACCGGGTTTGATTTTGCGCGACGGCTCGTTCGTCGGCCCGCGGGTCTTGCCCCATTCCTTTTCGTCGCCGTTCGCGCTGAGAAACGCCCGGTACGAAAAACTCGGGCGCGTTTGCTCGAAGGCGCTGCGGGTCACGAGATTGATGGCTCCGCCCAGCGCATCGGCGGCGGTATCGGGCGACCGCGACTTCAACACCTCGATGCGACCCGCATTGTTGATGGAGATCTGCTCGAGTTCGAAGGTTCTCCCTTTCGTCGACGAATTGGCGCTCGCAATGCGATTGCCGTTGAGCGTGACCGGCGTGTAGTTGGGCGGCACGCCACGCACGGAAATGGTGCGCGCGTCGGGCGAGACATAGTCGATCGTGACGCCCGGAAGAAACTTCACGAAGTCGCCGACATTGCCTTCGGTGATGTCGCCGAAAGCGTCGGTCGACACCACGTTTTTGATCGTGGGCGCAAAGCGCTGTTCGTTGATCGCGATCGAGGCGGCGTCCATTTCGACCTTCGCGGCCACCTTGAACGCATCCAGCTTGATGATCTCGCCGGTGGTGCGCGCGGACGACGACATCTCGACGTCTTGGATGACATTGCCGCCGGGAGTGAGTTTGACCGTGAGTTCCTGAGTGCGCAGCCCCGTGTAGAAGGCGGTCAGGCGAACGTCTCCGGCTGGCGCCCCGGTAAGGTGGTATTGGCCGAGCGAGTCGGTGAAAGTTTCGAGATTGGTGCCCGCAATCGATACGCGCGCATTGGTGAGGAAACGGCCGTTGTCGGCATTGAGCACGCGGCCTTCGATCGTGCCCGTGTTCGTTTCGGCATGGCCGATTACGGCGAGAACCAAAGCGGCCAACGCCAGCGTGATGCCGCGTAGAAAGCGGAACGGGGGTATGGGTCTGTTGATCATGGTGGGGAAAATGGGCAAAGCTCCGCCCTCCTCGGCGACGAGGTGCCATTATCGGGAGGCGAACGGCGGGCCCGTTTAGTCGAAGCGCGATGCCAGGCTCAGCTGACGAGCGGCTGGCGGCATTGAACTGGGCGCAGGGTTATCGCTGCGGGTCGAAATTGAAATCTTGCTCCAGGCAGGCGAGAACCGGTTTCCCATCCCGCGTCGGCGGCTCGAACCGCCATTGCGACACCGCGGCGACCGCTGCCGCGGCCAAGTACGGATGCGCGGCGGAGGTGGCGACGGGCACGCGAGCCGTGCCCGTTTCGTCGATGTAGAATTCGACGGTGGCGTGTCCCACAATGCCACGGTCGGCCCATTCCTTCGGGTAAACCGGGGGCACCACATGCTTCGGCGTGGGAATGCGATCGAGGCGCTTCGTCCCCTGGGCCTTGTAGGCGTAGTCGGCGAGATCTTCTTCGCGCGGACCGCCTGTAGCCGCCAGGCGTTTTTCGATGGCGATGGGTCCGTTCACCGTGAATTCGAAGACGACATCGCCGACGACGCCGACCGGTTCGCCGTCAATTCGCGCCGGTTCGAAGCGCCATTCTTTTATCGTCCGCAGGGCTTCCTCGCCAAATTCGCGATGGGTGGAGGCGATAACGAGCACGTCGGACAATTTACCCGCCGCGGTAATGCTGACGCGGAGATGCGCCTCGCCGTGCCTGACGCCGGCTTGCCGGAGCCGCAGGGGATAGATCGCGCTGGTGGTCTGATGAATCTTCCACGGTGTTTCGACGGCCGGCGGAGTTTCGGATTTCGTGGCACGGACGGCCGGCGTAATCGCCGCCATGGCCGTGAGCACGAGCAGTTGGGAAAAACGTGATTTCACCGAGAGCGAGGTTGCTAGTATAAACCCATCGGCGCCGAAATACCTTCATGTTTTGTGGTCGCCGTCGATCTCGGCCCGGCCACCCTCGCGCTCGGGATGAAGATCTATTTCATGGGAATTTGCGGCACCGCGATGGGGAATGCCGCCTTGCTCGCGCGCGCCGCCGGCCACGAGGTCCTTGGTGCCGACAGCGGCGTCTATCCGCCGATGAGCACGGTGCTCGCGACCGCGGGGATTCAGCTTCACGAGGGCTACGATCCGATCCGCTTGCAACGGCTGGCGCCCGACCTGGTCGTGATCGGCAATGCGATGTCCCGGGGCAATCCGGAAGTCGAGTGGTTGATAGACACGCGAATCGTCGATTTCACTTCCTTGCCGGCATTGCTGCACGTTTTCGTTCTTCGAACGCGGCGAAAAATCTTGGTGTGCGGAACGCACGGGTAAACGACGACCACGGCGCTCACGGCTTACCTGCTGCGGGCCGCGCAGCGCGATCCGGGATTTCTGATTGGCGGCGTGCCACAAGACCCTCCCGTTGGTGCGCACCTCGGCAGTGCCGCCGATCCTTTCGTGATCGAAGGCGACGAATACGACAGCGCCTTCTTCGACAAGCGGAGCAAGTTCATTCACTACGCGCCGCGTATTGCCGTGCTCAACAACCTCGAGTTCGATCACGCGGATATTTTTCGCGACCTCGCCGACGTGCAGCGCACGTTTACCCATCTCGTGCGCATCGTCCCGCACAATGGCTGCATCGTGATGAATGGCGACGATCCCAATCTTCGCGCACTCGGTCCGATGCCGTGGACGCGCGTGGTACGCGTCGGGACGGACGCGACGTGCGACACGCAAATTGCCGATTTCGCGGAGACGCCGGCCGGCTCCACGTTCACGCTCCTCTGGCGCGGCCAACGTTGGGCCGAGGTCAGCTGGTCGTCCCCCGGCTTGTATAATGCGCGCAATGCCGCGATGGCCGCAACGGCGGCCGGCTTGGCATTGGCGCCGGCCAGGGGTGCCGCGGCAGCGTCGAATTCCCCCTTCGCGCCGATCGGCGACGCGCCGATAGCCCTAGCGCTCGAGAGTCTCGCGCGATTTCGGGGGGTGAAGCGTCGGCAAGAAATTCTGCTCCAACGGCCGGACCTGACGATCATCGAAGATTTCGGCCATCATCCGACCGCGCTGGCGGAAACGATGCAGTCGTTTCGCGCGCGATATCCGGGCACGACCTTGATCGCGGCGTTTGAGCCGCGCAGCAACACGGCGCGCACCAAAGCACTGCAGCCGGCCTTCGTCAGCGCTCTCGCGCGAGCGGACGAGGTGTATCTTGGCGCGGTCAACCGCGCGGAAAAGCTGGCGGCCGACGAGCGTTTCGATCCGTCCACGGTGGCACAGCAACTGGCGGCGCAAGGCGTCGCCGCGCACCACGCGCCGACGAACGCCGCCCTCTTGCAGACGCTGGTCGCGAATGTGACGCGCAAGCCGCAGAACCGATCGCGACTCGTGGTGTTTTTTACCAACGGGTCCTTCGACGGCATTATTCCGCAATTTGTGGCAGCGGCGCAGGCGCCTCGCGCGTGACACCGGCGCGGAGGTCCGAACGACCTCCCGCGTGCGGGTCGAGCGACCGCGCCGCGAGCAGCTGCGTCACCGTACGGCAGAATTTTCGCAGCTCGAGCGGCTTCGTGAAATAATCGTCCATCCCCGCGGCGAGGCAGCGATCTCGCGTCTCTTTGCCCACGCAGCCTGTCACCGCGAGAATGAGCGCGCGGTGGTCGGAGGTTTCGGCCGCGCGAATCCGGCGGACGGCCATGTAGCCGTCGACGTTTGGCATTTGCAGATCCATGAGAATCGCATCGTATCGGGTTTTCCCGGCGAGCTTCACGGCGTCTTCGCCATCGCACGCTTGATCGGCCGCAAAGCCTTGCTGCTCGAGAAACAGCTGGAGCAAGACGCGATTGGCCGCGACGTCGTCGACAATCAATACCCGCGGGCGGGCATCGGGAGCCGGCGCGGTCGCGGCGTCGGCGGTATGATGGGCGGCCACGACGATCGGCGATACAGCGAGCGCAAAGGAAAACTCGGTGCCTTCGCCAACCTTGCTTTGCACGAGCAGTTCGCCGCCCATGAGCGCGACAAGCCGTTGCGCCAGGGCCAGTCCTAAGCCGGGTCCGTTCGCGTGGGCCTGCGGCGCGTAGCCGACCGGCTCAAAGACGCCGAAGAGCCGGGCTCGTTGCTCCGCCGCGATGCCCGCCCCGGTATCGCGTACGCGCACGACCAGTGCCGCAGCGGTCGCTGCGCCGGCGGGGGCGGCATAGTGCACCGCGAGCGTCACGCTGCCGCGGGCGGTGAATTTGACGGCGTTGTCGACAAGATTGACGAGCACCTGCCGGAAGCGGCGGGCATCGCCGGCCACGAGAAGTCCGGCGGGCAGCGGTGCGTCGATCTCCAGCGCGACGCGTTTTTCTTCCGCGCGCGCCATGAATAATTGGGCGACGTCGCGGGCGATGTCGCCCGGCGAGAAGGGCAGTCGGTCGAGCGTCAGCCGACCTTCCTCGATCTTCCGCAGATCGAGCACTTCGTTGAGAATTGTGCCGAGCCGCGTGCCTTCGTGGGCGAGCGTCGTGGCGTGCATGCGTTGCGTCGGCTCGAGCCGGGACCGGAGCAAAAAATCGGCCGAGGCGAGCAAAGCGTTCAATGGTGTGCGGAGCTCATGGCTCATCGTCACCAGAAAGTCGCTCTTCGCGCGATTGGCGCGCTTGGCGTCTTCCACCGCGAGTTGGGCACGGCGTTCATTTTGAAGATGCGCGCGCAAGCACGCTCGAAAGCGGGCGCTTTGAACGTGTTGATACAGCACGAGAGCGACGATGACCGCTGCGCCGAGCAACACTGCCAGCCGTCGACCGAGATCCACGTCGCCCAAAACTCGGCCGTTCCACTCCGCGGCGATCGTTGCGCCACCCAGCACCGCGATGACTGCGATGGCGGTGCGACGGGTCGTGATCTTTACGCCGTATCGCATCCGTGCCCAACGATCGCAGGCGAAGGAGGAGAGGATCGTCAGCGCAGCAAAGGAGAGGGCGTCGACACGGATCCGCAGCAGAAATTCGCGCAGCTCGGCCAGGGGTAACATAGCGTTCGCGGGCGCGATCCTGCCGGCGCCAACTCGCGCCGCAACCGAATGATTTACGTATTCAATACTTATATGAATGCCGTGAATACGGTACGTGTCCCCACGGATGCCCAACTACGTAGGAACGCGTAGATATCCCTGCCGCCGTTCGCCCGCGAAAAATCGCCAGATTACGCGCCGCCGATGCTCGTCGGATTAGCAACGACGCGGTCCAGTGTCGCCAAAAGCAGAGCGCCATCGACCGGCTTTGCAATAAAGGCATCCATACCGGCAGCGACGCAGGCCGCGCGGTCGGCTTTGCTCGTAGCCGCGGTCACCGCGACAATCGGCGTGCGTCGGTCGACTTCCAATGCCCGGATTTTTCGCGTGGCTTCCACGCCGTTCATCTCCGGCATCGCGATATCCATCAAGACCGCGCGATAGTCGCCGCTCTGCGCCATGGCCACCGCCTCTGCTCCCGAGGTCGCCACGTCGATCGTATACCCGGCGCGCGACAGCAGGGCCTTCAGTACCTCGCAATTGATCGGGGTATCGTCGACGACGAGAAGTCGACCCTCGCGGCACACCGCTGCGGTCTCCGCGCCATCCGTTTCCGCCGGCACGTCTTCCGGCGCGATGACCGGAAGTCGTCTCGCGGGGAACGAGAAGGTGAAGTCGGAGCCCAGGCCGGGAACGCTGCGCACCCCGATCTTGCCGCCCATGATTTCGACGAGCCGGCGGCAAATCGCGAGGCCGAGTCCCGTGCCGCCATGCCGCCGCGCCGTGCCGGCATCCGCTTGCGTGAACATTTGAAACAGCTTCGGCAATTGTTCGGCCGGGATGCCAGGTCCCGTATCCGCGACCGTGATTTCCAACGTGCCGGTGTCCGGCTCATGCGAGACCGGCGTCCAACTGCCGATTACCGTGACCGAGCCTTGCGCCGTGAATTTGACCGCGTTGCCGACGAGGTTGAGCAGAATTTGACGCAGCCGCGCGGTGTCGCTGGCGATGAGCAGCGGGCCGTTCAACCGGTCATCGTAACTCAGCGCGAGGTTCTTTTCGGCGGCATTCGCCGCGAGCAGGTCCAGCACTTCGCGCACGACTTCGGCCGGTGCGCATGCCGTCTCTTCGAGCAGGAGCTTGCCTTCCTCGAGCTTGGAAAAATCGAGAATGTTGTTGAGCAGGTCGACCAGGGTCGTCGCGCCGCGCCGCATCGTGCGGACATAGCGCTGCTGCTCGGCGTCGAGCGGCGTTTCTTCGAGCATGCTCGCGTAACCCGTGATGGCAGTGAGCGGCGTCCGGATTTCGTGACTCATGACGGCGAGAAAATCGCTTTTGGCGCGATTCGCGGCGTCGGCGGCATCTTTGGCGCTCTGCAACGCGTGTTGTGCGGCGGCCCGCTCCGCGATCTCGCCGCGCATGAGCGTCAACAAGACGGTGCTGGTCAGGAGCAGGCCGATGAGAAACGCCACGGTGGTGAGGACCAGCCCGCGACGAACGGCGATTGCGACGTACCACGCTTGCGCCGGATAATCGATCCCGACCCCGGCCTCGACATGACCGGCGTCGTCGTAGATCGGCGTCAGCGACGACACCCAGACGCCCCACCGGTCCGCCACGAAAGTCGAATCGAACGTCGATGTGCCTTCGAGCGCGCGATAGAAGGCCGGAGTTGCCTCCGCATACGCCTCGCCGATCGGCGTGCGTTGTTCGCGTTCGCCCGCAATCTTGCCGTCGTGGTCATAGTCAGTTTCCGAATCGACGACAAAACGCACTCGGCCCTCGTGGTCGCGACGGAACGTGTAGATGTCCGCGATCAAGGGATTGAGTCGCAGCCATTCCTTTTCGATCGCGATCAACGAAAGGTAAGTCGGGTCGTTGGGCGGCGTATCGAAGGTGACCTTCGCGTGGCCCATCTGTTTGAGCTCCGCCGCATAGGTGGGGCCGAATCCGGCGAAGATGGAACGTAAGAAATCGCGCTGCTTCTCGGCGCCTACCTCCGCCAAAACGGCCCCGACCGCGGTCATGGCGGCGACGACGAATGGCACGATCGGCGACAAACGTATCGGCGTTCTTACTCGCCGTTTGATCGCCGTGCGTGCGATCCAAACGCCGGCGACAACGAGCAGCGCTAGGATCGCCAGATCGAGCCGATACCTTACAAATTCGTGTAGATGCATGTCCCCGGTGGGCGGTGCGACGGTGCCGCGACTGGCAACACCGATCGGTTGCGGCACCAAGAGCGTGCCCTGATCCATATCGGCGCGATCGCACGTTACTGAATCGCCGGCGGTCCGAATCCCAGGCCCTGTTCGGCCTTATGATGCGAAATAGTACTGAGAATGAATAGTGTCGCCGCCGGGACACGGTCCCATTACAGCCTGTTGAAGCCAGCCCCGCGCTTCCATGAAGATTCTGATTGCCGACGACGACAGCGTTTCCCGCACGCTGATGGTCGATATTCTCAACTCCGCCCAAGCCGGCTATGACCTGCTGCCGGTGGAAGACGGCGTGAAAGCGTGGGAGGCATTGGAAACCAATCCCGACATCAAGCTCGCGATCATCGATCTGATGATGCCGGGGAGCAGCGGACTCGACTGGCTGGACCGGACCCGGGCCGACCCGCGTTTTTCGCAATTGCCGGTCATCGTGTGCACCGGGAGCACCGATCGGGCGACAGTCGCAACCGTGGCTGCTCGCGGCATCCGCGAGTTTCTCGTCAAACCCTTCACGCGGACCACGGTTCTCGAAAAAGTGTGGCATGTTTGCCGGCCTTCGGCCGTCGCGATTCCGGTGCTGCGCGATTTGTCGGCGGCGCGGCAGCGCTTCGAGGTGGATCGCGATGCCCATCGCGAGTTGGTCGCGCATTTCGTCCGGGTCGCGGATATGTGGGCCACTGATGCTCGTCGGGCGACGGACTATCCGCGGGTGCGTTCGCTGGCGGTTCGCGCGGGCAATTTGAAACAATTGCTCAGCGGCCTGGGCGCCGCGGCGCTCGCGGCCCGTTTTCAAGAGGCCGAGGAAGCGCTCGCGATGTACAAAGCGAAGCCGCTGGCGAACGATATGTCGACGTGCCTGCGCAAGGCGCAGCAGCTCGGCGAAAAAATCCAAGTCGATATCGATCGGCTGCGCGAGATGCTCGACACGATCGCGTAGTCTGGGCCGGCGGATCGAGGGTTCGCCTGGCCAAGGGACCAAGCGGCGGACCCGGAGTTACTGAGCTTGCTTGGCGACCTTGCGCGTCACCGGTTCCTGTCCAACCGGCAACGCGAGCAAATCGTAGTCTTCGAAACCGGTGATCTTCACCTGCGCGAATGCGCCCACCGGCACGGTGATCGGGACGTAAACGCGACCGTCGATGTCCGGCGCATCGGCTTCACCGCGCGCGACACCGGGCTCCTCCACCAAGACCTTCAATGTCCGACCGACGTAGCTCTTGCTCACGTCGGCCGCGATTTCTTTTTGAAGCTTCATCACCCGATGCCAGCGGGCTTCCTTTAGTTTCTTCGATAACTGCTGCTCCATCTTGGCCGCGCGGGTGCCTTCTTCCTGTGAATACCGGAACACGCCGAGCCGCTCGAATTTCGTTTCGCGAATAAACTCGCAGAGTTCGTCGACGTCCGCGTCGGTTTCACCCGGGAACCCGACGATAAAGGTCGTGCGCACCGCGATCCCCGGGATGCCGGCGCGAATTCGTTGGATGAGGTCGCGAATGTAGGCCGACGACGTCTCGCGCTGCATGAGCCCCAGCATATGGTCGCTGATGTGCTGGAGCGGAATGTCGATGTAACGCGCGACTTTCGGGCATTCCGCGATCGTGCGAATCAGCTCGTCGCTCCAATGTGCCGGATGCGTGTACAGCAACCGAATCCAAAAATCGCCTTCGATCGCGTTGAGCTCCCGGAGCAGCGTCGTCAGTGCCGTGCCGCGCGACGAATCGACCGGAGTGCGCGGATTGGGCCGCTGCTCCCAGGTGTCCATGCCGAAGAAGGTCGTGTCCTGCGAAATCAGGTTGATTTCCTTCACGCCCTCTTTGACCAGCTGCCGCGCTTCGGCGACGACGCTCTCGACGGTGCGGCTGCGATGGCGTCCCCGGATCTGCGGGATGATGCAGAACGTGCAGGGGTGATTGCAGCCTTCGGCAATCTTGATGTATGCGAAATGTTTTGGGGTCAGCCGGAACCGCGGTGTGTCGTAATCGGGGATATACGTCGACCGGCCTTCGATAAAAGATACCGGCACGTGCTGCTCGCCGCGCTCCTTGGCGAAGATCTCCTCGATGATCGGCGCCACCTTGGTCACTTGGTCGAGACCGATGAAGGCGTCGACCTCCGGCAGCGCGTTCGGCAGGTCCTTCGCAAATCGCTGCGACATGCAGCCGGCCACGATCAGCTTTTGGTCCTTGCGCCGCTTTTTCATGCCGCGCTGTTCGTGCACGTCGAGAATATGCCCGATCGATTCTTCCTTCGAGGAATCGATGAACGAGCAGGTGTTGACGATGACGACGTCGGCTTTTTCGGCTTCAGGCACGACCGTCATGCCGGCCTGATGCAGGTGACCGACCATGATCTCGCTATCGACGAGATTCTTGGCGCAACCGAGCGAGATGAGACTGACCTTGATCATGCGGGAAAGGGAGAGGGCATCAGCCTGGCTGACGCCGACGGTCGTTTAAGCCGCGAGCGGGCGGAAAGGCCGGGGAGCGAACGGACGGTAGGGCGAAAAGCAAAACGGCCCCGATGTTTCGGGGCCGCGGCGTTCGGTGGTCGCTGACGCGCGCTTACTTCTTCTTGGCGGCCTTGATGCGCTCTTTCTTGCGCTTCAGGTAGGCGGCACGGCGACTGCGTTTGATGGTCTTGTTTAGTTGTTGGCCCATGGGTGATGAAAGGGTGAAGCGGTCGATGTTTCAGAGCCACGAGAGTGAGTCAAGCGTGCCGGCAGCGTCTCAAGCGGGGCCGGGCGCTTGCACGGGTTCTCCGCCGAGAATCTTCTTTCCCTCGCGACGCCAACGGTACACCAGCGGGGACTTCGTCCGCTCGAGTTGTTTATAGAGCGCAGGGTCGGCGCGCTTGGGCAGTTCCAAATCGGTTAACCCGGTGGCGTCGCAATTCAGCAGCCGCGCGTATGGCTTGAAGTGTTCAACGCGTCCGATGACGCGCGAAAGATCCGTTAGCGGCGCCGATCTCCGATGGGCATCTTCGGCCGATTCGCCGTCGATCGGTGGATTCGCGCCATCGCCACCGAGCGCAGTCACATTCTCAGTTTGTTTGACCAAGGCGTCCGCCGCATAGGGATCGATCGTCGGCATTTCGACCGAACGCCGATCCGAGACGGGAGCCACTGTGCCGGTGCCCTGGCGATCCAGCGCGAGAAAGGCGTACGGCAAGCTGCGCAGATCGATGCCGGCGCGATGGCCGAACTTTACCCAATTAGAGTCGGCAAATATCTCCGACGGCGGCGGCGCGAAGAAGTGGCACCAGTCGCGCTCCCGTCCGATCGCAAACATCGGGCATTCGTTTTCGTGCGTGCACGGCGCCACGACGCGAAATCCACTGCCGCGCAGCTGCTCGCGAAAACCGCCGAGTTGCCGGCTTACGTCATGCGTCCCCGGCTCGACCCAAAGAATCGCATCGGCGCGCACCGCGAGCAGGCGCAGCGCGTCGCGCGCCTCCACCGACAGTTCGTTGAGCACGTGGCTGATGACGAGCAGTCCAATTCGTTCCGTGCTATTGAGGAAGCCGGGCGTCGCTTGCGTGACGCGCAAGGACGGAAAGGTCTTTTGCGCTACGTCCGCGGCGAAGTCGCACGCTACGGGCGAGTGATCCCACAAGGTAAGCGACGCGAACGCCGCCGCACCGAAATACGAAACGACCCGCCGCCCTGCGATGCCGCTGCCGCAGCCCCAATCGAGCACCTGGCCGCCGCGCGGCCGCCATCCGCGCAATGTTAGTTCGCGCAGCACGTGATCCCATTTCCAGCCGATGCGTTCGCCGTACGTGAAATCGTAATTCGCCAAGTCCTCCGGCGACTGCCAATACGGCCCAGCGGCGGCACCGCCCGAGAGAAATCCCTCGCGCAACCGATCCAGCACCGCCCACTCCACCTCGTCCCAAGTCATCGCACGCGCGCCATTTGGCCTGGACTACTTTTTCTTCGGCTCGGGTTGCGCCGGCGCGGGTGCGGTCGTATCGGCGGCTGGCTTTTCGGCCGGTTTGTCGGCCTGCGTTTCGGGCGCCGCCTCGGCGGCGGCTTCCGGAGCCTTCAACTGATCTTTATACTTTTCGGCGATCTTCTCCAACCGCGCGTTGAGCGAGGCCTGCTTCGTCTCGGCGTATTCCTGGCCGATTTTCGCCCCCTCGGCGAAGAGCGCCGGCAGCCGGTTCAGCGCTTTCGCGCCGACAGGTGTTTTATAGAACGCGAGCAGCGCCTTCAGCTCCTCTTCGTTGAACTCGCGCGCATAGAGATCGATGAGCTTGGGCCGGATTTCGTCCCAAACGATTTCCTTGTTCACCCACTCGGTCACCGCGGCTTTGATCTCGCGAATCGCCGCGGCGGGAGCGCCCTGGCTCTGTAATTGCTCGAGCATGGGGTCGAGCGCGGAATCGATGCCGGCGCGCAGCACGGCCGGACCGTTGATGACGTCGATCATGTCGGCGGCAACTTGACGATGGCTGGCTTCGTCGGCGACGCAGGCGACGGAGGACGCCAAGAAAACGAGCAGGACTGAAGAGATAAATTTCATGGAGAAAAGGGAAGGAGTACGCATGTGCTACGCGAAATCGAATGCGAGATGTTTGGCGAGCGCCTGCTCGCGAATGCCGTAGAACCGGGCGAATTCACGCACGCGTTGCGCCAGCGGATCGTCGGCGTCGCCGGCTGCGCGCTGCTTGATCCCGGCGATCATGAGGTTTTTCGCCGTGTGCTCGGTGGAAATAAATTCGAAGACCTTCGTGCGATAGCCCGCCCATTCCAGCAATTGCGCCCGCAACGCATCCGTCACGAACTCGGCTTGCCGCTCCTGAAAAATGCCATGCCGGAGGGCGTCCGCCAACACCGGTGGCGCCTTTAATTGGCGGCGCAGTTCCTTCTGACAGCAGGGGGACACCACGAGGAGACGCGCTCCCGCCGCGATGCCGCGCGCCAAGGCATCGTCGGTCGCGGTGTCGCACGCGTGCAACGCGATCAGAATATCGCAGCCCTCGAGCGGAGCGTCGGCAATGTGGCCGGCGCTAAAGCGGAGACGCGGCGCGAGGCCGTTCTCCGCGGCGATTTTATTGCAGAGCGTTATAAGCTCGGGACGCGCTTCTACGCCGCGAACGTCTCCCCGTTCGCCGAGCAGCGCCGCCAGCGCGAAGGTAAGATATCCTTTGCCGCTGCCCATATCGACGACCCGCAGCGGCGAGGCGCCGCCCGAGAATTCGGCCTCGTCGACGAGGTGCGAAACCACCTCGGCAAATTTTTGAATTTGCCGAAACTTGTCCGCCATCCCTTCGCGTGGCTGAGCGCGATCGTTCGTCACGCCAAGCGCGCGCACCCACGGCGTGTCGGCGGGAATCACGTGTCGCTTCGCCCGGTCGTGGACCACCGGCGCCGCGTTCGGCTTCGCGGCCACCATAGTGATGCGTATCCGCGACGTGCCGTCGGCTTTCGTTTCGAGCTGCGCGGTTTGTTGGGTCGTGAAGAGATGCGCGTCGAGAAAATCGCGGCCGATCAAGTCGGCGACCTGCTCGCCTGCCGCGTGCGGCTCGAGGTTCTTGGTGATGTCGCGCGTCGCATGACGCCAGACGAACGTCACGTGTGGTCCGGTCTTCAGCGTCGTCGGACGCAGGAACACATTGCGCAAGGTAGCGTCCGCGCCGCGATATTTTCCCAGCGTCGCTTTCACGAACGAACCATCCCGCAGCGTCGTGCGGAAAAGGTCGAGGAAGCGATCGCGGGCTTGGTCGGGCATGGTCGACCAGTGCCGCAAAAAGGCTCAGCGGGCGCAAAAAGAAAAGTGGTGGAGCGAACTTCTCTATTCCGCCGCGAACCTACCGGAGCGACACGGGCGGGATGTAGACATCCATCAAGCTCCGGCGCCACCAGTTGCCGCTCCGGGCGCGCGTCGTCGCATCGGTGAAGTGATACTCGTAGCGCAGAACTCGGACGTAACGCGGCGAATTGTTCGGGAACGGGTTCTTCGCCACCAATCCGAGCACCTCGGGCGTGCCGCGCAGAAGATGCTCGCAGAGCGATAGCACCCACGAGTTCTGGCTCGGTTCTCCCAAGGCGGCGAACCACAGCTGCCAATCGAGCCGCGGCTGATGCGGTGCGACGAACGTGGGACGCGCATCGAGCGCGCCAGGCTTGGCCGGAAATTCGTACGCTTTCCATTCGCGACCGTCGGTGCTGCCTTCGATAATCAGTTCAGGTCGCGGATGGGTCATCACGGCGAACAGCCCGTAACGATTGAAGGTCCGCAACGGATCGACATAGCGGGCGATCGTTTCGAAGCCCGGCGGCGTCCCGAGCCCGGAGCCGAGCGTCATCAAGGCGGCCGCGCCCGTGTAACCGATCGTGAACGTCGCAAACGCGTTCAACGCGTACCGCTGCCACAAGGGCCGACGCGGCTGCACCGGCGCGACCTCGGCATTTCCCGACGCGGTCATCGCTCGGCGAAGGACTTGGCGCCAAAGCCATCGCCAGGCGGCATCGTCGATGCACGAGAGGCATAGGACGATCGCCAGGGCGTTGAAGAAGGTGTAATTGCCGGTGGCGGCGATCGCGATCATGAGCGCGGCGAGCACGAGCGCGGCAGCGTGACGCCACCGTCGCGGGGCAAAGATCAACCACGGCACCCCGAGCTCGATTGCGAACATTGCGTCGCATTCGAACCGATGCCAGCCGAGCGGCATCTGGTGGGCGAACCATGCGAGCGCGGTCGGCAAGGGCTGCGTCTCATAGTGAAACGTCAGCGCAGTCAGGTCGCGCCACGTCGGATCGCCGCTCGCGAGCTTTACCACGCCCGCGAAAAACATCAGGCGAAAGAGCAGCCACCAAATCAGCAGTCGCGCCAGTGCCGGCGGCTCTTCGGCACGCCAGATGGGCAGCCATTTCCACGGGCTGACGAAGATTGCGAGCAGGGTCGTTTCCAGGAGCAGGCCGTCCCATTGAAAGCCGAAGAACTGCTGGCCGGCATTGACGATCGAGAGATAGCCGGCCCAGAGCAGAAACAAACAGAGTTGCGGCGCCACACCCGCGAACAGCAGCACCGCCAAGCCGGTGCCGGTCGCGCACAGCACCGACAGAAACCCAGCGCTACCAAACACCCAGCAGAGCGACGGAAACGCGCGGTACGCGGTGGCGCCGAGTTGTTCGTGCGCGGCGGCGAAATATGCCTGCGCCGGTGCGATGCCGTGTGGGCCGACGAGACCATCGAGCTGCGTCCACGCCGACACGAACGCGATCGCGTAAATGACGGCGAGCAGGCGCAAGAACACGACGGTCGAGCATCCGAACGCATTGCGGGCGTCGAGAGGTGGGCTCGTTTGCGTTGTTGTCATCGAACGGTCCGCAACAAACTCGACTATTTCGCGGTGTCAGCCGCGTAATGCGCGTCCGGGCGTGTTCATCGTCGAACGCCGTGACCGGGTGGAGATCGATGTCGCGATCGGCTGCTTTCCCCTGTAGCGGAATGCGTGAGCGTTTCGGGGAACGAAAGCCGCACGGCTTCCGCTACCGGGTTTCGTGAATCGGCGTCGTTGGCGCCCCTCACGTCTGCCCGAATTCTTTGCGCGCCGCGTCCAGCCCGCGCTCATACGCGGCGATCAATCGGTCCCAGGTGGCGCCCAGTGCTTCGTCGGTCGCTTGCCGCTTCGGCTCGGCGTCGAACCACTCGATCGTCCGCTTGATCCCATCGCGATATCGCGTGGTGGCCACGTAGTCCGGCACGAGCCGTTTGATCTTGGTATTGTCGAACAAGGCGGAGTTCGATTTGTCGCCGGTGAGCGTTCCCATCATGTCCGGGAGGCAGGCCGTGATGAAATCGGACGCGATGTGCACGAAACGCGGCGTCGATACGCCAGCCGCTTCGGCCGTAGCCTCGTAAATCTGGTTCCAGGTCAGGGCCTCGTCCGAGGTGATATGAATGGCGTGGCCAATCGCGCCGGCGTGGCCGAGCAAACCCACCAGTCCTTTCGCAAAGTCGGAATTGTGCGTGATGGTCCAAAGGGTGAGTCCATCGCCCGGGATGATGAGCGGTTTGCCGGCGCGCAACCGAGCGATCGCGGTGAAGCTCTTTTCCCAGCTGTTCACGGCCAACGGCACGACGATATCTCCATACGTGAGCGACGGCCGCACGATCGTGATGGGAAACGACTCGTCGCGATAGGCGCGCACCAGGCGCTCTTCACACGCGATCTTGCCGCGCGAATAGTCCCAGAACGGATTCGCGAGCGGCGTCGATTCGGTGATCAAATAGTGCGTCGCCGGCTTCTGATAGGCGCTGGCCGAGCTGATGAACACGTACTGGCCCGTCTTGCCGCGAAAGGACGCCAGCCGTTGCTCGATCGCCGCCGGATCGTAGGCCAAAAAATCCACCACCGCATCCCAACGCTCGCTGCCGATCGTCTGCGCCAAGTCCGGCGACGCGACGTCGGCAGTCAATTGGCGCGTCCCTGGCATGCTGCCGCGATGCGACCGATTGAGCACTGTGACGTTGTGCCCGCGCGCGACCGCCAGCTGCACGCACGCTGTGCTGATGATGCCCGTGCCGCCGAGAAACAGGATTTTCATGCTGCTCTTGTTGGCAGAGAAAGAAGAGCGGTAGGAGCAAATTATCGTCCACGCTCGAAGAAGCGGCAACGCGTCCTCGGGGAGAGTCGTGGGTTATACGGCCTGTACGGTCATCCTACACATTCGCAGTATATCGATAGTTTTGGTTGTACATCGTCGATCCATCTTGGCGTATGATTCGCATGCCTCGTTTACTTCCCGCTTCGCTTTCTTCGTTATCATGAAATTCAAAACCAATATCGCGCTGCTCCTCGCAGCCTTTTGTTTCCTTCTCTCCGGGTGCGCTACGATCACCCGCGGGACCAAAGACACACTCGTCGTCGAATCGGATCCAGCCGGCGCGAACGTCACCTTATCTAACGGGATGACTGGCCGCACCCCGACATCGTTCAAGCTACCACGGAAAGAGCCCGTGGTCGTCACAATCGCCAAAGAGGGGTACGAGACGTTGACGGTAAATGTTAATCCCCAGATTTCGGGCGCCGGCGCCGCGGGCATGGCGGGCAACGTTTTGGTCGGCGGCATTATCGGAGCCGTGGTCGATCCGATGACCGGCGCGATGAAGGATCTGCGTCCTAACCCCGTGAAGGTGACGCTCGTTCCGACCAAGAATAGCGGAGAAGCCGTTCCACCGGCTACCTCGGCCCCTGCAATACCGCCGGTTGCATCCACACCGCCATCGACGGCACCAGCCGCCGGACTTTGAGGTTGGCTTGCGGATGCGCCAGAGATCGCAGCTTGCGCGACCCTTTTGGAGGCGTGTCGGAGGCCCAGAACTCCGAGTCTCGCTCGTTATTCCTTGATCGGGTCGATCCGGCGCTGGACGTCGGCATGATCGATGTCGGCCGCGGTCACCATGAACGATTCCGTCTCTACGACCTGAGTGACCGTACGTCCGCTGCAAAGATCTACGGCGCATTCCAGCGCGCGTTTACCGATCGGCTCGGAGGGTTCGACGGCCCACGCTACAAGCGAACCGTTTTTGAATGCCTTCACGGCCTCGCCGGGCAAGCGATAGCCGACCCCCACGATTTTCAATTTTCCCCGATGCGCCTCTTTCTCGCTCACCCGAAGCGTCGCGAGGGCGCTGAGCGAGGAGGTCGTCACCAATGCGCGGCATCCGGGATGCTTTGAAAGCGCGAATTCAATCTTCGTCTCGCTCTCGGCGACATTCGTATCGAGGTAGATGTCACTGTAGATTTTTAGATCCTTGAATTGGCCCAGGCTATTGAGGACGGCCAATTCGCGTCTCTGGCGCGGTCCCGCCAGTTGAGCTTGGCGGAAGGCGATCACTTCGCCCTTTTGGTCGAGAGACTTGGCTAGCTCGGCGATGGACTCGTTCACGGCTTGGTTGCCGGAAATGACATAGCAGTCAGCGTCGTAATCGGGTTGTGGTGCGTCCAGTGCCACCACGCGTATCCCTCGACTTCTCACGTCCTGCAAAATTGGCAGGGTCGCGCTGGGATTGATTGCCGCGATGATGAGGGCGTCGAATTTTTGCTCTTTGAGCGCCAGTTCCAATAGACGTACCTGCGCTCCAGAGCTTTCTTCGGTCGGTGGCGAGCGAACGACAACCGTCGCGCCTGCCACCTTCGCCGCGGCTTCAGCGGCGTCCGCGAGTTCCTTCCAATAGCCGACCTTCGATTTGAGCACGACCAACACGGAAGGTCCGGCTGACATGACGCTGGCGGCCCCGAAGGCAAACGTGGCCGCCGTGACTCGAATCGCCCTGAACCAAGTCGATAAGGTGAACATAGGTGCGATGCGTCATGATCGGATTTTCACTCCGCAACTTGAGGGAGCTCCCGCGCGGCTCGGAGCGTACTTCTACTCAGTCGCCCTTGAGTTTAGCGACGCCCGTCGCAACGTCGATCGTCCACGGACGCGGCTGCGGGAGTTTCATGTTCCCGCCGCCGATTTCTAAGGGCATCCAGAGATAGCGCGAATCCCATTGCGTCTTCGGCCGCCAGATATCGCCGAGAAATATCACGGTGGTCCGCTCGGTCCCGACGACCTTAAGGAGGTTCGTCGACTGCGAACCGTAGGTCTTGGTCTCGGGTGGCGCGATGTCCTTCAACTCGGACCACGGCCCTGACAGCGACGCAGCGGTCGCGTATTTGTTGGGATTTGCGTTCCAACCGGTCAAAGCGGAGCCGACCATGTAATACAACCCGTCGTAGTGTACGACCGCTCCGCCCTCGAGCGGCGCTTTGAAGAAGCAGATCTCTTTTTCGACGGAAAGGTAATCCTCCGATAGCTTGGCGATATAAAAGCCTTTGGTGGGCCGCGATTCGAAGATCAGATAGGCAGTGCCATCGTCGTCAATGAACTGGCCGATGTCACGGCTCTCGAGGCCAAGCGGCCGGAAGCTCCGGACATAGGTATAGGGACCGTCGACGGTGTCGCTAACCGCGACGCCAACGCGGGCGAGTTGGTAATTGCCCTCCCGCCCGGGCATCGGGCCGTCGATGTGCATGTACATCACGAACTTTTTCGTCCGGGCGTGGGGATAGACTTTCGGCCGCTCGAGAATCCATTTGGGACCAAAGTCTTCGGGATCCGCTTGAGCGAGCACCTGCCGGCGAAATTCCCAATTCACGAGATCCTTCGACGCGTAACAGGCGACGTGGCGTTTGCTCGTGTCATTGTCGCGGCCACGGTCTTCGCCAAACCAATAGAACGTGTCGCCATGTCTGATGACGCCACCGCCATGCGCCTGAATATGCGCGCCGCGGTTGTCGGGCCAGGGCTCGCCTGGCACGATCGTATCAGATTTAGCGACGCCGCGGTGCGGACTTAGGACCAGGGCCGCGAGGACAAGCGCGACGAGAGGATCTCGGCGACGAACGCCGAACGCGGCAAGGCAGATGAAGGCGAGCATGAGATGGTAGAACGTCTAGGGGTTGGACGATAAACCTGAGACTGTACGGCGCAAAACGAACCTTTCACGCCAAATGTCCAGAGCGCCGCAAAGTCCTCGTGCTGGCGCAGCCTCGCGACCTCAGGCGTCACGGAGCTCATGTTATCGAACTCCTCGGGTGTGTTGTTGAGGTTCTTCACCGCCGCGAAGACCTGCAGCGATTTGGTCACGCGGAATTCGGCCGTCGCATCGATATAAAGCCGTTGGCGCGAATAACTGAAGGTATCCGGAGCATAACTCCCGCCGGTGAGATACAGCCGGCGCGCCCGACCGACGGCACGAACACCGTGCTCGCGAAAAAGTTTTTGAACTCGCGCCGGAAGAAACTCCCTGAAAGCACGCCGCCTTGTCCGAAGTAACACTCGATCGTCCCCATGTAAGTCTTCGCGGTCCAGGCTTTGATATTTGGGTTGTTGACCGAAATCCGATTGCTCGACGCCGGCGCCAGCGTACGACCGATCGGACCAGCTGAAAGGCGGCGCCATCGTCGTGGTCGGGGTTGGTTGGGTACGTTGCCCGACCAGGCTTGAAAGCGGGCGAGCTTCGCGAGCGCGGCTGCGTCCTGAAAAACCTCTGTTACTGATGCGTCCAGTATCGGCGGTGCGCTATATTTCATCTGTATATATAACGGACGGTGCCGGCTAAATTCGCTCAGGGAATCGTTAGTCCGAATGGCTCGGCGGAGAAGTAGACACGGCACTCGCTGACCCGTCCGCCGACGTCACTTTCTCCGTTGCGCGGCAAGGAACGACACGCCGCGATGCGTTCGTTTCGGCCCAGGTCGATCACGACGCGATGCGGAAACGGATGCGGAGCGCACACCGGCGCCGTGAGCCAGAAGGTGTTCGGCTGGCCGTCGAGGATGTTCTCCACGTAACCGGGCAGGGATGTGGTCTCCTCGCCGGAAACCCAAACGATGTGCCAGCTCGCTTTCGACAATGACCGCCCCGCCGAGTCGAGCAGCTCCAACTCGGAGATCGCGGCGAGCGGCCGATTCCGGTGCGTGGCCAGAATTTCAAAAGCAAAATACCGGGCATCGACCGGTTCGCCCCATTCGATCGTTTGCCATCCGGGCGCATCCTTTAGCTCGGCGTGCTGTGATCGGACCGCGGCATCCGCACTGAATTCACCGGTTGCGCGGGCGCTGCGGCTGAAATCGAGCTCAAGCCGGAGTATGTCCAAGATCGGTTCGCGCAGCCCGGCGATGACCGGCTCCGTTGGCCCCACCAGATCGAGGATGAGGATCTCGTTTCGTCCGCGCTGC
>CBINOT010000099.1:0-21959 GCA_966252355.1 uncultured Opitutus sp. | reverse complement strand
ACCATGTATGACGACGAAGACTACCTGGCGGAAGGGATGGAGGCCGGCGCGAACGGCTACATCCTGAAGGACAGCCCGGCCGAGCATCTGCTGCTGGCCATCCGTGAAGTGCATCGCGGCGGCAGCTATATCTTCATCGAAGGCCGCTGGCGTTGAATCCGCCTGTTGGCGGGAATGGACAGGCGGAGCCCGATGTCCCGATCGGGCTCCGCTCGATTTCCGCGACGTCTTAGAATTCCGCCGTGCCCGGCGTGCGCGCGAAAGGAATCACGTCCCGGATGTTTCCAACGCCGGTGACGAACATCAGCATGCGTTCGAAGCCGAGTCCGAATCCGGCATGGGGCACGCTGCCATAGCGGCGCAGATCGAGATACCACCAATAGTCTTTCTCGCTGAGTTTGTGCTGCGCCATGTTATCGCGCAGCACCTCGAGGCGCTCTTCGCGCTGGCTGCCGCCGATGATCTCCCCGATCCCTGGCACCAACAGATCCATCGCTGCGACGGTTTTGCCGTCGTCATTCACGCGCATGTAGAATGGCTTCAGCGTGCGTGGATAGTTGTAGACCGTGACCGGGCACTTGAAGTGTTCCTCCGCGAGGAAACGCTCGTGTTCGCTCTGCATGTTGTCGCCCCATTTGACCGGGTGCTCCCACTGGCGTCCGCTCCGCTCCAGGATGTCGATCGCTTCCGTGTATGAGCAGCGCTGGAAAGGCCGCTCCAGCACGAAGTCGAGTCGGTTGAGTAGTTCCTTGTCCACGAACTTCGAGAAGAATTCCAGGTCGGCGGCGCAGTGTTGCTTGGCGTCGCGGATCAGGTGCTTCACGAAATCTTCCGCGAGCGCCATATCGCCCTGCAGGTCGCAAAAGGCGATTTCCGGCTCGATCATCCAAAACTCCGCGGCGTGCCGCGAGGTGTTCGAATTCTCCGCGCGAAAAGTGGGGCCAAACGTGTACACGTTGGATAGCGCGCAGGCGAAGATTTCGGCTTCGAGCTGCCCGCTGACGGTGAGGAAGGTGGGGCGCGCGAAAAAATCCTGCTGGTAGTCGATTGCGCCCTCGGGAGTCCTCGGCGGGCTTTTCGGGTCGAGCGTCGACACGCGAAACAGCTCGCCCGCCCCTTCACAATCGCTCGCGGTGACGATCGGCGTGTGCACGTAAAAGAAGCCGCGCGATTGGAAGAACTCGTGCACCGCGAAAGCCAGCCGGCTGCGCACGCGGAACACCGCGCCGAAAAGATTCGAGCGCGGACGAAGGTGCGCGATCTCGCGGAGGAACTCGAGCGTGTGGCCCTTTTTCTGGAGTGGATAAGTGGCGTCCGCTTCGCCGACGACGGTGAACGACGCGGCCACGACTTCCCATTTTTGCCCTTGGCCCTGCGAAGGAACCAGCTTGCCGCGAACGCGAAGGGCTGCGCCCGTGGTCACTTTTTCGATCTGCGAATAATCGGCGAGCGTCGCATTCGCGATCACTTGGATGCCCTTGAGCGACGAGCCGTCGTTGAGCTCGATGAACGAGAATGCCTTCGCGTCGCGCCGAGTGCGAACCCAGCCTTCGAGCAAGATGGCGTCCATCGGAACCGCGGCTTGAAGAGCGTCTTTGACGAGCGTGCGTTGCATGACGTTTGGGCGTTGAACGAACACACGCGCGCGCGCTTACGCAAACCCGGAACCGCATACCGCTTCTCGCCCCGCGCCCGGGCCAATCGCGTTTGTCACGTATTGCGTGACAAACGCGGATTGGAACTTCGCGCGCGATGGGGCGGGCAACCCATGGCTCGTAAGCGCGTTCGGGCGAACCAAGGGCGGAATCCGGAGTCTGCGGGCAAAGTATGAAAAGCATAGTCCCGGTCTCCTCCGAACTGCGGCGCACCCGTTCGATGTTCTGCGCCCTCGCTGCTTGCGGCGCTATCGGCTTCCTGGCCGGTTGCGCGTCGGAGCCGGAATCGCATGTCGTTTCCGCTCCTCCACCGCCACCCCCTGCTACGGCGCCCGCCACCGTTTACACGGCGCCTGCGACCTATCCGACGTATTCCGCGCCTGCGCCGGCGACCGTCGCCACGGTCCCGAGCCCGACAGGGGCGAGCTCCATCGTCGTGATGCAAGCGCCGCCCGCCGCCCAACAAGAGGTGCCGACGGCGCGTCCGACATCCGACCACGTCTGGATTCCGGGATACTGGTCCTGGCGCAACGAACGCTACGAATGGACCGCCGGACACTGGGAAATCCCGCCGCGCTCCGGAGCCGTGTGGGTCCCGCCGCGTTGGCAGCCGGAAGGTACCTCATGGCGCTTCTATGAGGGCTATTGGGACTGATTATTAACAGTCTATCCATTTACGAGGTGAGGCGCGGAGCGATCCGCGCCTTTTCTTTTTACCCTAAAGCGAGACAAACCGGCGCGGATTGACGACGAACCTTTGCTCGCATTTGCCGTCGATGCCGGAATGAACTCTACCCAATCGTATCGTCGGTTTGGCTTCGCGAGCATCCTCACGGGAGGGATGGTTTTAATGGCTGCGGGTTGCGGTCATCGTCCAATCGTGGTGCAAACGCCCGCACCGACGGTGATCCAAGCGCCGGCCCCGGCCCCGATGGTCGCACCCGCACCAGCTGCATCTGCGCCCGTGATTGTGGTGAACCAGCCGCCGCCCGCGCCGCTGGCGGAAACGCCTGCGCCGCAGCCGTCGCCGCAGCACGTTTGGATCCAAGGGTACTGGGCGTGGCGCAATAACCAGCAGCAGTGGATTGCGGGTCATTGGGAAACGCCGCCGCGCCCCGGCGCGACGTGGGTGCCCGCGCGTTGGCAACAACGCGGCAATGAATACACCTTCGTCGACGGCTACTGGCAGTGAAGGCGGCTTGAAGCCCGCGTTCTTCGCGTCCGCGCGAAGAGGGGCGCGAAAACCTCGCGAGGGTTCGTGCTGCGCTTTGCGCGTCGGCGTGGCCTACCGTAGTGCGCGTTCGCTTAGGACGCGCTCCACGGCGGCCTCGATTGTGTCGACGATCACTTGGGTCTGACGATCGATCTCGAAGTTGGCGCGATCTCCGATCTGGGCGGAAGCGAACGTCGTGAGGCGAAGCGTTTCCGGAATCAGAAAAACGCGAAACCGCGCCGACTTCTTATCCAGCTCGGACACGGTGAGGCTGCAGCCGTTCAGCGCGATAAAACCCTTGTTGAAAACGTAGCGGGCATATTCGCGAGGGAGTTGAAACGCGATCGCACAATTGTTCTCCGAGCGGTCGATCGCCACCAATTCCGCGGTGCCATCCACGTGTCCGCTAATGGGATGGCCGCCGATTTCCGCCCCTGCTTTCGCGGAGCGTTCGACGTTAAGCAGTCTGCCTTCGCGCAGCTCCCCCAGCGTCGTGCGCGACAAGGTTTCGCTCGACGCGTCGAAATACGCGCGAACCCCGTCGATTCTCGTCACCGTCATGCACACGCCGTCGAGATTGACGCTGGCGCCAAGCTCGAGGCCCGCCACGTGTTTCGCATCGAGCTCCACCGCAAACGACGCCGAGGCCGGTTTGCGGGTCAGCGAGACCACGGGGAACGTGCCAGTGACAATGCCGGTGTACATAGCGAGGTTCACAGTACCCATCGCGGCCGAGCCGCCAATCGGGAAGTTGTGCTCCGAGGCCCAGCCTGAAACCGCGGCGCTTTGAGGATCCCGAACGCTGCGACCCAGCGCGGCGGCGTGCTGCCACCCATCATTTCGTTCGGCTGCTTGGGCAATAACACGTAGTTCAGGGGCGGTCGGCGGAAATCCGTTTGCCCGTGCGCACGAGCGCTGCATGCATCGACGGTCAGAACGGCGCAGCTGTTCGATGTTCTGCATGGTAGTTCCGCGTCTAAATTCGTCGGCGTCGTATTCTCGAGCGCGTGCGGGCGGGCATTGGCTCGTGCCCACGATCGTGTTGGCGGTGGGCTGGACGATTTGCGGGCTGATGTTTGCGTCCGTGTGGCAGCGGCTCCGCATGCAGGACGGAGATCGCTTCACGCGTTTCGCGACGAGCGCCGAAACGGCAATTCGACAGCGGTTGGCCATCTACACCGATGCGTTGCAAGCCGGTGCGGCCTTTCTCCGCGGATCGAACTCGGTGGATCGTTCGGAATGGCGCGAGTTCATGGGCACGCTCGACATTGCGGGGCGCTACCCAGGAATCCGCGGCATCGGCGTGATCTATCCACTGACCGATCGCGAGATGGAGGCATTCGTGCGGCGCGTCCGCGCCGATGGAGCGCCAGATTTTGCGACGCATGTTCCCAGCGGCGCCGATAACGCCGAGCGCGACCATGCGATCATAACGTTGATCGAGCCGCTCGGACCAAACGAGAAAGCGCTCGGGCTCGATGTGTTGCAGGAAAAAAATCGGCGGGAAGCGGCGCTTCACTCGCGCGACACGGGAGAGCCGCAGATCACGCGGCAAATTGCCTTGGTGCAGGATGGCCCGGCGCAGAAAGGATCGCTGCTCTTCATGCCCGTGTACCGAGCCGGTGTGCGCCCCGTCACGGTGGTGGAGCGGCGCGCTGCGCATGTGGGTTGGGTTTACGCTCCTTTCGTGTTCGAGGAGTTGCTCCGTGGAGCGCTCGAGGGCCGTACCGGACGGCTGGCGGTCGACGTCTTCGAGGGCGACCTCACCGATGCGAGCCATCTCGTATTCCGATCGGGGACGGCCGGTGCGTCGACCGAACCGTTCGAGCGGGTCTATCAACTCGACCTGGGCGGCCAGCGTTTCACCTTGGGCTGGTCGCGGGGGCCGGACTTTGCCCAATCCGTCCTTTCGCCGATTTCTCCGTTCGCTTGGACCGCCGCGAGCGGCGCGCTCGCAACCGTCTTCCTCGCGGGTTTAGTTTACAGCCTGCAGCGAACCGGTGCTCGCGCGCGCGTGCTGGCCGATGAACTCACGCGCGACATGGCGACCGCGCAACAGGCGCTCGAAGCGTCGCTGCGGCTCAACCGCGCGGTGCTCGACGGCACGGTGCATAGCGTGATCAGCACGACACCCGACGGGATCATTACGACGTTCAATAGCGGGGCGGAAAGAATGCTCGGCTATTCGCGGGACGAGGTCGTCGGCCGGACGACGCCGGCGAAGTTTCACGTCGAGCACGAGATCCAGGAACGGGCGGACGAGCTTGCGAATGTCGGCCAGCGAACCATCAACGTCGGTTTCGAAACGCTGGTGGCGCAGGCGCAGCACGGTGGCGTCGACGAGCGCGAATGGACCTACGTGCGCAAAGACGGGTCGCGTTTGCCGGTGCTCCTGAGCGTCACGAGTCTGCGCGATAGCGGGGGCGCGCTGGCCGGGTATCTCGCCATTGGCCAAGATCTCACCGACCGGAAGAAAGCCGAAATTTCCGTGCGGGCGACGGAAGAACGCTTGTCGCGGGTTCTCGGACACTCGGAGTGTTTGGTGTGGGAGGCGAAGGTGATTCTCTCGCCGAACGATTGGAATTGGCGGATGGCGGTGTTTCCGTCCGGGCTTTACCATCGTCTGCTCGGGCAGCGCCAACCTAACCAGGAGGCCGGTTTGTGGTACCAATTCGAAGTGCCCGAGCAGTCGGAGATGAACCGGCGCAGCCGCGAGGCGATGGAAAAGCGCTTGCCGGGTTACGTGCAGGAATTCCGGCTCGTGCGCGATGGCGAGACGCTGTGGCTGCGCGAGTCCGTGGCGATCAGCGACGAAGGCGGCGGCCATTTTTGGCTGATCGGCGTGGCGATCGAAATCACCGAGCGCAAGCGGATGGAGGCCGCGTTGCGCGCGTCGCTGCAGGAGGTGACCAATCTCCAGACGGCACTCGATGCGCACGCGATCGTGGCTGTGACCGACGCCAACGGCGTCATCACGTATGCCAACGATCGATTCTGCGCGGTGTCGCAATACGCGCGTGAGGAGGTGATCGGCCAAACGCATCGCTTGATCAGGTCGGGTCATCACGACGGGGCATTTTTTGGCGAGATGTGGAATGTCATTTCGTCCGGGCGCATTTGGCACGGCGAGATCTGTAACCGCGCGAAGGACGGCACGCTTTTCTGGGAAGACGCGACGATCGTCCCTTTCTTGGGCGAGGCCGGGCGGCCGGTGCAGTACATCGCGGTGCGGACGGACATCACCGGACAAAAACAGCTCGAGCAGAACCTCGCGATTGCCCGCGACGAAGCGCTCGAAGCGTCGCGGTTGAAATCCGAGTTTCTGGCGACGATGAGCCACGAGATTCGGACGCCCATGAATGCGATCATCGGGATGACCGAAGTTTTGAACGGCACCCCGCTCAACGCCGAGCAGTCGGATATGTTGCGTGTCGTCGGCGTCGCGGCCGAGAGCCTGTTGACGATCATCAACGACATTCTCGATTTCTCCCGGATCGAGGCCGGACAGCTGCGGCTCGACACCGCGGACTTCGATCTCGGCCGGATCGTCGAAGAAACCGTTACGTTGCTCGCGGGCCAGGCGCGCGAGAAGCATCTCGATCTCAATGTCGATTTCGATCCCGCGCCGACGCATTTTCTGCGCGGCGATGCCGGCCGGGTTCGACAGATCATGCTGAACCTGCTCGCGAACGCGGTGAAATTCACCGATGCCGGCGAAGTCGTCGTCACGGGCGGAGTCGTTGCCGAAACGCCCGAGTCGGTGCGAACGCGCATCGAAGTTCGAGACACGGGAGTGGGCATCCCGCAGGACGCGCGCGGTCGCTTGTTTCGTCCGTTCGTGCAGGTCGATGGCAGCGCGACGCGGCGCTTCGGCGGCACCGGCCTCGGTCTCGCGATCACGCGGCAACTCGTCGCCGCGATGGGCGGAGCGATGGACTTCGAGAGCGAACCGGGACGTGGGTCGACCTTTTGGGTGGAACTGGAGTTTCCGCGCCGGGGTGCAATCGAAGTCGAACCGTTTCCGATCGCGCTCGATGGCCGCCGCATCTTGGTCCTCGAAACCTGCGCGACGCACCGCGCCATTCTGCAGCGTCGATTGACTCGGCTCGGCCTCGCCGTGGAAGCCTGGGCTGACGGCAATACCGCGATGGCCCGGTTGAGCGACCGCGGGCCAGTTCCTTTCGATGCGATCGTGCTCGCGACGGGACCGTCGTCTGCGACGGGTCTCAATTTTGCCCGCTCGCTCCGCGCGCAACCTCCTTTAGCGGCAGTGCCGATCGTGCTTCTTTCGTCCATCGCCGCGATCGATCTCGCCGCCGTGCGGGCATTGGGGACGGCGGCGTCGCTCACGAAGCCGTGCAGCGCGCTCAAAGTCGCCCGGACGATCGCCCGATTGATCGCGGAAACGCCCGCGCCGGCTGAAATTTCCCTGCCGCGGAACCCGCTGGCCACGAATGCTTCGTCACTGCGGTTGCTCGTGGTCGAAGACAATGCGGCCAATCGCCAGGTCGCTCGTACGCTCCTGGAGAAACTTGGCCATTCCGTCGCCATCGCCGTTGACGGCCACGAAGCGCTCGACCTGCTCGCCCAATCCCGGTTCGACGTGGTTTTGATGGATTGCCAGATGCCGGTGCTCGACGGCTACGAGACGACTCGCCGCATCCGCTCGGGCGCCATCGCTGGCGTCGATCCACGCGTGCCCATTGTCGCGTTGACGGCGTATGCGCGCCCCGAAGATCGCGCGCGGTGCCTGGCGGCGGGAATGAACGGCTATGTTTCCAAACCGATTCGCGGTCCCGAACTCGTGGGTGCGTTGCACGACGCCGTGGCGGGGCGGCCCGCCGCAGACGTGCCGCCATCGGGCGGCGCCACCCCTGTGCTGGACTCCGTCGTTTTGGCGACGGCGCGAAATCTGCCTGGCATGCGAGGAAGCTCGTTATTGCCGGAGTTGATCGAGCTGTATGTTGCCGAGGAGCCCATTCGGCTGGGGCGGCTGGCCGAGCTGATGGCCGCACGTAATGGCGCCGAACTCGCGCAAGAAGCGCATGGCTTTGCGGGCAACGCCGCATCGTTCGGCGGAATCGAAGTGCGGCAGGTTGCGCTCGAGCTCGAGTCCGCGGCGCGAGACGGGAACTGGCCGGAAACGGGTAAACGCTTCACGGCGCTGCGCGAAGCGTGCGTCCGTCTCCGCGTCGCGCTGCGCCGCGCCGAGTTGATTTAAATGAAAATCCTCGCAATCGAAGACCAACCGATGGCGGCGCTGCAGCTGGCGGCCACGTTGAAGGCGCTGGGCCATGAGGCCGAATTGGTGAACGACAGCGGTGCCGCCTGGGCTCGACTGGTTCAAGGCGAACACCGGATCGTCGTCAGCGATTGGCGCATGCCGAAAGTCGACGGTCTCGAGCTGTGCCGGATGGTCCGCCAACGCGGCGGCGATTACGTTTATTTCATTCTCATCAGCACGACGAAGATCACGAAACAGACGCGCGACGAAGCGCTGGCCGCCGGCGTCGATGACTTCCTCACGAAGCCCGTGGATCCCGACGAGCTCGGCATGCGTTTGCACGTCGCGCAACGCATCATTGGGTTCGCCGCGCAGGTGAAGCAGCTCGAGTCGTTTCTTCCGATCTGCGGCTACTGCAAGAAAGTCCGTGACGACGGCGCTTACTGGCGCGAGATCGAAGCCTATTTAAGCGAGCACCGCGGCACGCAGCTGAGCCACGGGGTTTGTCCCGATTGTTATGACCGCGTGCTCGTGCCGCAGCTGAAACAACTCGGCGTCCATGCGCCGCCGTACGAGTCGTAGGCGATTTGACCTGAGCCGCCGGTCGGATACCGGCGCTGCGCGGCGCCCCGGCTTCGACTGGCAGTTTTCGTGGGCGAGGCGATGCGCCGCACACACACAGGCAAGACGCTCATCGGCGAGACTATGAGGGTGCCATCTCGGCTTCGGTCTTTGTTTTCGCGGGATTTGTGTGTTTCGTGAACGGTTCACCTCATGCCCAACGCGCTCGCTCACGAAAAGTCGCCTTACCTCCGCCAGCATGCGGACAATCCCGTCGCGTGGCTCCCGTGGGGCGAAGCCGCATTCGCCAAAGCGCGCGCCGAGCAAAAGCCGATCTTTTTGAGCATCGGTTACTCGACCTGTCATTGGTGCCACGTGATGGCGCACGAGTCGTTCGAAAACGAAGCCGTCGCGCTCTCGCTCAATACGGATTTCGTGCCCGTGAAGGTCGATCGCGAAGAGCGGCCGGACGTCGATCGGGTGTACATGACGTATGTCCAGGCGATGACGGGCCACGGCGGCTGGCCGTTGAGCGCGTGGCTGACGCCGGACCTGAAGCCGTTTTACGGCGGCACCTATTTCCCGCCCGAGGATCGGCAGGGCCGCGCGGGCTTCGCGTCGATTCTCCGGGCGATTGCGCAGGGCTGGCGCGACGAGCGAGGCAAGCTCGTGGCCGAAGCCGAGCGTGTGATCGACACGCTGCGCGAGCATTACGCGGGCGGCGGGCCCGCGGGGGAGCGCGGGCCGACCGAAACCGGCGAACAGGGCGGGGACACGCTCGTCGATGCCGCGAGCCGCGCGTTCGAAGCCGGCTTCGAGCACTTCTACGAATCGTTCGATGCGTCGAACGCCGGCTTCGGCGGTGCGCCGAAATTTCCCCGCGCGGCGAACCTCAATTTTCTTTTTCGCGTTGCCGCCCTGCAGGGACCACAAAGCGAGATCGGCATCGAAGCCATCAAGATGGCGGTCTCCACCCTGCGCGCGATGGCGTGCGGCGGCCTCCACGACCACATCGGCGGCGGGTTCCACCGCTACTCCGTCGACGAGAGCTGGTTTGTGCCGCATTTCGAAAAGATGCTGTACGACCAGGCGCAGATCGCCTGGAACTGCCTTGAAGCGAAACAAGCGACGGGCGACGAGCGGTTCGCGTGGATGGCGCGGGACGTTTTCGGCTACGTCTTCCGCGAGCTGACGAGTTCCGGCGGCGGCTTCTATACGGCCGAAGACGCCGATAGCCTGGTGGCCCACGGCCGGCCCGAGCACGCCGAAGGCGCGTTCTATGTCTGGACGCACGAGGAGATCGCGACCGTCCTCGCGGACGATGCGCCGTTTTTCTGCGCGCATTTCAGCGTGACGAAGGACGGCAACGTGCCGGCGCAACTCGATCCGCAGGGAGAACTGCGCGGCCGGAACATCCTCGCGCAACGGCGCTCGCTCCTCGAAACGGCGAAGGCGTTTGAGCTCACGCCCGAAGCCGCGAACGACAAGCTTCTCGGGGCGTTCGCAAAACTGCGGGCGGCGCGCGCGCTCCGCCCGCGTCCGCATCTCGACGACAAGATTCTTACCGCCAACAACGGATTGATGATCTCCGCGCTGGCGAAAGCGCATCAAGTCCTGGGCCAAGACGACGTTGACGCGGCGACGTCGGGGACGACCGAGCGCTGGTACCTGAGCGCGGCGATTCGTGCCGCGGAATTCGTGCGGCGCGAGCTGAGCGAAGGGGAGCACGGCGAGCGGTTGTTTCGCAGCTGGCGCGAAGGACGCAGCGAGATCGCAGGCTTCGCGGAAGACTACGCGTTTCTGATCCAAGGTCTGCTCGATCTGTACGAAGCGTTGTTCGACATCCGTTGGCTCCAATGGGCGGAGCGTCTCCAGCGAACGATGGACGAGCGATTTTGGGACAATGACGGCGGCGGTTACTTCAACTCGGCCGCCGGCGATGCCAGCATCGTGTTGCGGCTGAAAGAGGATTACGACGGCGCCGAACCCGCGCCGAGTAGCGTCGCGGCGCTGAATCTGTTTCGACTCTCGGCGCTCCTGAACTTGCCGGAACTTCGCGAGCGCGGTCGGCGCACGCTCGAAGCGTTTCGCGCGCAATGGACCCGTGCGCCTCACGCGTTGCCGCAGATGCTGTGCGCGCTCGAGCTCGCGTTGGAACCGCCGCGCCATGCGGTGCTTGCGGGCACGCCGGAGGCGGCCGATTTTCGTGCGCTGGTCGCGGTGTTGCATGAACGCATCGGGCCGCGCCGCGCTGTCCTCGCGGTCGACGGGGGTGAGGCGCAACGCTGGCTCGCCGAGCGGGCCGCCTGGCTGGCCGAAATGCGTCCGCAGGGGGGCCGGGCGACGGCGTATTTATGCGAAGAACTCGCCTGCCAGGCGCCGGCCACCGAGCCAGACGTCCTGCGCCGGCAATTGCGTTAGCTGGCGGGTGATTTGACGTTACGTCGGGGCGCGCGGGGATTGGTGTCACTGCAAACAGGCGTACGCGGTTTTCCGGGTTGCATGTGCGTCCCGGACGCGGCACTACGTTTCCGCCCAACCAGCTGGTTACCCTGTGAAAATCCTCGCCGTTGAAGATGACGCGGTCGCGCGTGCGATCCTGCGCCAAGCATTGCGCCGACTTGGCCACGATGTGGTCGAGGCTGCCGATGGCGAGCACGCGTGGGAACTGCTGCAGACCGACCCGGCTCGAGTGGTGGTAAGCGATTGGATGATGCCGCGGAGCGACGGCCTCGATTTGTGCCGGCGGATTCGGCGCCGGACGGACGCGGATTACATCTACTTCATTTTGCTTACGGGTCGCGATGCGACGAGCGAGAACGAGAAAACGGCGGCGGATGCCGGCGTGGACGATTTCCTCACGAAGCCACTGGATTTTTCCGAACTGTGGATGCGACTGCGCGTGGCGGAGCGAATTCTCCGCTACACGACGCAAGTTCGCCAGCTGGAGCAGATGCTGCCTATTTGCTCCTACTGCAAAAAAATCCGCGACGACCAGAATTACTGGCAGCAGATCGAGGGCTATATCAGCGAACGCACGGGGAGCGATTTCAGCCACTCGGTTTGCCCCGATTGCTATCAACGCGTTCTCGTGCCCGAGCTCGAGAAGATCAAAGTTGAAAGCGCGCGCCGCGCCAGCCCGACCATTGAACGAACGAATTGATCGCCTCGAGGAGAAGATCGCCTATCTCGAACGGCATGTGACGGAGCAGGACAAGGCGATGCTGGAGTTGGCGGAAGAAATGGCGCGTCTGCGCCGAGAGTTGACGACCGTCCGCGAGCGTTCGACTCGCGGAGCGAGCGGCGGAGCCGACGATTTGTCCGACGAACGGCCGCCGCATTATTGAGCGTCGACGTCGGCGCCAGCACCTTAGGGTAGCTGCGAACGCCAGCGAGCGTATGAAACCGCGTGGCTCTACTGAAAGCGTGAGCTTTTCGTCGGAACGCGCCGGATCGCCTCAGCTGAAATTCGCCGTCACCTCGTGCTGATGCCCCGGCTCGATCGTGAGCGTGCCGAGACCCGCGCATTCGTGTTCGTCGTTTTTCAGCAGTTTGACTTCGATCGGACCGTTGGCCTCCGCCGTTTCCCAGCGCCACTTGCCGATGGAGACAAACTGCAGCGGCACGCCCTTTTCCCAGCTTAGGCCCGGACCATTGCCACGAATAAACAGGCGATTTCCGATTCCAATGTAGGCGGTAACCAACAGTCGGGTCGCGCCATCGGAAGTGAGCACGCGCTCGACGGTGCCGACGCCGCCGTTTTCGCCGTTCTCTTCGCTTTCGCTTTTCGGCTCGTCGATCTCCAAGCCGAGCGCTGGCTGGTCGTCGTCCGCCTGCTTCGGCGAGCGCTTGCGAGGCGCTTTCGTTTCGGATGTCGACGCCGGCGTTTCGATCGGCGGTGAGGCCGGAGCGAAGGGTTCGGCCGTTTCCGGTGCGATGGGCGCAACCTCGGCGATGGTCTCGGCGGCGACCGGCGGCGGTTCCTGCGGCGCGGGGTCCGCGATCGGTGGCGCGGGCGCCGGTTCAGGGGAAGCTTCCGTGGCCGCAATTTCCGCCGCAGCGACGATGTCGGCGGGCTTTGAAATCTCGGGAGGCTCAACTGCGGGTGCCGCTTCCTCGCGACGCACTTTGCGCGGACGTTTCGGTGGCGAGGTCAGAGGCTCGGCCGCCGGCGTGGGCGATTCGCTGGGCGCGGCGGGAGGTGCCGCAATCGATTCCGCGGCCGGATTGGCTGCGATCGCTGGTTGCGATGTGGATTCGGCTGGTGGGGCGGGCGTCGCGGCGATTGCCGGCTTGGTCGTGGCGGTCGCGGCGAGCTGTTCGATTGTCCCCGAAAGCTGTTGCGTCGCCTGCTTCAACCGGTCGATGTGCGCGTCGAATTCCCGCGCGAGGTCGGAGACCGCGGCAGTCTTCGCCGATTCGATCGATTTGATCGCTTGGCCAGCGGCGTCGCCGACGGAACGGGACGCTTCTTGCCGCGCCTGAGCGAAGGCTTGTTCGGCGGCGGCTTGCGCTTTGCCGATCGCGCCGGCTGCGGTGAAGGCGAGTTTTCCCACCGCGTCGTTCGCGGCGGCAAGATGCTGGTTGGTCGCCTGCTCGACTTTGGCGAATTCGGCGGCGGCTTTCGCGATCTTGTCCGAGACCGTTTGCAGCCGGTCGCTTTCGCTCGAGCGCAGCTCCTCGAGTTCCTTTTCCAATTCTTCCTTTTCGGCGTCGTTGGCGTTGGCCAGCTGCGCTTGGAATTCGGCGATTTTTTCCTGCAGCTTGTGCGGCAATTGCTCGGCGTGCCGGAGATTTTTTTGCGCAAGCTCCGCGATTTCGTTCAGGCCCCCGGTCGCGATGCTGATCTGTTCCGCCGAGGACGTGATCGTGCGTGCGAGCGCTTCGAGCGCGCGCTGGCGATCGTCGAGCATTTCGTTCTTTTGCCGCTCGTAATGCGCGATCAGCGGGACGCACAACACGAGAATGCCGACGAAAATACAACCGACGATGGAGAGGATGGCCGTCTGCGAAAGCGGTTTGGCGCTTTCGAGTTCGATGATGACGGCCGCGGCGACCAAAACCACATCGGTCGCGAAGAACACCCAGAGCGGTAATTTCGGAGCGGAGCTGGAGGAGGTCATGAGCGTCGTCGCCTCCGCGCGCGGCTTCCACCTTCCATGCCCGGTAACCGAAGAGCCGAAGACTACGAGGAAGAAGGGGAGAGGCGGCGCGACCGGCGGGTGGTGATGTTGTGCGACTCGGCGCGCTGTGGCTCAAGGAGAAAGGGGCAAAATCGAGGTTGTGCCGAGCGACGGGTCGGACCATGGTTTCGGCGCGCGATGAACTTCCCGAATTTTCTGCGCATCGAGCGCGAGCAGCGCGACGGATCCCGCCATTACGTGATCCACACGAACGATCCGAAGTTCTCCATGGAGCTTGCTCCCGATCATTCAGCCCCCGACCGGGTGGGGCAGGGCGTGATCAAGCGACTGCACGTGCCGAATTCTTGGGCGGGCGATTACACCAAGTATTCGAAATTCATTTCGGCGGCGCAGGAATTTTTTCACGAATCGTTTGCCGAACCGGCCCCGAAGGCGGAGACCAAGCGCTTCGCTCGCTGAACGGATGCGACCGGCTTAACCGAACCGCTGAACGATCGCGGCTCGCAGCCGTTCCCACTCCGTCGGATTGAGATCGTTTTTTCGGCCGGGCGAAACCTGTCGGTGATCCGTCATTCGATCGATCGACCAGCCGCGCGACCGCCAACGCAGGCCTAGCCAGTCCATCACGCTCTCAACCTGAGGCGGCGCCAGCGGCGTCACATAGGTGTCGCCGGCGAAGGCGACACCGATCGTGAAATCGTTGCAGCGCGTGCGCCCGAGAAATTGCGATGCCCCGGCGTGCCAGGCGATCGCATCGTCGGACACCAGCCGGCAACGCGTGCCATCCGGTGCGATCAATACATGGTAGCTCACTTTGCTTTCCGGCCGAAGCATCCAGGCGATCGTTTCGTCGAACGGCTTCACGCTATGATGAAAGATCACGCCCAAGGCCTCGTTGCGCGGCGTGAGGTCGCGGTTCGGCGACCATGTTTCGTGCTCGAGAAAAGTCATGGCTCGTACTTAACGCCGCCACCACAACATCCCGCAGAGCGAGAACAGCAGCCCGACGCGAATCGCCCCTTCGAGCGTCAGCACCACCAGCACCCATTTGAGCGGCGCTCCTCGCCGGACGGCGAACCCAAGCATTGAAATCGCGAACAATCCGATCCCATGCACCCGCCCGGGCGGCGCGACGAGCAGCAGGAGCATCCACAACCAATAGGCAAAAATGGCGAGCGACCAGAAACACGCGACCGCCTCGCTGAGGCCGAGAGAACGGGGATCCGCGCCCCGGGCGATTTGCTTGATGCCGAGATAGCGTTCTCCGATCACCAACTGCCAGACCTCGAAGACGAGGAACAAAGGCGCGAGGAACGGCAGCGAATCCACGGTGCGAGCGAAGGCGATGGCCCGCCTCGACGCAACTCTGCGCGCATTTACGTCGCGCCTCGAGCCACCGATCGAAGGTCCGTCTCAGTTGCGCGATTTGGGGTCGCCAGCGAGGACGGCCTCTCTGATTCGAGAGCCCAGCGGGAGGCGCACAGTCGGGCCCTCCACCCAACGGCCCTGCACCAGCGAACGCGACGGCCAATCGGGAAGCCCGAATTCGCCGCGCAAGATTTGCCCCACGACGAGCTCGACGGCGCGAGCGCCGAGGATTCTGGGCTGCAAATCGAGCGCCGCGCATGGGACCACCCGCTGAACCACGTTGAGCAGGACAAACCCGGTGTCGTCCGACGGCGAGCACGCGCGCATCCATTCCGGCGTCTCGACAAAATGGCTGAGCACGACGTCGGGTTTATGGCGGCGAAACCACGGCGTGAAGTCGGTCTTAAAATCCGGGTCGTCGTCGGTGATCAGCGGCGGAATGATTTCACGTCCCGGCGCCGCGGTTTGCCACGCGCTGTACGCGGCGCGCTGCCGATGCCGAATGCGCTCATCTCGTCCACGCTGCAAGACGAGGCCCGGTCGTTTGTACCCGCGTTCTTCGAGCAGCCGCAGTATCGAGAGCATCGAGCCGTAGTGATCCGGCGAAACCGAATGCAATTCCGGACCGGCGGTGACCTCGTCCGTGTAAATTCCCGCGTAACCGGACCAATCGATCTCGGACAAATCGGGCAGCTGCCACGCCGGCAACACGATGATTCCGTGAATGCCGCGCGACCGAAGGATCGAATCGAGCCGCGGCAAGGGCAGCACGTTGGGGCCGGCGACAAATTCGGCGATCGAAAAACCCATCTCCGCCGCGCGCGCTTTCGCGCCGGCGATCAACTCCCGCGGGAACGGGCCGTGCGGCCAATGGCTCGCTTCGTGAATGTCGACGACGGCGAGCGCGCCGCGATATCCGGTGCCGCGCCCCCGATTGATCGAGGCCAGCACCGTGGCCAGCAGGGGATTCGGTTGGTAGCCGAGTGTCTTCGCGCATTGTTGCACGCGTTGGATCGTCGCTCGCGAGACGCGCCCTTTGCCGCGCAACGCGTCGGATACCGTGGTGCGCGATAAGCCGAGCTTCCGCGCGAGCAACTGCAGCGAGGGGGGATGGGGCATGGGGGGGCCGAACAATCCGGCACTTCATCACGTAGACAGTCACCGGCAACGCTTTTTTGCATGCGCCACACCTCGGATACTGCCCGCACTTCCGAAACCGCTTCGGCCCCGGGGTTGCATACCTATGACACCAAACATGCTGCAACCGTTCCCGCTCGCACGCGTACGAAGCGCCGCCATCGCCGCTTTCTCCGCGTTTCTTCTCTTCGCAATCCCGGCTCTCGCCGCCGAGGCCGCGGGGTCCGGAACCGTTACCGGACGCGTCCTCAATGAAGCCACCGGACAATATCTCCGGAATGCCGTCGTCTCGGTGGTCGGCACCGCTATTTCGGCGCCCACCGAGTTTGGCGGCACTTATACGCTGACGGGCGTTCCTGCCGGAGAAACGAAGATTGCCGTCACGTTCACCGGCCTCGATCGCGTCGAGGCTGCGGTCCACGTCGCCCCCGGGCAAACCGTGGTGCACGACTTCGCATTGACCAGCGGCGACTACGACAAGGAGGTGGTGAAGCTCGGCCAAGTCGTCGTTTCCACGCCCCGCGAGGGTAATGCGAAGGCGATCATGGATCAGCGCGCCGCGGTCAATCCGGTGAAGGTCATTGCGTCTGACGCCATGGGCAACGTCTCGGAAGGCAATGTCGGCGAATTCTTGAAGCTCATGCCGGGCGTCACGATGGACTACGTCGAAGCGGATACGCGTTCGGCGCGCGTGCGCGGCTTGCAGGCCAAATACGTGACCGTGCTGCTCGACGGCATGCCACCGGCCAATTCCGGTTCGTCGAACATCGGCACCGGCCGCGCGTTCGAGTTCGAACAGCTGTCGATCTCGAACGTCGAGACCGTCGAGCTTTCGAAGGCGCCGACGCCCGATAATCCTTCGTCGCTCGGCGGCACGATCAATCTGCGCTCGAAGGGCGCCTTCGATCACAAGGGTCGCGTGATCAATTGGAGCACTGCGTTCGCGACGAATTCGTATTACGCGTCGGCTAGCAAGACGGAGGGTTGGGACAATACCGCCCACTACAAGCTGCTGCCGAATTATTCGCTCGGCTATTCCGACGTCGTGTTCGACGGCAAGCTCGGCGTGCAAGCGGTCGTCGACCGCGTGTATACGATCGCCGCGCAAAAGAACGTCTGGCTCTTTTATAATAACTTCGACGCGGACTACTCGAACAACGCGTCCGAGGTCCCGGTGATCAATCGGTACAATTACCAAGACGGGCCGAAGCCGACGAAGCGCGATAACTATACGATCCGTCTCGATTACAAGCTGACCGACGCGCTGCGCGTGTGGGCGCGCGCGGGCTTGAACGTCTACGACGCGAAATTCTACAATCGCACCATCGACCTGCGTGTGACGACCCCCGCGGCGAATCTCACGAAGTCGAGCCAGACGGCGGCGGCCGGCCGCATTTCGCTCGATTCGAATCAATTCATGCAGAAGAAGAGCCAGCTGGCGACCTTCGCGGCCGGCGCGGCGTATCAACAAGGCGACTTCAGCGCCGATTTGACCACGCAATATTCGCGTTCGAACAACTGGTACGAGAATCAGAAGCTCGGTCATTTCACGGATTTCTCGGCCAGCTTGAACAACGTCTCCTGGCGCATGGACCGTTCCTCGGCCGGTTCCGGCTCGCTGTTTTTCACGCAGCTGTCCGGCCCCGATTGGCTGAACCCGACGAATTACACCTGGGATGCGAACAGCATCGGCTGGCACGAGCGCAACTCGCAGGACAAGCAGTGGACGACGCGGCTCGATTTGCGCAACAAGCTTTCCGGTTCCGTGCCGGTCACGGTGAAATACGGATTGTGGTCGAATCTCGAGGCGCGCGACGTGCATCGCTATGGCCTGCTGACGACCGATATTCGCGGAGCCGACGGCACGCGCGGCACGGCGGACGACAATCCCGCCGGTTACGTGGACACCGGCTTTTCGCCTGACTGGGGCTGGGGCGGCAATTTGAACGGCATCGCGGTGCTGAGCCCCTGGAAGCTTTATCAAACCTACGTCGCGCACCCCGATTGGTTCGTGGACAATGGCGTCGCCAATCTGCAGCAGCGGCTGCAGAATAATTGGAATTTCAAGGAGCAGATCGACGCGGCTTACCTCCAGCCGATATTCAAGTTCGGCAAGCTGGAGATCGCGCCGGGCGTGCGGTACGAGCGGACCCGAAACTTCGGCCGCGGCGCCAAGGTTCTCGGCGACAAAGATCCGGCGCTCGCCTCGCTGACGCCGGGGACGCCTGCATTCGTGATCAAGAAATACGGCAGCAAGATTTCTGCGGGCCACACGTACAGCAACACGCTCGGCTACCTGCACGCGAGCTACGATCTGTCGCGCAACATCACGCTGCGGGCCGCATTTCACCAGGCGATCACGCGCGCCGATGTGTCGAATCTCATCCCCGGCATCTCCAGCGTGGACTTCGACAATCAAATCCTCAGCGCGAGCAATCCGGCGCTGAAGCCCGAGAAGAGCAATAATTTCAACCTCGGCTTCGAATATTATTTCGAACCCGTCGGCGCGTTCAGCGTTTCGTTCTTCCAGTTCAACGTGAAGGACCGCCAATTCGGCACTCAGGAATATCTCGGCGCGTCCGGATTCGAAGGCGACCCGACCTACGCGGGTTGGCGCGTCAATTGGGTCAACAATGTCGGAAATACGCTGAAGCAACGCGGCTTTGAAATCGATTATCAGCAGCAGCTGTCGTTCATCCCGGCGCTGAAGGGCTTGGGGGTGTTTGCCAATTACACCGCGAGCCGCTTCGACGATTGGGGCTTCTGGGCGGGCGTCGCGCAGGTCTCGGCCAACGCCGGGTTGACCTACGATCGCGGCAAGTTCATGAGCCGGTTGAACGGCAACTGGGTCGGCCGGCAACTGCAGACCGTCGGTCGCTCCTATAATCTCGCGACGAATACGTGGGCGCCAGCCGCGCCTTTCGCGCCCGAATACCAAGCCGCGCGACTCCTCGTCGACCTGAACCTCGAATATCGCCTGACCCGTGCGATCACGGTGTTCGCCGATGCGCGCAATCTGTTCAACGAACCGACAATTTCCACGTATCGCGCCGTGCCCGACGACTTCCTGCGCAAGCTTCGGACGGGCACCGTGTGGATGGTCGGTCTGAAAGGACGATTCTGATTTTGCGGGTCGCCCCGCGTGTTTGTCGAAGGTCCCTGAAAGACAGTAGTGTGGCTTTCAGGCGCTCGAGACCGCCCGCTGCCGGTAATCCCGGTGGCGGGCTTTGCCGTTTCACGGGCGACAAGAAATCTCCCAAGCCATCTCTGTGGCGCAGCAGAAAAGGGGTTGCGGACTGTCCGAGCAGCAGCCGAACAATCCGGCACCGACATGCATAGACATGGAGCTCAGGGTTTTCTCGATTGGTGAGGCACCCCGCCACACCTGTATTGCCGGTTTTTGTCCACACCGGCGAAGCGCTGGGCTGTATCCGTTCCCTTCACGCCCATGAAAACCACACTACATCGCACTCACCTAGTGCTAAGCGCCGCCGCGGCCCTGACTCTGCTCGGCGCACCTTGCGTTCACGCGCAAACCCCGGGTACGCCAAAAGAAGAGGTCGTCACGCTCCCGGAATTTACGATCACCGAGCGAGCAGCCAACGAATACGTTTCGAAACAAGCCTTGTCGGCTTCGCGCGTCGCGATGCCGATTCAGGATTTGCCGCAAACGGTCTCGATCGTGACCAGCCAGTTCATTCAAGACTCGATGAGCTTCCGGCTGCTCGATGCGGCCAAATACGTCACGCCGGTCGTCGAATCGACGCTGCCCGTCGGCGGCGATCGTTATACGATTCGCGGCTTTCAAGTTTCTCACGAGTTCATCGACGGCATGGTGATCTCCGGCGAGGACGGCTACAGCATGTCGCTCGCGCCGTATAACATCGAGCGCGTCGAAATCATCAAAGGCCCGAATGCGATTCTCGTCCCCGGCGGCGCGCCGGGCGGCCAATTCAATCCGATCACCAAATCGCCGCTGATGCAGGATCAGCAATCGGTCACGCTCGAGCTATCCCAATACTTCGGCAACGCGATCAGCACGGATATCAACCGCGTCATTTCGCGGAACAAGGGCATCGCCATGCGTGTGGTCGGGGCTTTCTGGGACAGCGAAGGCTATCAACGCAACAGCTTCCGGCGTGGCTATGAGTTCGCGCCCTCGATCAGCTGGCAGCTTTCCCCGACGACCAAGGTCGTGCTGAAGGGCGAATTCGTCCAGAATCGCGAAATCCCCGGCTTCAATGTGCCGATCGATCCGACCGTGGGCAGCGACAACTACGCGATCATCGCGCAGGGCCTGCCGCGCAATTGGTCGTTTTCCGGTGGCCGCGATTACGATCATCGTCACCGTCGCACCGATCGCATCACCGGCGAAGTCTTCACGACGCTCAACGATCATATCACGTCGCATCTGCTTTTGTCGGCCGACCATATTCTCCGCGAATACCAGGGTGGCACGAGCGCGGCGATTTTCGTGCCGGATCCCGTGACCGGCGCGCTGGTCGCCTTCAATCCGACGCGCAATCCGTTCACCGGCAAATACGAGCCGGGCGTCGTGTGGACCGTGGATAATTCGGGCGCCACCGCCGTCGCCACCTCGAAAGCCGTGGCGATTCCGGACCCGAGCAAATACGTGTTCCGCCGGATCAACAATTCCGATCACCTTTATTACAACGAAGCGCACTTGCGCGACGACTATGCCGGCAAGTTCGAGACCGAGTACTTCAAGTCGACGACCGTCGCCGGCCTCGCGGCGAATTTTTCGAAGACCAAATGGAAAAGCTACATTGGCGTCTCGCAGGGACCCGATGTGCCCAACAACAACCTGTCTTCGATCAGCTACATTCCGCTCGTTTATCCGGAGCCGAGCACGGCTGGCGGCACCAACAAGACGGCGAAATTGGAAGAAATGCAGTTTTACGTCTTCGAGACCGCTGGTTTCCTGAAGGACCACGTCGTCGTCTCGGGCGGCGCCTCGCGCTACTTCGGTCAATTGACCCGCACGGACAACACCGGCATCGGCACGATCGGCGACCGCACCCTCAGCATCACGACGAACGCCACCAGCCTCGGCGTCGCCGTGAAGCCGATCAAGGAAGTCAGCCTCTTCTTCGGTCACAACAGTTCCGGCGAAGCGATGCCCGGCTCGCTCTCCGCCGGCAATCCCGGCCTGCGCCCGACGAACGGCAAGCAGGATGAATATGGCATCAAGACTTCGTTCTTGAACGACACGTTGACCCTCTCGTTCGCCCACTTCGAGATCGCGCAGACGAATTTCAGCGTGCCGAACAGCGAATACTACGTGCTGGTCGCGCAGGGTAATCAGGCGGCCGCGAACGCGCTCCCGACGAGCACCTTCCTCGACGTCAAATCGAAGGGTTGGGAAATCGAGGGCTCGTACGCGCTCAACCGCAACCTGACGGTCATCGGCAATATCTCGAACTACAAGATCCGCCAGCCCACGGGCGTGCGCTTCCGCGGCACGCCGGATCGCATGGCGGCCGTGTATGTCGACTACCGTTTCACCCAGGGGCCGCTGACCAATTTCGGCTTCAACGTCGGCGTCGATTACAAGAGCGACATGGTCGGCGAGAATGCGAGCGGTTACACCACGACCAAGCCGCTCGTGGGCGTGCCGACGGTGGCGGGCGTTGCCC
>CBINOT010000098.1:0-22373 GCA_966252355.1 uncultured Opitutus sp. | reverse complement strand
CGGACGAAGAGAAACTTCGAGCCCGTCATTTTCGCGGTTTTCTTGGTCGCGACGACGGTGCCTTCAACGCGAGCGAGGATCATCGAATTGCGGATTTTGGATTTCGGATTGCGGACAACCGGCCCGCAACGGGCCGGCGGTTCGGATGAGACGGGTAGGGCGAGGCGTCTCGCCGAGCCGTGGCTCGATCGGTACGATGCGCCGGCCCCACGAAGCATCGTCAGCGACGTTTCGTGAATGCCGGCGGAGTGGATTATTTCTTCGCGACGGCGGCCGTCTTCGGCAGCACGTTGCCGAGTTCGTTGTGCGGGCGGGCGATGACGCTCACCGACACGACTTCGCCCAGCGATTGCGCGGCGGTGCGGCCGGCTTCGGTGGCGGCTTTGACGGCGGCGACGTCGCCGGTGACGACGACGGTGACCATCGCGTTGCCGACTTGAGTCATCGGGCCGACGAGCTCGACGTTAGCCGACTTCAGCATGGCGTCGGTCGCTTCGACAAGAGCGATGAGACCGCGGGTTTCGATCATTCCAATGGCTTGTTGCATGATTGAGTGAGTTAAATTTGAGAGGTGCGGATTGAGGAAAGGGTCAGATGCTTGAGGGGATCTCGCGTAAAATGCCGTCTGCAGAAAGTGGGTTTCTCGTCTCTGGTCCTTGGTCCTAAGTCTAATCAGGCCTTTGCGCCGAGCTTCGCCCAGGCGTTGCGCGCGATGACGATTTCTTCGTTGGTCGGCAGCACCCAGACTTCGATCTTCGAATCGGGGGCCGAGATTTTCGCTTCGGTTGCGCGGGTGTCGGCGTTGAGCGTGGCGTCGAGTTTCAGGCCGCAGAAATCGAGGTTGGCGCAGACGGACTCGCGCAACTCGATGCGGTTTTCGCCGATGCCGGCGGTGAAGATGATCGCGTCGGCGCCGTTGAGCGTGACAAGAAAACGGCCGATGTAGCCGCGGATCGCATTGGTGAATACGGCGAGCGCGGTGCGGGCGTTTTCATTACCCGTCGCGGCGGCGTCCGCGACGTCGCGGATGTCCCCGGTGGCGAGTCCCGACATGCCCTTGAGACCGGCATTGCTCGAGAGCTGCTTTTCGACTTCGCCCAGTCCGAGCCCGAGATCCTTCGCGAGGTACATCGCGGCGAACACATCGAAATCGCCCACGCGATTGCTCTGCGGCAACCCGCTCTGCGGCGTCATGCCCCAGCTCGAATCCACCGCGTAGCCGTCTTTCACCGCGCAAATCGACGAGCTGCCGCCGAGATGACACGAGATGATGCGCAGATTCTTGCGGCCTTTGATCTCGGCGAGTCGCTCGGTCACGTAGCGATGACTTGCGCCGTGGAAACCGGTGCGACGGATGCCGAGCTTGTCCTGCCATTCCAGCGGCACGGGAAAACGAGTGTTTTCGACCGGCAAGCGGTCGTAAAACGCCGTCTCGAACGTGCCGATACAGGGCAGCTTCGGGTAAAGCTTCCGGAAGGAGCGCACCGCGTTGACGTACGGCGGATTGTGCGCCGGGAACAACGTGTAGAGCGCTTCCATCGCGGCGAGGACTCGTTCGTCGAGCACCTGCGTGCCCGAAATGTCCTTGGCCATGACCGGCTTGAACCCGACGGCCGCGAGTTCGTTGAAGCTGCTCAGCCCGCCATCTTTCAACGCGTTTTCGAAGTGAACGATCGAGGCGCCATGATCGGCGAAGCGAGCCGTGCCGCTCGTCGCCGCGCGACCGGTGATCTCGAGTTTCCACGGGCTCTCGTGGGCGCCGATGCGTTCGGCGCCGCCTTTCGCGAGCAGCTGCTCGCTCGGCATGTCGAACAAGCGAAACTTGAACGACGTGCTGCCGATGTTTGCGACGAGAACCTTACCCATGGGTGAGAAAAGGCGGGAGACGAAGGCTGAAAGGCTGGGGGTAGGGCCCGCTCTCCGAGCGGGCCGCGGACCGCCTGGAGGCGGTCCTACCTCAACTTCAGCGAACGAGGGCTAGGTCGCCTTACTTGGTGGCGGGAGCCGCCGCCGCTTTGCCGAGGAATTTGCCGAGCGTGGAAAGATCGTCGTGCGGACGCGGAATCACGTGCACGGCGATGACCTCGCCGATCGTGGCGGCGGCCGTCGCGCCGGCTTCCGTGGCGGCTTTCACCGCCGCGACATCGCCGCGAATGAACGTGGCTACGTGGCCCGAGCCCACTTTTTCCCAGCCGATCAACTCGACGTTGGCGGCTTTGAGCATTGCGTCGGTCGCTTCGAATTGCGCGACCAGACCTTTGGTTTCAACCATTCCGAGAGCTTGTCCTGCCATGGTGAGAGTATGTTTAAGTTGAGGTTGCGCGTCGGTTAGGGCGCGAAGAACTCGACCAAGCCGGAGGCCGGACGAGCGATGACGTGCGCGGCAACGAGGTTGCCAACGCGTTGAGCGGCTTCTTTGCCGGCGTCGACGGCCGCTTTTACGCTGCCGACGTCGCCTCTTACGATGGTGGTGACAAGCGCGCCGCCGATCTGGATGTTTCGCACCAGAGTCACGTTCGCTGCCTTCACCATGGCGTCGCTGGCCTCGACGAGGCCGACATAGCCGCGGGTTTCAATCAGTCCGATGGCTTCACTCATGGGTAGTTTTATTAGGTGGAGAGTTGAGGATTGAGAAAAGTGGCGAGTAACCAGTAGCGCGTAGTGAGTAGTGATGGAGTGCGAGCGTCGCCCGAGGGGTGTTGGATATGTCCCTCGGTGTGCGCGGTACTCGCTATTCGATGCTCGCTACTTTTTTCATGCATTCCGGATCAGCTCGCAGCGTTTGGCATGCGAGAGGTCGCAGGCGTTCGCCTCGTCGGTGTCGATGTGCACTTCCAGCTTAAACGACGGATCGACGCGAACGAGCATGTCGTCGAACCGAGTGGTGCATTTCTCGGCTTCGACACGGAGCGTCATGAAATCGCCGCCTTTGACGCCATAAAACGCGGCATCGGCCGGGGACATATGCACGTGGCGCGCGGCGCGGATAATGCCTTCTTTCATTTCGACCACGCCCTTCGGCCCGATCACCACGCCGCCGGTCGTACCTTTAATGTCGCCTGAGGGGCGAACGGGGACGGGCAAGCCGAGATAGACCGAATCCGTATACGCCAACTCGATTTGCGTGAGGTTACGGCACGGACCGAGAATACGAAGCTGAGGAATGATCCGATCGCGCGGCCCGACCAAGGTCACCGTGGCCGTCGAGGCAAATTGGCCTTCCTGGTATAACCACTTGTGGACCTGGAGCTGATAGCCTTTGCCGAAGAGAATCTCGAGGTTCTCCTGCGTGACGTGCATGTGTCGCGCCGAGCTATTCACGACCAGCGTAGGCGGCTGCACCGCCGCCTGAAATTCGCGGCCAACCTGCGTAAACAACGACTGCCGGATGAGAGACTCGACTAAAGAGCGGCTCAGGGCGGGGGCGGACATGGGTTCAGGAAGCTAGAGAATTAAATGACTGACTCCGGTCATAAAAGAGAGGTCGGTAGCGTCAAGCGTGAATTGTGATCGTCGACGGCGGAGGCTCGGGCAGCAGGGGAGGGTTGAGAAGCACCTACCGCTGCAAGGGCGCGAACGATATGCTCGGAATCCGCCATATGCGCGGGAATACCGACCGAAACCAGAGACTCTGCCGTAGCATCCGTCAGCAATCCGCTGAGCGAGTCCCAGCCGACGAAGAATTGCGGGGCAGTACGTCCGAGCTTCGTCGCGTCGAGTAGTGCGATCTTAACGGTCGCGTGCGCCGCCACGGCTCGCTGTAGCATGACGACTGCCGTCTCCGAATTCCATAATCCCTCGCGTGTCATTCCCTCGGCACTGAGAAACGCGACGTCGAAAGTCCATTGTTCTGCGGATCGGCAGGCGGCATCGCCCAAGAGCACCGACTGACGGCGTAAAACTTGCCCGCCTAGCAGGTGAACATCGAGTCCTTCCACTTCTGAAAGCAGATCTGCGACCGGCAAATTTCCGGTCACACAGGTGAGGGGGCGGATCGGCGATTGGCGGAGCGCCTCGGTTAAAGTGAACACGGTCGTGCCGTTGTCGAAGAAGACGGTCATCTCCGGCCGAAGCAATTGCAGCGCTCGTTCCGCGATCGCCCGCTTCGCGTCGTTCGCGATGTTCCGGCGCTGGCGAAACGACGGGAACCGCAGGTTGAAATCAGCCAAGGCGCCACCATACGTCCGGGTGACGAGCTGGTTCGCCTCCAAGTGCGCGAGATCCCGCCGCATGGTGGCCTCGGATACGCCGAACTCCTTGCATAACTCGGCGAGCTCGAAGTAGCGATGTCGCTGCAAAAGCTCCGCCAGCTTCCTGCGTCGGGCATCGACTACGTGGCGTGGGACACGCATGGCCCCGTGATATGACGCTTATGACTAACTTCAATCATATAATTGAAGCAGTGCCGGTGGGAGGGCATAACCTGAAGGTAGGGACGGCTCTCCGAGCCTATTGAGTTTAATGCTCCATTAGGGGATCTGTCGGCTGCAGACGGACCCGCTAACTCAGGGCAGCTCGGAGAGGGGCCCCTGCCTTGCAATTTCGGGAGAATGCAGGGCAGGGCCTCGGAACCGCCGCGCCGTTTGTGAGTTCTTTCGAAAAACTCTGGCCGAGCCGCCAGTGCTGCGACTTCTTTCCCCGATGGAATTACGGTTTCGCTCCATCGCGGTCGTGGGTTCCGGCGCCATTGGTCTCTACTATGGCGCACGGCTCGGCCGGGCGGGGGCGGGGGTCCGATTTCTCATGCGCAGCGATTTGGCGGCGGTGCAAACGCGACAATCCGTGTTGATTCACGAGAACTCCGAAACCCTGGAGCTGAAGCCCGCGATCGCGAAGGGTTCATCGGTCGAGATTGGGCCCGTCGATCTGGTCCTGGTGACGTTGAAAACGACCTCCAATACGGCGTTGCCTGATTTGATTCCTCCGCTGCTCGGACCGGAGACCGCCATTCTGACCCTGCAAAACGGGCTCGGCGCCGACGAAGACCTCGCGGCGCGCTTCGGCGCACAACGCATTCTCGGTGGGCTTGCTTTTATCGCATCAACGCGCACCGGTCCCGGAGAAGTCACCTGTTACCACCCTGGATCGGTGACGATCGGCGAATTCGCGTGCGCACCCTTGCCGCGGACTCACGCGCTCGCCGCGCAATTGAATGCTGCGGGCGTCACGACCCGCGTTGCCGAGAGTCTGCTGGAAGCGCGGTGGCGAAAACTGGTCTGGAATATTCCGTTCAACGGCTTGGCCGTCGCGAATAATCTCACCACCGACCGCCTGTGTGCTAATTCCGCCCTCGCGGGAGACGTTCACGCCTTGATGCACGAGGTTCAACGGGCCGCTGCCGCGTTCGGCTTCGTCATTCCGGACGAGTTTCTGCAGCAGCAATTCGACGTCACTCCGCCGATGGGCGCCTATCAACCGTCGAGCCTCGTCGATTTTCGCGCGGGCCGTGAGGTCGAGATCGAGGCAATTTGGGGCGAACCGCTGCGTCGCGCTCAAGCGAAAGGCGTGCCCACGCCTCGGCTCGCCGCGCTGTACGCGCAGTTAAAGGCATGTTTGGGAAAATCCTGATCGCGGCGCTTTGCATCGCGAGGCGCGAGGTCGCCGGCCTGCGGGCTGGCACTCGCGGCTACGTTCAACGCGTTGTTTGAGTGCCGAGAGGCTACATGCCCGATGGATTATGCCTACCCAAACAACCGGGTGAAGTTCGCCTCGATGTGCGGCGCGAGTTCGTCGAGTGACATTCGACGCACTTCCGCCAAGCCGGCATACACCGCGCCAATATTGGCGGGGTGATTGATGGGATTTCCGTCGGCGAGGCCGGGCAACTCATAGGTGCGGCGTTCGGCCGGCAGGGGCATGGCCGGAGCGTCGGTCTCGACCAGCAATCGATCGAGCGGCAATCCCACGAAAACCTCGCGTTTCGCCGCTTGGCGTTCGCCCAGGAAATAACCGTTGAAGGAGAAATACGCGCCCAGGTTCGCGAATTGCCGCGCGAGTTCCGCTGAGCCGCCGTAGGCGTGGAGCAGAAACCCGCGGGCGGGGATCGATTCGATGCGCAGCACGTCCATCAGCGCGCCCCACGCGTCGATGCAGTGAATCGTCACCGACAAGTTCCGCTGCGCCGCGAGCCGAAGTTGCCAACGGAACGCGTCGAGCTGTTCCGCTAACGGCGCGCGCCGGAGGCTTGAAAGACGCGGATCGTCGGGCTTGGCACGATCGAGCATCCAACGATCAAGGCCGATTTCACCGATCGCGGCTCGGGGCGTGGCGTCGAGCTGCGCTTGCAAGGCCGCGCGCCAATTCGCCGACGCGTTGCCGACATTCCACGGATGGAGTCCAAAACTAGGCACGACGAAGGCCTGCTCACGGGCAAGCGCGGCGACATCCGGCCAGTCGTGTTCGCAGGTGCCGTTCACGACGGCGCGACGCAGCGTGGTCTTCGTTAAATCGGCAAACACCCGCGCGCGATGCGGCGCGAGCCAGGCGTCTTGCAGATGATTATGAGCGTCGTAAAGCGCGTCAGCCATCGGATCAGTTCTGACCGGGTTCGACGACGCACGGAAGGGCGGCGTGGCGTCTCAAAGTCCTCACTCTTTCCGCTCCACGTGCGCGACCGCGAACTTGCGGATCGCCTGGCGCGCGGCAGTGAGGCCATTGCGTCGGGTCGGCGACAAATTGCGCGCGATGCCGAGCGTTTCGAGGGGATCGACTTCGCTCGTTAAAATGGCCTCGGGCGAAAACCCGCTGAAAAACTCGCACACGAAAGCGACGAGCCCACGGACCATCGGCGATTCGGCGTCGCAACGAAAATAACAGAGGCCGGTACGGTATTCGCCGACCAGCCACACGACCGACACGCATCCGGGCACGCGGTGCGCCTCGTTTCGCTCGGTGGCGGGCAGGGGAGGATTCTTTTTTGCACGATCGACGAGCAGCGCGAGCCGCTCCTGCGGATCGTCGATGATCGAGAGTTCCTCTACAACTTGCTGTAGCTTACGCGTCAGTGGCACCGGTTCGGACCGTAGGGGGCATGTAACCCACCGGCAAGCGTGACACGCTTTGTGTCTCCCGCTGTCGAAGTTGCTTCAGGGCGCATCGAAACGCGCCGTTAAACAACACCGAGACGAAAACCGAAAGGAGATGCGGTCATGGACGACAATGTGCTGATCCCGCTGCCCGGATTCGAACTACCGGCAGACTTCCCCTGGCGCACTGGCTTCGTCGCCCTTGTGAACGACCAACTGCGCCGGCTCCGCGCGACGGGATATTTTCTCCCGCCCCGCTTTTTTGGCTACTTTTTCCAAGGCCACGTTCCCGTCGGCGTCAGCGGCAGTTGGACGGTGTCGCTCGATGCCACGCAACCGGTGTCGCTGCTCCCCGGCATGCTGGATCAATTGACCCACGGCCAATTCAGCATCACGAGCGCCGGACGGAATGTGGTGCCCGATTTCATGCTCGTGCACGACCGCCACGATGGCGCGTGCTGGTTGTGGAGCTTTACTGTCGGTCTGCAATTCGTGGAAGCCGTCGAGCCGACCAGCGAGGACGGCGGATGGAACGACGCCGAACAAACGAAACTTTTGGGGCCGTAGCAGTCGTGATGCAGCCGCCCGCAGGTGCGACGCCTGTTTGCGCCCGCTCTCCGTGAGCCCGCAAACAGGCCTGTCGCGATTCCCAGTTGTCGAAAGTCCGATGTAGCTGGGCTCCCGGAGCCTGGCCAAAGATAGGCTCTGCGGCGCGAGGGTCCTATCGATGTGAGTCCAGGCCGGGCTGGGCTCTCGGAGCCCAGCTACAAGGAACTAATCGTTCCGCGCTGACGTCGCGTCAGTCGTAAAACATCGCTTCGTTGGACTGAAACAACGCGTGGGCAAGCTTAGTCCAGGCGTCGAGCGGCGCATGCGTTTCGTACACGCCGCCCACTTGGGTCGCGAATTTTCCCAGCTGCCGTTTCGCGTTCGCGGCTTTGCGCTGTTCCCGCATCTGCTCGCGCGATGCCCCGATTTTCGCCTCCGCGGGGGGCGGGTTCTCCGTTAAGTTGACCGCCTTTCCGGCGGGATTGGCTTTCACGAATCCCTGTGCGAGTTGAATTTCGCGTTCGGTCGGCAGGCGTTGAAAGATGGCCAGGTAAAGCGCGGTCACTCGATCGGAATCCGACTGCAGCTGCGCGAAAACGGGCCGGTCGACGAGCTTGCGGGCCGCTTCGATGACCATCGGGCTGTTCATGAGGAATAGCGCTTGTTGCGGCACCAAGGTTTGGTAGCGGCGGCCCGATTCGACGTCAGGGCTCGGAAAGTCGAACTGCGTCAGCAACTCCGGCGGATTGCGCCGATCGATCAGCGTATAAATCGCCCGCCGGTGCGCAAACCCCTCGCTGCTCAACGGCACCGGTTTGCCGCCCATGGTCGGATCCAGTTCCCCAGTGATCGTCAGCAACGCGTCGTGGACTTGTTCGAAGTCCAATCGCCGAAGATTGTAACGCCATAGGAGCTTGTTGTTCGGATCCAGCTCCGCGTACCGCGGATTGGTCTTCGCGCTTTGCTGATACGTCGCGCTCAGCAGGATCGTGCGATGCAGTTGTTTTAATGACCAGCCGTTCTCGACGAACGTCGCGGCGAGATAGTCGAGCAACTCGGGATGCGTCGGCGGCGACGACATGTTGCCCAGATCGTCGGGGGTCGAGACGAAGCCTTCGCCCCAATGCTGCTGCCAGATGCGATTAACGATGACGCGCGCGGTCAGCGGGTTTGCCGGATCGATGATCGCGAGCGCGAGATCGCCGCGGCCCGAGCCATTTTTCCATTCGGGCCGATGTTTGGGGTCCGGCGAAAGAATCTCCAGGAAGCGCCGCGGCACCATATCGCCGCGATGACCGGTTTCCCCGCGGACGAGGACGGGATATTCGCGCGGACGCGGGACGTCGAACAGCGCATTCGCGCGCGCGGGCGCGCCGGGATTCTCCATTTCGACGTCCCCGATCTGACGCTCCAGCGCGACCTCGGCGCGGCGAATTTCCCGCTGCTTGTCGCGGTCGACGCCCGCGGGGCCTTTGCCCGAGGCGCGCGCCTCGCGGCGTAACGCTTCGCGCTGGCGACGCAGGTCCTCCTCTTGTTTGTGGAGTTCGTCCATCTTCGCCAAATACGCGACGAGCTCCGAGGTTTTCGGCACCTCGCGTGCGAGCGAGGGAAGCTCGGCGGGTGGCTGCGAATTCGCGAACACGCCATAGAGGGAATAGTAATCTTTCGTCGGAATCGGGTCGAACTTGTGGTCGTGGCAGCGCGCGCAGGCGACGGTCAGCCCAAGGAAGGCTTTGCAGGTGACGTCGATTTGATCGGCGATGACGTCGTCGCGCCGGCCGTCGAATTGATTGCCGAGCGTGAGGAAGCCAAGCGCGGCAAGCGGCCACCGCGTGCTCGGAGGCGCCTCGCCTTTTTCTTTGGCCTTCTTTTCGACCAGCGCTTCCACGCGATCGCCCGCCAGCTGTTCGAAAACGAACTCGTTGTACGGCAGGTCCGCGTTGAACGCGGCGATCACCCAATCGCGATAGGTCCACGCATGCGGGTACCGAAAATCGTCCGTTCGCGGCGGATCGCCCTTGGTGTCGGAGTAGCGTGCGACATCAAGCCAGTAGCGCGCCCAGTGCTCGCCGTAGCGCGGCGACGCCAGCAGCCGGTCCACGACTTTCGCGAACGCGTCGGGCGAGGTGTCGGCTTCGAATGCCTCGATGTCTTTTTCGCTCGGCGGCAACCCGATCAGATCGAAGCTCGCGCGTCGAATGAGCGTCCGTTTGTCCGCCGGCTCGTTGGGCGTCATGCCGTTCGTTTCGAGCTTCGCCAGGACGAATGCGTCGATCGGATTTTTGACCCACGCGGCGTTTTGTACCGCTGGCACGACCGGCTTTTTCACCGGTTGAAACGACCAGTGAGCGCGGCCAACGCCGCCATAGGTCGAGGCGCTGCCTTTCGCCACCAGCGAGCGGGGATCAGGGGCCCCGCGACGAATCCATTCGGCGAGATCGGCGATTTGGCGATCGCTCAACTTGTCGCCCTTCGGCGGCATCTGCAGATCCTCGTCCTCATAGCGCACGGCCCTGATGAGCAAGGATTCCTCGGGTTTACCGGGCACGATCACTTCGCCGCTGTCGCCGCCATGCAGCCACGCCTCGCGCGTATCGAGCATCAATCCGCCTTTCACTTTGTCGGCGTCGCGACTGTGGCATTTGTAACAACGATCGGCGAGGAGGGGACGAATCTTGCTTTCGAAAAATTGCAGATCGGCCGCGCTGATTGCTGGGGCTGGTGGGGGCGGGGGGGGGTGGGGGGGTGCGCGTCGGGTGGGGGTCCTCGCCCCGCCGGCCACGCCAACATCATTGGGGGTCGGGACCACCCCCGCTACTCGACGAGGCATGGCGGTAGGGCGCGTTATCCCGAATGCGCCGTGGAGCGCTCCTCGTACAAGTGAACGAATCCATCCCCCCGCGTTCGTCGCGCCACGCGGGCTGAGCGGCGAGCTCGAACCAAGGCCGGCAAGTGGATTCGCCTGGACGCGAGGAAGATTGTCCGTCCACAGCGCGTTCGGGATAACGCGCCCTCCCTCGAACCGTTGCGCGCACGACTGACAATCGCCGCGGCAAGTTGAACGTTCGCGGCACATGCTACGCCAAGATCGGGTTGATCACGTTGCCGGCGACGTCGGTCAGCCGGAAATCGCGGCCATTGAAACGATACGTGAGCTTCGTGTGATCGAGTCCAAGGCAGTGCAGGATCGTGGCGTGAAGATCGTGCACGTGCACTTTATCCTGCACGGCGGCCGCTCCGGTCTCGTCGGTTGCGCCGTAAACCGTCCCGCCTTTGATGCCGCCGCCGGCGAGCACGGTCGAAAACGCCTTCGCGTTGTGATCGCGTCCGGGCTTCTCCGTCGCGCTCTTGTCCTTGATCGGTTTGCGGCCGAATTCTCCACCCCAAATCACCAGCGTGGAGTCCAACAGGCCGCGTTGTTTCAAGTCGGCGATCAGCGCGGAGAGGGGCTGGTCGATCTCGCCCGCTTTTTTCGACAGTCGTTCCTCGAGATCTTGATGATGGTCCCAGCCGTCGTGCCAAACTTGCACCACGCGGACGCCGCGTTCGACGAGCCGGCGCGCGATCAAGAGCTGTTTCCCGGCATCGGAGTTGCCATAGGCGGCGCGCGTTTCCGCCGACTCTTTGTTGATATCGAAGGCGTCGGTCGCCTCGGTCTGCATGCGAAACGCGATCTCGTAGCTTTCGAGGCGCGTCTCCAACGCGGCGTCGCGTTGCAGATTCTGCGCGTGGAGTTCGTTCAGCTTCTGAATGAAATCGAGCTGTCGACGCTGTTCCGAGCGTCCGAGGTACCCGTTGCGGATGTTTTGAATCATCTGTGGCACGGTCGGCGCTTGGGTGTTGACGGTCGTCGCCTGATAAACTCCCGGCAAGAATGCGGCCTGCCAGTTGTTCGCGCCGCCAGGCGGCAGCCGTCCGCCGCGCAGCGCGATGAAGCCCGGCAGATTTTGATTCTCCGTGCCAAGACCGTACACGAGCCAGGAGCCCAGGCTCGGCTTCGCGATCCGCAACGAGCCGGTGTTCATGAACACGGTCGCAACCTCGTGCGCCGGAATATCCGTCCACATGGAGCGAATCACCGCCAAGTCGTCGGCGTGCGCGGCCGTTTTCGCGAAGACTTCGCTCACCTCGAGGCCGCATTGGCCATACTTTGCGAACTTGAAGGGCGAAGCCATCGCGACGCCGTCGCCGAGCGACCGGTCGTTCATTTTGGCGAGCAACGGCTTTGGGTCCCAGGTATCGACCTGCGACGGTGCGCCTTGCGCGAACACGTGGATCACCGCTTTCGCTTTGCCCGCGAAGTGCGGCGGACGCGGCGCCAATGGACTGACCGAGGCCGCACCCGCTTTGAGCTTCTGAGCCGAGGTTTCCGCGCCGAGCAAATCGTAGGGAGAAATCAACGACGCGAGCGCCAAGCCGCCGAGCCCGAGGCCCATGCGATTCAAAAACTGCCGCCGCGTGAGAAAATAATCCTCGATGTTGGTCGAGATGCCGCAGCAGCGCTGCGACGGCGCATGATGGTCGTGCGAGGACATTGGGTGTGGGAACGTGGCGCGCGGGAAACGCGTCGGGAATGTTGTCCACAGAGACGATGTCCCGCCAATCCGGTTTCAGTTAAAATCCGGTGAGACGATTGCGCGCTTCGCTCGTTCGCCGGCATGGCTCGCTTGCGCGTTCCGTCTTTGACGTGCGTTCGCCGGCTGCTCAGCGTCCCGAACCATGCTTCCCGAGCCCGCCCCTGGCTCCTCCACGGTGCCGAGCCGCAAACGCGACACGCTGTATCTGCAGGTGCTCGCGGCCATCGCCGTCGGCGCCGTGATCGGCTACGTCCAACCGGATTGGGGCGTCGCATTGCAGCCGCTCGGCGACGGCTTCATCAAGCTGATCAAAATGCTGATCGCGCCGCTGATCTTCGCGACGGTTGTCGCGGGCATCGCCGGCGCGGGCGATTTGAAACGCATCGGGCGGGTCGGCGTGAAGTCGCTGCTCTATTTCGAAATCGTCACCACGCTCGCGCTCATCATCGGGCTCGTCGTCGTGAACGTGTGCAAGCCGGGAGTCGGCATGCATATCGACCTCGCGACGGTCGATACCAAGTCCGTGGCCGGCTACATCAATCAGGGAAAGAAACAGTCGGTCATCGAGTTCATGCTCGGCATCATTCCGCGAACCTTCGTCGGCGCGTTTGCCGAAGGCGATGTCCTGCAGGTCTTGTTGCTCGCCGTGCTTTTCGGCTGCGCGCTGGCTCGGCTCGGAGATCACGGCCGGCCGGTGATCAACCTGGTGAACGAGCTCGCCCGCGTGATTTTCGGCATCGTCCGGATCGTCGCGCGATTGGCCCCGCTCGGCGCCTGCGGTGCGATGGCGTACACCGTGGGCCGATACGGGATCCATTCGCTTCTCTCGCTCGGTCAGCTCCTCCTCTGCGTCTATCTGACCTGCGCCGTATTTATTTTCGTGGTGCTGGGCGGCATCGCGCGCGCCGCGGGATTCAGTCTCTGGCGCGTGCTGAAATACGTCCGGGACGAGATCATGATCGCGGTCGGGACGTCTTCGTCCGAGTCGGCGCTGCCGGGTTTGATGGACAAGATGGAGCGCATCGGCTGCGCGAAACCCGTCGTGGGCATCGTCGTGCCCGGCGGATATTCGTTCAACCTGGATGGCACCTGCATTTACTTGACCGCCGCGGCGGTATTCCTGGCCCAAGCCACCGACACTCCGCTGACGCTGCAGCATCAACTGGGATTGCTCGCGTTGATGCTCGTGACTTCGAAGGGCGCCGCGGGAATTGCGGGGAGCGGATTTATCGTGCTGGCGGCCACGCTGGACAAAATGGGGCACATTCCGGCCGCGGCGCTCGCGATCGTCTTTGGGATCGACCGCTTCATGTCGGAGATTCGGGTGCTGACCAATTTCATCGGGAACACCGTGGCGACCCTCGTGATTGCCCGATGGGAAGGTGCGATCGATCTCGAGCGCGCGCGGCCGATTCTAGCGCGGCGCTGAGGAGCGGCGCTGCGGTCTCGGATGCGCCGTGAACCGCTTAGGTGTAATTCCCTTCGACTCGCGAGCGGCCGCCATGACACTACGCGTGAACCCTTCGTTGCCCATCTCATGCGCACCTCGCTCGTTCCTCTCCTGAGTCTTGGCGTCTTCGTGTCAGCCCCGGCTTTCGCCGGCGATTATCCGGTGCAACCGGTTCCGTTTACCGCCGTGCATCTGACCGCTGGTTTCTGGCAACAGCGACAGGAAGTGAATCGCAAGGTGACGATCCCCTTCGCGCTCAAACAGTGCGAGGAGTCGAACCGATTGAAGAATTTCGATCTCGCGGCGGAAACGCTGCGGCGCCGCGCCGCGGGCGAGCGCAGTTTTCAAAACAAGCCGCTGACGACTTACACCTTCGACGACACCGACGCGTACAAATCGATCGAGGCGGCCTCGTATGCATTGAGCATGCAGCCGGATGAGGCGCTCGAGAAGAAGCTCGACGAATGGATTGCGCGGATCGCGGCGGCGCAGGAGCCGGACGGCTATCTCTACACGTTCCGGACCATGCACCCGGATTCGCCGGCACATAAATGGGTCGGCGCGCAACGCTGGGAGTTGGACCCGATTCTCAGTCACGAGTTGTACTGCGCCGGCCATCTCTACGAAGCGGGCGTCGCTCATTTTCAGGCGACGGGAAAACGGACCTTGCTCGACGTCTGCCTGAAGAATGCGGAGCTCCTTTGGCACGACTTCGGGGACCGAAAGCTCACGATCGCGCCCGGGCATCAAATCGTAGAAATGGGCCTGGCGAAGCTGTACCGCGTCACGGGAGATCAACGTTGGCTGACCCTCGCGCAAATCTTCCTCGACGCGCGCCGTCCCGGCGCGGCGAAGCAAGATTACGTGTACAACCAACGTCATCTTCCCGTGGTCGAGCAGACGACCGCGGTGGGTCATGCGGTGCGCGCGAATTACATGTATTCGGGCATGGCCGACGTGGCCGCGCTTACCGGCGATCAGCGGTATTTTCACGCGATCACGGCCATTTGGGACAACGTGGCGGCGAAGAAACTCTATCTCACCGGCGGCGTCGGCGCGCGCGCTCGCGGCGAGGCGTACGGCGACGATTACGAGCTGCCGAACGACGCCTACAACGAAACCTGCGCGGCCGTGGCGCTCATGATGTGGGCTCACCGCATGTTCCTGATGACCGGCGAGGCGAAGTACATGGATGTCTTCGAGCGCACGGCGTACAATGGCTTCCTCAGCGGCGTGTCCGAGTCGGGCGACCGCTTCTTTTACCCGAATCCGCTCGTGTACAATGGCGAGAAGAAGAACAACAGCGGACATGCCGGTCGCGTGCCGTGGTTCGGTTGCGCGTGCTGCCCGCCGAATTTGATGCGCACGCTGGCGGCGCTTACCGGCTATTTCTACGCCGTGCGCGATGCGTCGGTGTATGTGAATTTCTTCGCGCCGAGCGAAGGCATGGCCAAGGTCGGCGCAATCTCGGTGAAGCTCACGCAAGCGACCGATTATCCCTGGAGTGGGGGAGTGAAAATCGCGGTCGCGCCGGAAAAGCCCGCGACGTTTGCCCTGCGCGTGCGCATCCCCGAATGGTCGCAAGGCCAGCCAGTCCCTTCGGATTTGTATCGCTATGCCGACGCGGCATCGGAGGCCGGGTGGAAAGCGACGATGCGCGGTGAGGATGTGAAGTCGTCGCTCGAACACGGCTACCTCGTCGTAACGCGGGAATGGCAGCCCAACGATGTGCTCGAACTCGAACTCGCGATGCCGGTGCATCGCGTCCTGGCGAACGAGCAGGTTGCGGCCGACAAGGGCCGCGTGGCCTTCGAGCGCGGTCCGATCGTCTACTGCGTGGAGGACGTCGATCGCGCCCTGTCGCTCGATACGCTTACGGTGCCCGCCTCGGCGAAGATCGTCCCCGAAGCGCGACCGAAGCTACTGGAAGGTGTGACGGTGCTGACGTTCGAGGGCGCCACGTCCGGCGACAAAACGCTCGGCTCGGTCACCGCGATCCCGTACTTCGCCTGGAACAATCGCGGCCTCGCACCGATGGCGGTGTGGCTGAAGGAGTGATCAAGAGGGTACCGCAGACCGGGCCGTGTTTGGCCAGTCGCGAATAAGGCTCCGGCCCCGCCACGGGCGAGACGGCCGTGCTACTTCTTTTCCACTGCGGCTTTTGCCGCCTTGAGCAATTCCTCGGGCGTGATCCGCACGGACGGATCCGGATTCGAATACACGAACCGAACGACGCCTTCGCGATCGATGATGAAGGCCGTCGGCACCGGCAGCCAAAACCCGTTGCCGTCGGGTGCGGCTGTCAGCTCGATGCCGTTCTCGCGATACGCTTTGCCGGTGTCTCCGGGTACGCGAAACGCGACGCCATACGCCGTCGCCGCTTCGGCGGCTTGATCGGAGAGCAGACGGTAGCGCACGTGATTCGACTCGGCCGTCGCGGCCAGCTTCGCCGCCGGCTCGGCGGTCACGGCGAGGATCTGATAGCCAAGTCCACGCAGCTCGAGCTCGTGTTCGCCGAGCGCGGCGAGATGTCGGCTGCAGAACGGACACCAACCGCCGCGAAAGAAAATCAGGATCGTGGGCTTGCCGGCAAAGGCGTCGTGCAGCTTCACCGTCCCGCCATTTGACGCGGTGACGGTTGCGTCGGGCGCTTTTTTGCCCACGGCCAACGGATGCGCTTCTTCGGCGGAAGGCGCGATCGCGGCGCGTGCGAAAGAGGTAGATAAGAGAACGCAAACGGCGAGACAGGTCAGCAGCTTCATGGGAATTGGGAGACGGAAAACATCGGCTTATTCCCAACCGACTTAATCGCCGGGAATTTCAGCGTATGCCAGGCAGCCGGGTTGGCGCAGAAGTTTCGTCACTTTCGGCCGGGCGGCCTACGGGTTTAGGCGTGCGATCGTTTTCCGCGTGCGCGCCGTCTGGGCGAACGTGTTTCGCATTCGCGTTGTAAGTGTCCGCGCACAGACCTCTTGCTGCCGTCAGACAGTTTACCCTAGCCTGCGCATTCTATGCGCGCCTCCGCTTTGTTTCGGCAGCTCCGTTTCGGAGCGCTCGTTTTCGGCTGCTGTCTCGGTGCCGTCACGGCCCGGGCGCTGGAACGCATCAGCGACGGACCGGCGGCACGGGCGGAGCTCGCGCAATCCGTCGCCCAGCTCTTCGCGCGCGACGAATTCGAGTTGATCGATCGCATGGCGGAGAAGCTGTGGCGCGAAAAATCGCGCATGCCCGAAGGCGTATGGAAACTGAGCCTGCTTTACGATGGCTTGGGCGTCAGCACGACGAAACGGGCGACGACAAACTGGACGGAGCACTTCGCGCGCTTTGACCGTTGGGACAAGGCGCAGCCAAAATCGGCCACGGCGAAGATTGGCCGGGCCCAAAGTCTCGTTTCCTATGCCTGGGAGGCGCGAGGCGGCGGTTATGCCAATACCGTTTCGGCGGACGGCTGGAAGTTGTTTGCCGAGCGGCTTGCCCAGGCGCGCAAGGTACTCGATTCCGATCCGGCGTTGCGCGATTGGCCCGGGTATTACCAGGTCATGATGACCGTTGCGCTTGGTCAGGGCTGGGAGCGCGCCGACTACGATCGGCTTTTCGCCGCGGCGGTGAAACTCGCGCCGGATTACGAGACGTTCTATTTCCGAAAGAATAATTTTCTCCAGGAGAAATGGCACGGGACGTCGGCTTACGAGTGGCACGAGTTCGCGCTCGAAGTGGCCAAGGCGACCGAGGCTCAATTCGGCCAATCGTTCTACACGCGCGTCGTCTGGGCCTCCATCGGCGCCAACCCCGCCAATGTCGCGAGATTCCGCGCCGCGCCGGTCGATTGGCCGAAGATGCGCACTGGCTTCGACGACCTCGCGCGCCAATTTCCCGATTCGCTGTGGAATAAGAACGCGTTCGCGTTCTACGCGTGGGCCGCGCAAGACCGGCCGACCGCACGGCGCCTCTTCGCAGAGCTCGCGGGTCGCTATGCGCCGGAAATCTGGCGCGATGCGGCGACATTCGAAAAGGCCCAAGCGTGGGCTCGGGCAGGAGAATGACGACATGAACCACGGCATTCGAACGCTCGCGACGCTCTGTGCGGTTAACGTGTTGGTTGTCGCTCGCGCCGCCGAGCCGATGGCGGTCGAGGCGCCCGTGAGTGGCGACTCGGTGGCGCGGCGCCTCGAGGCTGCGCCGCGCGGCACGACAGATTCGAATCTCGCGACGGCGATTGCGGCGAAGGACAGCGCTACCGTGCGCAAACTGATCGGGCAGCAGGTTGACCTCAATGGCTTCAACCTCGCCGGCGCGACGCCGCTGATCGCGGCGATCGATGCGGGCTACGACGAAGGCGTCCGCTGGTTGCTCGCGGCCGGTGCGAATGCCAACAAACCAGACCGCGCTGGTGCGAGTGCCTTGTTCCATGCCATCGAACACGATCGTCCGGACTATGTGGCACAGCTGATCGAGGCCGGCGAAGATCTCGCGCACGGTCGCACGGCGAACGAGTCGGCCCTCGGCGCCGCCATGCAACTTTGGCGCCCCACTATTATTCAATTATTGCTGCAGGCGGGCGTCGACCCGCTCTCCGAATGGCGCGGAATGCGATTGATCCAAATCGCGGCAATCCACGGTGACGGCGAGATGATGCAAATGTTGTTGGCGAAGGGGGAGGACATCAATCGTCCCACCGGCGGTAGCGGCGCGACGCCGCTCATTGCCGCGGCGCAATCCGGGGTTGCGAATGCCGTGCGCGTGGTTCTCCAGTTTCACCCCGACGTCAACGCGCGGAACCGCGTCGGCCGCACGGCTCTCATGTATGCCGCCGAGCGCGGTCAACTCGCGATCTGCCAGGTTTTGATTGCCGCCGGCGCAGACGTGAATGCCACGGCAAGCAATCGCGACAGCGCGTACTTGGTTGCCGGGCAGCGTGGTCATGTGGCCGTGCTCGAATGCCTGAAACAAGCCGGCGCCAGCGCGGTGCCGCTTCGTCTGCCGAAACGTCCGCGGCGCGGCTCGGCCGGCTCGGAGCGCGTCGGCTTCGCGCTGGGAATGGCGGCCTTGGAGCTGTGCTACTATGGCGGCAGCTACTCGCAATGGCCGGATGCGAGCCGGTCGCCGACCGCGGTTCTGACCGAGTTGCGCGCGGTACATCGCGTTCGCGATGTGGCCGATCTACGCCGGCAGCTCGACGAGTTGCTGGTCCGCGGCCACGGACCCGCCGCGAGCGATCTCGCCGGCTTGTCGGATGCGGAGTTTGCGCAGCGCCTCGATGCCGTTTTGGACGACCCCGTAAAGGTGCTCGCCCTCAAGCAGGCTCGGCTGCGAACGAAGGACCGGCCGGCCGACGACTTCGCGTGGCGGCTTTGTCATCACAACTATCTGGCGACGGCCGGCGTGACGGCGGGATTATTACCGGCGGATGAGGCGAAGGAACGCATGCTTTCCGCCGCGAAATTGCTCGAGGCGGAATACGTTTCCTGGGAGGCCATCGCGCCGCAAGTGGTCGCCGGTTTGCGGACCGTTGAGACTGACGGCGCGCGCATCGACTTGCTTGCTACGCTCCTGACGAATCGTGACGACCCGGAGAGCCCTTGGACGCAGCATCCGTTTCCGAAGCGCCGGTCGGCCGCCCAGGAGAGCGACCGCTCTGTCCCGCGCTGACGCTCTCGGACGCTTGCTCTGGCCCGTTCACTCGAACGCCACGCGTGCGTTCGTTTCCAGGTAGGCCGTAATCTCCTCGGCGAAAATTGCGCCGAACTCCGCGCGTTTCTTTTCGCCCATGCCGGGAATCCCTTCCATCTCGCCGGCCGTCGTAGGATAGTAACGCGCCATCGCTCGCAGCGTATTGTCGCCAAAAACGATGTACGCCGGGACATGGCGTTCGTCGGCGAGCCGCTTGCGCAGCGTCCGCAGTCGTTCGAAAAGAATCTCGTCGCACGCGATTTCGCCCTCCCGCCGTGTGGTGACGCGTTTCGTTTTCGGCATGACCATCGGCTTCGTCAGCGTGATCGGCGTCCGGGCTTTCAACACGCTCATGCCTTCGCCGGTCAGTTCGAGCGTCGGGTACTCGCCTTCGGAGAGCGCCACGAAGCCGAGTCGCATGAGCTCGCGTCCGACCGCCGACCACTGGGGCCGCGACAACTCGCCGCCGATGCCGTAGGTCGTCAGCCGATCGTGGCCCCAGCGCCGAATTTTGTCCGTGTCGGCGCCCGTCAATACTTCGACCACGTGATTCATGCCGGCGCCGAAACGGCTGTTCTGCGCGATGCGGTAAATGCAGGAGAGGAATTTTTGCGCGACGATCGTGCCATCGTAGGTTTCCCGCGGTTCGACGCAGTTGTCGCAGGCGCCGCAGTTATCGAGCGGAAACTTCTCGGCGAAGTAGTCGAGCAGCTCCGCGCGTCGGCACCCGGCGCTCTCGGCGTAGTGCACCATCTGCCGCAGCTGCGTCCGCGCGACCTTCGCCTCGTGCTCGTTTGTCATCTCGTCGATGAAATGGGTCTGCTTCGCGATGTCGCCCGCGCTGAAGAGCAGCAAGCAATCGCCCGGCAAACCGTCGCGGCCGGCGCGCCCCGTTTCCTGATAATACCCTTCGATGTTTTTCGGGAGGTCGTGGTGAATGATCCAGCGCACGTTGGGCTTGTTGATGCCCATGCCGAACGCGATCGTCGCGCACACGATGCGGGCGTCGTCGCGGAGAAAGTCTTCCTGGTTGCGGGCGCGCTCCTCCGCGTCGAGTCCCGCGTGATAGGCGCGGGCCGCGAAGCCGCGGCCGGCGAGCGCCTCGGCGACGCGCTCCGTCGCGGCACGGGTCGCGCAGTACACGATCCCGCTTTCATGCTCCCGCTTCCGAATGAAATCGATGATCTGCTTCAGCGGCTGATCTTTTGGCACCACGCGGTAGGTCAGATTGGGCCGGTTGAAGCTCGCGACGAAGATGGCCGGGTCGCGCAGCTTGAGATGCGTCACGATATCGGTCCGCACTCGCTCGGTCGCCGTCGCGGTGAGCGCGATCACCGGCACCCCCGGCAGCGTTTTGCGCAGCGTGGCGAGCTGGCGGTATTCCGGCCGAAAATCGTGGCCCCATTCGGAAACGCAATGCGCTTCGTCGATTGCGAGGCACGAGACATTCCATTTCTGCAGATTGTCGACCCAACCCTCCAGCATCAGCCGCTCGGGCGCGACGTACAGCAGCTTGTATTCTCCGCGATGCAGTCCGCGCAACCGGCTGCGCGCCTCGTCGGCGTCGAGCGTCGAATTCATGAACGTCGCGGCCACGCCGCTCGCCTGCAGCGCGTCGACTTGGTCCTTCATCAACGCGATCAGCGGCGAGACGACGACCGTGAGGCCCGGCCGCACCAGTGCCGGCAGTTGAAAACAGAGCGATTTGCCGCCGCCGGTCGGCAGCAGCGCAAAAACGTCGCGTCCGGCGAGCGACGCCTCGCAAATTTCACGCTGCAGCGGGCGAAAGCTGCTGTAGCCGAAGGTTGTTTTAAGAACGTGCGCGAGAGTGGACACGGAGGGACAGAGAAATGCCAAAACGCGGAAAACCTGAAAGGCTGAAATCCGCTCCCCGCCCCGCGCCCTTGTCGTGCGCGCGTTTGTGCGTGTGACGCCGCAAGCCGAGGTAACCTGATTGGCTGCCGCGGGGTGCTGCCGTCGCTCTCTTTGCGACCGACGCGAGCAGTTGCGTGCAACAGCTGTTGCACGCAACTGCAAAAACGACAAATCGTAATTACCTGTTTTTCTCGGCATGAATCCAATCTGCGTGCCATTCGGTGCAACAGCTGTTGCACGATTCCGGACCTAAGGAAAAATGAGGACGTCCGAATCATGTGCAGGCGGAAAACCCGTGATTGCCCAATCCTGCGCCGTAAATCATAGATCATAAATGCTCGTTCTCGCTCGCGTCTTCGGCTTGATCGCTGCTCTCGCTTTCGCCTGTGCCGGCCGTGCCGCCAACGAACCGCGTCCGGTGGTCGGCCCCGGAGCAACCAAAGAAGATGTGATCAATGCCTACGGCTGGCCCAACGGGCAGTCGCAATCGGGGACGAAGGAAATCCTCAGCTACGTGCAAGGCGAGGTCGTCCTCGATAACGGCCGCGTCGAGCGCGTGAATTTTTCGCCGAACGTCCCGTGGCAAACCCCTCGCCCGCGGCCGGGGCCCGCCACGGCCTCGACCCGCAAGATGCCCGAAGTGCCGGTCGATTTCTGGCTTACGAGCTTCGCCGACGCCCAGCGCGAAGCGCAGCGGCGGCATGCGCGCATTCTGGTGCTCTTCACCGGATCGGATTGGTCGCCGCCGAGCCGGAAATTCCACGACGAGGTCGAATACAACCCGGATTTCGTGAACGCATTCGCCGGGGATTTCGTCTTCCTGAAACTCGATTACCCGCGCGGCAATCCCGTGCCGGTGAAGATCAGCGAGGAGAACTTGCAGCTGCGGGATCGCTATAACGTGACGACGTATCCGACGTTGGTTGTGCTGTCCGCCGCTGGCGATCTGTTGGCTGCGGCCGACATCAGCCGTTTGGCGGGCGCGGAAGGATTTCGCGAGCGCGTGACTGCGACGGTGCGCGATTTGCGCGCGGGAACCGGCGGATCTTCATCCGAGGAACCGGCTCCGACAGCACCGGCGTCGACCTTGACAACCGCGCCGACGACAACCGTTCCGCCCGCTGCAGGCACGACGACCGACCAACCGTCTGTCGCCGCCGAACCCGCCACGTCGAGCGTCGGCGCACCCATGAACGTCGCCCCCGCCGGCGGCCCAGTCGACCTCGG
>CBINOT010000097.1:0-22472 GCA_966252355.1 uncultured Opitutus sp. | reverse complement strand
AACCGGTTCAAAGCGGTTTCATCCAGCATCCACGAGGTGAACGATATCGTCACCCAGATCAGCACGAGCTTCATCCAGCAGGCCGACAGCATCAGTCAAATCAACCAAGCCGTCGCCAGCCAGCGCAGCATCGCCCAGAGCGTGGCCGCGGCCGCCGAAGAGACGGCGAGCACCGCGGTCTCGATGGAAGGCCAGGTCGAAAGCCTCGAGACCGGCGTCAATCACATGGACTCGCTGCTCGGGGGTAGCCGCAAAGCGCATGAAGCGCACGAAGCGGCCTCGCGCCACGACTACGCACCCGAGCCCGATGCCAACGGCACGGGCGGTTTCGACTTTGAAACGCCGGCGCCGAAGAACACGACGCTGGTGAACGGTCGGCGGCACGAGATCGATATCGATTCCACGCGCCGATAGCGCGTCGCTCTCCCTGCAGGGCGGGGTCTCCGCACCCTGCAATCGACACGGCTCCGGCTGAGAATCCGAGTGGCGCAGGCGCGGACTCGCGTTACGTTGCCGCTCGCATGAACGCTGTTGTCATCACGCAACCCGGGGCGCCCGAAGTACTGCAATTGCGCGAACGACCGGATCCCGTCGCCCAAGCCAACGAGGTCCTCGTGCGCGTGAAAGCGGCCGGCGTGAATCGCGCCGATTTGCTGCAGCGCGAAGGTCGTTATCCGCCGCCGGGCGGAGCTCCGGTCGACATTCCCGGGCTCGAAATCGCCGGCGTCGTCGAAGCCACCGGCCCGGCGGTCAAACGTTGGAAAAAGGGCGACGCCGTCTGCGGCTTGCTCGCTGGCGGCGGCTACGCGGACCTCGTGGCGATCGACGCGGGGCATTGTTTGCCCGTGCCCGCGGGCTGGAGCTTCACCGACGCCGCGGCGCTGCCGGAGGCGTTGTTCACCGTGTGGAGCAATGTGTACCAGCGCGGCCGGCTGCAAACGGGCGAAACCTTTCTCGTGCACGGCGGGTCCAGTGGCATCGGCATGGCCGCCCTTCAGCTCGCCCGCGCCTTCGGCGCGCGTGCCTTTGCGACCGCGGGCAGCGACGAAAAGTGCCGCGCGTGCGAAGCCGCCGGCGCCGAGCGCGCGATCAACTATCGCACCGCAGACTTCGAAACCGCCCTCAAGGACGAAGGCATCGACGTCATTCTCGACATGGTCGGCGGCGATTACGTCGCGAAGAACCTGCGGCTCTTGCGCCCGGAAGGCCGGCTCGTGTTCATCAACGCCATGAAAGGCGGCAAAGCCGAATTCAACGCGCAGCAGGTGATGTCGCGCCGCCTCACCGTCACCGGCAGCACCCTGCGCAGCCGCGACGACGCGTTTAAAACGGCGCTGGCCGCGGACGTGGAGCGAAACATCTGGCCCGTGATCGAGGCGGGCAAATATCGCGCTCACGTCTTCAAAGCATTCCCGCTCGCGGCCGCCGCCGACGCCCACCGGCTGATGGAATCGAGCGCGCATATCGGCAAGCTCGTGCTGACGGTCTAGCGAGCCAAACTCCAGGGCGGGGTTCGGCGCCCCCGCCCTACATGTGGCGGTCGCCCGTATCGCGAAACTCCGGGCGAAAAGGGATTGGTCGCTTGAGTGGGTCCGTGCTAAGTCAGCGCGGTGCTTCGCCTCGACGCTTCCGTTCGGCCCGCCCTGCGCACGATCGCCGGCGCGGTGTTGCTGTTCGCCGGCACGGTTGCGCTGTACACCCGGGTCCTCGCGTACGGGTTTACCAATTACGACGATCCGCGCTACCTCACGAATAATCCCCATGTCCAAGGGGGGTTCACCGCGGAATCGCTGCGTTGGGCGTTCGTCGGCAATGCCGACTACTGGCACCCGCTCACGTGGCTTTCCCATATCGCCGATTGGCAGATGTACGGCGACAACGCCGCCGGTCATCATCTCACCAGCGTGTTGTGGCACGCGGCGAACGCCGTGCTCGCGTTTCTCGTGTTCCGCCGGCTCACGCGCGCCTTCTGGCTGAGTTTTCTCTCGGCCGCGCTCTTTGCCTGGCATCCCCTGCGCGTCGAATCCGTCGCTTGGATCACCGAACGAAAAGACGTGATGAGCGGCGCGTTTCTGCTGCTCACGGTCTGGGCGTACGCCGGCTACGCGAACCGTCGCCGCGAAGCCCGGCCCGCGACTGCCATGTACGTGGTCACGCTGGCGCTTTTTGCCGCCGGTCTGATGTGCAAGCCGACGCTCGTGACGCTGCCGTTGGTCTTGCTCGCCCTCGACGCCTGGCCGCTCGGTCGCGCCGACCGGGCGATGAACGCAAACCGCAACGCCTGGCCGGCACTATGGCGCGAGAAAATCCCGTTCTTTCTGCTCTCCGGCGCGACGGCGGTGGCGACCGTGCGCATGCAACACGAGGCCGGGGCTTTCACGCTCTCGCTCCCGCTCGGTGCCCGACTCGCGAACGTGCCGGTCGCCCTCGCCCGCTACCTCGAAAAATTCTTTTGGCCGGTCGACCTCAGCGTGTGTTACCGGCACCCGGGATGGTGGCCGGCGACGCTCGTCGGCGCGTCGCTGACGCTCGTGATCCTGATCACGTTTCTCTCCTGGCAAGCGCGCCAGCGGCGTCCGTGGCTTCTGACCGGTTGGGGTTGGTTCTTGGCGATGTTGCTGCCGACGCTGGGCATCGTGCAGGTCGGCTTTCAAGCCATGGCGGATCGCTACACGTATGCGTCGATCCTTGGCTGGCAGCTCGCCGTGATTTGGACCGGCCGAGAACTCGCGCGCCGAGGCGTGGCACGCGTAGGCATGGTCATCGCGGCCAGCGCCGCGTTGCTCGCCTGCGCAGTTCGAACGTGGCAACAACAGGCGACGTGGCGCGATTCCGCGACGCTCTTCACGCAGGCCATCGCGGTCGATCCGCAGAACGACGTCGCGGAGGCCTTCCTGGGCTACACCTTGCTGAGCGAACGAGAACTCGATGCGGCCGCGACGCATGGTCGTCGCGCGCTGGCGCTGAATTCGCGCAACGACCTGGCCGTCTACACGCTCGCCCAGATCGACGCCCAGCGCGGCCGCTTGGACGAGGCGATCGTCGGCTACCGTCGCGCGCTCGAGCTGAAACCGGACGATGCCTCCACCGAATACGAGTTGGGTCTCTTGCTGCTGCGCGCCGGCCGAGCGGACGAAGCCGGCGGTCAGCTCCGCACCGCGGCGCAACACCGGCCGAGCATCGTCGCCGCGAACCTTAGGCTCGCCGAGGAACACGTGCGGGCGCATCGGGTGCGCGAGGCCGCGCTCTATTTTGCCGCGGGTGCACTGCTCACGCCCGCCAACCCGGACGCGCACTTTTTGGCGGGCCAGGCGTTCGCGCGGATCGACCAGCCGGCACCCGCGATGGCGAGCCTGCAACGCGCGATCGCGCTCGCGCCCGGACACGCGGCAGCGCACACCGAATTGGGGTTTCTGCTCCTGACGCGCCGAGATCCGGCCGCGGCCGCGAGTCATTTTACCGAGGCGTTGCGCGTCCAACCCGACCTCGCCTCCGCCGCGGTCGGACTCGGACGGGCGGAGGAACAGCTCGGGCATCGCGCGTCCGCCACCGAAGCCTTTCGCCGTGCGCTGGCCGCCGCGCCCGACGATCCGACGGTGCCGCGCGCGTGGGCGGAAACGCTGGCGCGCCGCGGAGAATTCGCCGCGGCGATCCCGTATTACGAACGCGCCGTCCAACTCGCACCGCAGGATGCGGCGAATCACGCGGGCCTCGGCTTCGTGCTCTTTCTCGCCGAGCGCCGCACCGAGGCGATCGCCGCGTGGCAGGAAGCGCTGCGCCTCGATCCCCATTTTCCCGGGCTGCGCGAACGGCTGGAAAAAATCCGCCGCTAACCGCGCCCGCCCGCCAGCCCCGCTCAAGGCTCGACCATCACGGGCGTGCCGACGTGCACAAGGCGCATGAGCGTGAGCGCATCCCAGTTCGCCAGCCGAAAACAGCCATGCGATTCGGTGCGCCCGACTTTCTCGGGATCGGGCGTGCCGTGAATGCCGTAGCCCTGCCGACTTAGTCCGATCCAAGCGACGCCGACCGGATTGTTGGGTCCCGGCGGGACGATCAATTTATGCGTGAGGGTTCTCGCTTCGGCCGATTCCGGGAAGACCGCGGGATCGAACGTGTAGTCGGGGTTGGGAATGATCACCGTGATATGCAGCCCGCCCACGGGACGCTTTTCGGCCATGCGGGCAATGCTCACGGGAAAATGCGCGATCACCCGGCTCGTTTCGTCGAGGACATCGAGTTCGCGCGCGGCGAGCGTGATCACCACTTGGGCCGCCGTGCCGTCGACCACCGCGTCGCCGATCGCCGGCACCACTACTTTCGCTCCCGGCAACACGCGCGTCCAATCCGCCTTGGGATTGAGCCGTTGGATGAGATTCGGATGCGCGTGGTACAACTCCGCCACGAACTCGAGCGGCGTGGCATACGCGAGCGAGGTCAGCTCCGCTTTCTCGACCCAAGTCTCCGGCACGCGGTGCAAAATGGTAAGTTCGTCCGGCGCAAAAATGTGTTCCGCCAAGACCGGCGCCGAAAGGCGAATCCGCTCGCGCGTGGCCGCATCGAGCACGCCGGTCTCCGCGATGCCGCAACCGCGTTGAAACGCCCGGAGCGCCCCCGCGGTTTGCGCACCGAGCACCCCGTCGATCGACCCGCACGAGAATCCGCGGCGATGCAATTCCACCTGCAACTCGAGCGTGTTCTGCACCGGCGGGCCCTCCGGCGCCGGCGCCGCCGTCGCTTCGGCGGGCGGCGCATCGGGCGGCGACGCAGGCTCCTCTGCGCGAACGGCGGGGAGCGCGAGCAAAGCGAGCACGAGGGTCAAGCAGCGGGACAACACGCGGCAATTACACACGGCAATCGGCCGAAAGTGAAGCCGCCGATGTGGACCTCGTTGGCACGGGCATCTTGCCCGTGTTCGTTTCATCGGCGTCTCGCCGAGGTTTGCGGCACAGAGCGCCGTCCAGGGGCGAGACGCCCATGCCACTTCGTGCCCGGGTGATTCATCCGCCAACCGCTCGCTCACTCGCGCAACGTCGGTCCGCCGACGATCCGCGCGGGCACCGAGGTATTGCACGGCAGCTCGGGCAGCCCCGCCTCGCCGCGCAAAATCTGGCCGATCACCAATTCCGCTCCGCGCGCACCAAGCAGCGCCGGCTGTTGATCGATCGCCGCACAGGGCCGGTCGCACATGGTGACATTCAGCGCCAAGAACCCGTGCGTCTCCGGCACGCGCGCGTGCAGGCGCCGCATCCAATCGAGATAAACGGTGTTGTGCCCCAAGACGACGTCGGGCCGATGCGCCCGAAACCAGCGCCGGAAAATCGCTTCGGTCAGCTCCGGCGCGATCAGCAACGGCGCGAGCTCGAGGCCGCGGCTCGCATGCCCGTACGCCTCGTACCCGCCTTCCCAGCGGTTTTGCAGGCGCTGGTCCTGCTGGGCTTGCAAGACCAGCCCCGCCCGCCGGTAGCCGAGCCGCTCGACGTGCTGCAACGCCGCCCAGATCGCGCCATGATGATCGGTGCTCACGCTGTGCATCGCCGGAAACCGGATCACGCGATCGAGATAGACGCTGGCCAATCGTTCCCAGGCGATGGCCTCGAGATGCGCTTCCATGAACGTGGGCAAAACCAACACGCCGCCGATGCCGCGGCTCGCGAGCACGGTGTTGAGCCGCGCCGGCTTCAGCTGTCCTTCACCGACGACGAAGCGGTCCAGGGTGAAGCCCAGCTCCGCCGCGCGCTGCGCCGCGCCCTCGAAAAGTTTTTCGGAAAACATGCGCGCGCCCGCCGGACGATTGCCCTCGGCGACTTCGATCATGCCAAGCGTGCCGCGATAATGCGCCCCCCGGGAACGCCGGATTTCGGCCATCACGGCGCCCGCGATCGGATTGCGCCGATAGCCGAGTTGCTCGGCCGCCGCCCGCACGCGCGCCGCGGTTTTCGGCGCCACCCGCGCGACGCCGCGCAACGACTCGGAAACGGTCGTCGGCGACACGTGCAGGAGCCGCGCCAGCGCGCGCACATTCGACGGAGCATTTTTGGGGCGGGAATTCACACGGTGTGATTTTTCCTCATTTGCGGGATCGCGGCGAGCGTGAACTCTTCCCGCACCCCCCAGCGGGCCCTTCCGCCCGCCTCCCAACCCCTAATTCCCTGGTTCGATTCGCCGGCCGCCGCCACGCGTACTCGCATTCGCCTTTCCCAGCCGGCTCCCTGCCGGCCATCCCAAAAACGCATATAGTCCATGAACTACCAACCCACACTCCCGCTGCCGGCCCTGGCCCGCGGCGTTCGTCACGCCGGTTTGTTGCTCGCCCTCATCCCCGCCTCGCTGCTGGCAACCACCTGGTACGTCTCGCCGAGCGGCAGCGACAGCAACTCCGGCACGAGCAGCTCGCCTTTCAAGAGCATCACGAAAGCCCAGTCCGTCGCCGTCTCCGGCGATACCGTCTCCTTGCGCGGCGGCACCTACAGCAGCTTCACCGTCGCCAGCAGCGATAGCACCTACAACTACGTGCATCTCCTGAACAAGAGCGGCATCACCTATTCGAACTTCACCGGCGAGACGCCGGTGTTCAACTTCTCGAGCATCTCCACCAGCCTGCGCGTCGCCGGTTTCCGCATCACCGGCTCCGGCATCAAGATCATCGGTATCCAGATCACCGGCACGCCGGTCGGCAGCCAGAAGCAGTCCGAATGCTTCCGCATCGACGGCAGCGCCGCGAATTGCTCGTTCACCCGCGTCGTCTGCCACGACAACGCCGCGAACGGCTTCTACTTCACCAATCACTCGTCCGGCTCGTGCACGAATTGCGACGCTTACAACAACGTCGGCCCGACCAGCACCTCCGTCGGCAACACCGACGGCTTCGGCGCGCACGGCAATGGCGTGACGTTCACCGGCTGCCGCTCGTGGCATAATTCCGACGACGGTTACGACTGCATCGCCTCGTACGGCGCCAACACCTTCGACCACTGCTGGGCGTACAACATGACGGCCGGCGGCGATTCGAACGGCTTCAAGATCGGCGGCTGGGGCACGACGACCCCGCCAAGTTCGGTGCCGGTGCACACCGTGCGCTACTGCCTTTCCGCGAACAACAATGCGCACGGCTTCTACGCGAATCACCAGCCCGGCCAGGCGGCCAACTGGACGAACAACCCCTCCTACAACAACCGCAGCGCGAATTGGAACATGCTCGAGCGCGTCAGCACCACCAACGCCACGGACATCCCGGGCACGCGCGAGGTCTTCCACAACAATATCGCGTTCACCGGCACGACGATCATCAACGACAATAATCCCGCCGCGAACAAGACGAACAACTCCTGGACGAAGAGCGGCGTATCGGTGAGCTCGGCGGATTTCCAAAGCACGGACCCGACCCAAATGACGCGGGCGCGCAATTCCGACGGCAGCCTGCCGTCGATCTCCTTCATGCACCTCGCTTCCGGCAGCGATCTGACCGGACTGGGCTGCTTCTAACCCGCACCCTCGGCAACTGCTTCAGATCCGGCGCGTCGAGCTCCGCCGCTCGACGCGCCTTTGCCGTTCCCCTACGCTGAAGCCTTCTCGTGATGCCTTCGCTTCCCCGACTCGCCCCGCGCCTTGCCGCCGTCTTCGCCGTCTTTGGCGCCGCCTTACGCGTCGCCGCCGCGGAGCCGCCGGCCGCCGCATCGATCGATCTGGGCGGCGGCGTGAGCATGGAATTCGTCCTGATCGCGCCCGGAAAATTCGTGATGGGGTCGGAGCCGGACGCCGGCGAGCGTGACGAGACGCCCGCGCACCGCGTCGTCATCACGCGCGCGTTTTATCTCGGCAAATACGAAGTGACGCAGCGGCAGTGGACCGCCGTCATGGGCGACAATCCCAGCCAGTTTCAAGGCGCGTCGCTGCCGGTCGACTCCGTGAGCTGGGACGACACCCAACGCTTTCTCGGCCAGCTCGCCGCCAAAACGAAACGCCAGTTCGCCCTGCCCACGGAAGCCCAGTGGGAGTTCGCCTGCCGCGCCGGGACGAGCACGCATTGGTATTTCGGCGAAAACGAAACCGCTTTGCCGGAGCACGCCTGGGTCGGGGCCAACGCGCGCCAACGGACGCACGCGGTGGGCGGGAAGCCCGCGAACCCCTGGGGAGTCTGCGATCTTTACGGCAATGTGTGGGAATGGTGTGCCGATTGGTACGCCAATCCCTACCCCGCCGCCGAGGCAGTCGATCCCGCGGGGCCGGCCACCGGGGCGGCGCGCGTGCTGCGCGGCGGGGCGTGGGGCGATGACGCTTCGCTCGCCCGCTCCGCGTATCGCAACAGCATGGGCCCGAACCAGCGTAATCGCGGCACGGGCTTCCGCTGCGTGTTGCTGCTCGCCTCGGATACCCTGCGGAATCGCTGATCGGCTGACGATGCGCCTCACGAATCCGACGGCACGGGCGCGCTCCATCCTGCAACTGACCGTCGCCGTGGCGACGATCGGGTTGGCCCTGGTCTTCATCGCCTCCGCCTTCAAACCGTCGGTTTCCAGCGTGCCGTCCGCGCCCCCGCCCAGCGGCGGTGCAGCCGCGAATCGCGCCGTCCCCCCGGCGCCACGCCCACGGACCGCGCGTGCGGGCGCGCCCGTGGCGACGTTAGCCGCACCCGTCGCCCCGGCCGCGAAGAGCCCTGAACTGGCCGACATCCATGCGCAGCTCCGGCGGCTGATGGAGCGCCAAATGGACGACGAGGAAACGCGGACGAGCGTGTTGCGCGAATTGAACGCGCTCTTGACGGAAGGAAACGCGGCGGAGATCGCCACATCGTTGTCGCGCGACGAGCTGCAAACCGAGTTCGGCACCGCGGCGATCGCGCACTGGCTCGGCGAAGATCCGGCCGCCGCCGCCGCGTGGCTGGCCGCGCACGACTGTCTTCTGCCGGATCAAGGGTCGTTGCTCGGGCAGGCGTTGCTGGAGACTCCCGGCGCCCTCGACGCGGCGTCCGCGGCCTTGCCCAACGGTCCCTTCAAACAGGCTTTCTTGAACGGCGCAGCGCTCGGGACGGCCGATCGCGACCCCCGGCTGGCCGCGAGTCTCGCCAACCGGCTCGAACCCGGCGCGGTGCGAACCAGCGCGCTCGAAACGATCGCCTACGCGTGGGCGGGAACCGATGCGAACGCCGCCCAAAAATGGGCCTTGGGCATCGAGGATCCCCTCGTACGTCAGAAAGTGCTCGCGGCGGGCGCCAAAGCCTTGGCGTCGGCGGATCCGGATCTCGCGGCGACCTGGCTCGTCGCCGCCGTGAAAGACGGCGCCGTGCTCGATGAGACCGCGGTGGTGATTGCCCAGGCCTGGAGCGAGAAAGATCCGGCCGCGAGCGCAGCTTGGGTGGCGACGTTTCCCGAGGGCACGGGCCGCGTGGCCGCGATCGAAGCGGTGCTCAAGCGATGGCAGCGGTCCGACGCTGCGGCCGCGAATGCGTGGCTGCTGCGTCAACCGGAGCGCGCGCAAATTTTGGCCCGCCTGCAAGCCGAAGAAGACGAAGCCGACGCGCCCAAGGATTGAGCGCGGCACGCGGCGGGCACGCCGCAGGATCTACGGTCTAGGGTCTGGCCCGGATATTTCACAGCAAAGCGAATCCAAGCCATCGCCACAGAGTACACAGAGCTCCGACACAGAGGCAGCAGGAGGCGACAATCTGTATCGGAGTTTATGATGCGAATGGGTGCAGGGTCCAGGATCTAGGGTCTAGGATCCTCCCCGCCTTGGTCCATTGGTCATTAGTCCCTGGTCCCTGGTCCTTGGTCCCTCGTCCCTCCTCCCTGGTCCCTGGTCCCTGGTCCCTGGTCCCTGGTCCCTCAGCGCTCGTCCCTCCTCCCTGACCCGCATGCCAGTCGAAAGACTACCGGAAATCCGGTAATTTCGACGCGTGCAGGCGACCGATGGGATCACCTTTAATGCCCGTCCCCTCAAGGCGCCGAGCGTGGACAGCCTTAGCACCAACCCCTGAAAGTTCTCGCTCGGCGCCGCGAGTTTTTTCCGCCCTCGCCATCGCCGCGGCCCCCTGCAGCCGCGGACGAAAACGAGGTCACTCGCGAGCCCAAAGCACCGGACCTCGCTTCCGGCCGAGGCCTGAGGCGAACGCCGCGCCATACGACACACGACGGCGTTGACCTGATCGCGTCGCCTCGGATGTTCTGAACTCCCTATGCCGAATCTAGATCATCTCTTTGCGCAGAATCGTGCCTGGGCCGAAAGCATCTCGCAGCGGCACCCGAATTTTTTCGCGGCGCTTTCGCAGCAGCAAAGCCCGGCGTACCTCTGGATCGGATGCGCCGATAGCCGCGTGCCCGCCAACGAAATCGTGGGACTTCTGCCGGGAGAGCTCTTCGTTCATCGCAACATCGCAAACGTGGTCGTCCATACCGACCTGAATTGCCTCTCCGTCCTGCAATTCGCCGTGGATGTGCTGAAGGTGCGGCACATCATCGTCACCGGCCATTACGGCTGCAGCGGCGTCAACGCGGCGTTGCACGGCGACCGGATCGGGCTCGCCGACAACTGGCTCCACCACGTGCAAGACGTCCGGCAAAAGCATGCGCGCCGGCTGGAGTGCGTCCGCGCCGACGGCGCCGCCCGCTGCGACGCGCTCTGCGAGTTGAACGTCGTGGAACAGGTCCAGAATGTCTGCCGGACCACGGTCGTCCAGGATGCCTGGGCGCGCGGCCAAGCGCTCGCGGTGCACGGCTGGATCTACGGCTTGAAGGACGGCCTGCTGCGCGATCTCAAGTGCACCGCTACCAGCCCCGAGTCCGCCGCCAAGGCCTACGAAGCGGCGCTCGCGCTGCTGTAGCGCGGCCCGCCGGCAACGGCGCCGCATCTTCGTCCTGGCGGGGCTGCCCGATCGCTGAATCAGCGCGCTGCACGGGCATATCACCGGCTGGAATACCTCAGCGAACTTGGCTGCGGCCATTTAGGCTCGCGGGCGCTGCGTCGATCTGAACGCAGCCTAACTGTCAGCATCGCAGCACCCTGGTTGCCTCGTACCGCCCAACCGGTGGCATCGCGCCGTTTCCGCGGCCGGTATCCTTCCCGGAGGGCGGTGGGCCGCACCCATTGCGCCGCCAAAATCCAGCTCGCGCACCATGAACACGCTTCGCCGCCTCACCGCGACCACGGGAGTACGGATCACCCTGATTGCCATCTGCCCGGTCGTCCTCGCCCTCGCCATCACCCTGGGGACGCTCGTCTTTCAACAACGCAAACTGCGCACCGAGGTAAACGCCACGATTCGACAGCAGGCTTTCGGCGAAGCGGGGAAAATCGCCCGCAGCGTCTATCTGCTCTGCGACGGCGCCGAAAAACGAAACCAGCAGCAGCTGAACCGGCATCTCGACGTCGTCCACGACATGTTGCAGCGAGCCGGCGGGATCACGCTGAGCGAGGAGTCGGTTTCTTGGCAGGCCGTCAATCAGCTCACGCAAGCCGTCGTGCCGATCGCCCTGCCGAAAATGCTGATCGGGCAAACGTGGCTCGGCCAAATCGCGTCCGTCGACGAACCTGCCCTTCTCGTCGACGAAGCGCGCAAAATCACCGGCGATTTTTGCACGATCTTCCAACGCATGAACGACGCCGGCGACATGCTGCGGGTCGACACGAGCGTGGTGAAAGCGGACGGCAAGCGCGCCACCGGCACGTTCGTGGCCGCGAAAAACGCCGACGGCACCGACAACACCGTGATTCGCACGGTGCTGCGCGGCGAAACGTACCGCGGCCGCGCCTTCGTCGTGAACGAATGGCATACGTCCGCGTACGAACCCATTTGGGACCGCGCCCGGCGACGCGTCGTGGGCATGCTGTACGTGGGCATCGGCATGAATGCCGTGAACAAAGAGCTGCAGGACTGCATCGCGCAGCTGGTCGTCGGCAAAACCGGCCAGGTCTTCGTCCTCGGCGCCGTCGGCGACGAACGCGGCCGATGCTTGCTCTCGGGTCAACGCGACCAAATCGGCGCGGATTTGCGCGACCGCGCCGATGCCGACGGCGGACGTTTCGTTCAAGCATTGCTCGCCAAAGCAACCGCCGCCGCCGACGGCACGATGAGCCTCACCTCACATCGGGAACGGGCCGGCACGGGGGTTGGGACGACGCAATTCGAAGCGGTGATGCGGTTCTCGCCATGGAATTGGGTCATCGTCGCGGGTGCGCCGGAGTCCGACTTCGTCGACGTGCGCAACAATCTCGAAAACGCCCTCACCAAGCTCCTCTACGCCGTGACGATTGTCGCCGCGCTCGTCGGCCTCGCCGCCGCGATCGCCGGCGCCGTTTTGGCCCGGGCGATCGCCGCCCCGATTCGGCGCGTGATTGCGGAGCTCAACGCCAGCTCCTCGCAGATTTCCGCGGCGGCCGGACAAGTCGCGGGCGAAAGCCAGACGCTCGCTTCGGGATCGGCGCAACAAGCCGCCGCGGTGCAGCAGACGAGCTCCTCGTTGCTGCAGCTCGGCGGCGCCTCCGAACGCAACGCCAACATCGCCGGCCAAGCCGCGGAACTCGCGCGCGAGGCGCGCTCCGCCGCCGATGCCAGCGTGGCCCAGATGCAGCGCATGGATACGGCGATGACCGCGCTGAAAGCGTCGAGCGACGACATCGCGAAAATCATCCAGACCATCGATGAAATCGCGTTTCAGACGAACATCCTCGCCCTCAATGCCGCGGTGGAAGCGGCGCGCGCCGGCGAAGCCGGCCTGGGCTTCGCGGTCGTCGCGGATGAAGTCCGCTCGCTGGCCCAACGCAGCGCCGCCGCCGCGCGCGAAACGGCCGACAAGATCGAAGCCACCATCCACCGCTCAGGCGAGGGCGCGCGCATCGGCACCGAGGTTTCCGCCAATCTCTCCGCGATTCTCGAAAAGGTGCGCGGCGTGGATCGGCTGATCGGCGACGTCGCGACCGCGAGCCGGGAACAGCGGCAGGGCGTGCAGCAAATCGGCTCGGCCATTGGCGAGCTCGACCGGGTCGTGCAACGGAACGCCGCGAGCGCGGAGCAGGACGCCTCCGCCGCGGAGGAGTTGAACGCCCAAGCGGCCCAACTCCGCACCAATGTCGTCGAACTCGCCGAAATGGTGGGCGACATCCAAATCGACCTCGACACCGCGGCCCCGACGACGCGCGCCTTCGAGGCCCCGGCCGACGGCGCCACCCGCGCCACGCTTTCGCACCCGCCGGCTTCACGCGAAACGCGCCACGGCTCGGCCTCTCAGCCGCAGTGGGAACCGGCTTCGCGTGCTTGAGCCGAGCGGGGTCGGCGTACGTAACACTTCCCTGATCCGCGACTTGAGTCCGAGCCCGGCTTCAACGATAACCAGGGTATGTCCGGCGCTTTGAAGCCCACGCGTGATGTGTTGCTTGGCGTGGCGCGCACCTTGCCGGCCGCGCCGCAAATCCTCACCGGCGTTTGCGAGCTGCTGCAAGACGTCAACACGGACCTCGACCAGATCGCCGTCACGATCCGCATGGACGCCGCGTTGGCGGCCCGCGTCATCCGCGTCAGCAACAGCGTGGTGTACGGCGGGCATGGCAAGGTCGCATCGGTGGACGAGGCGATCAGTCGCGTCGGCTTCGCGGAAGTGGTCCGGCTGGTCGGGACCGCGACGGCCGCCGGCTTGGTCGACCGCGATTTGCGCTGCTATCATATCAACGTCGATCTCGCGCGGGAGGCCGCGCTCATGCACGCGCTGGCCAGCGAAGCCCTCGCGGAGGCCTCGGGCATGAACCCGAGCACGGCGTATGTCGGCGGACTTTTGCGCGGTATCGGGACGCTCGTCCTCGAACGTTACGCCCGCGATCGGCTCCCCGCCGAAAGGACTTTCGATCCGACGGAGTTCGACACGTTTCGCGCCTGGGAAATCGCCCGCTTCGGGCTGGGCGCAGCGGAGGTCGCGACGATGGCGCTCGACGATTGGCGTTTCCCGGAAGACACCGTGGCCGCGATTCAAACGCACCTCGAGCCGCCGGACGATGGAGCCGAAGCCGCCCGCTTCGCCAATGTATTGAATCTTGCCGGGGCCATTGCGACCGAGCAGGGCGTCGCATTGTCCGGCGAGGTGCTGCATTGGGCCAGCACGCCGGAAAAACTCGCCGCCGCCGGACTCGACGAGGATCGATATTTTCACGCCTCCGCCAAAGCGTGCGCGCTCTTCGAGCAGCAACGGCACGCGCTGTATTGAGCGATCGATTGCCGTTCGCGAAAGCGAGTCGGACCACCACGAGGTCGCGCTTGCGGACTCCGCCGAGCGGCGCATCCGTTACGACATGAAACGGCCTTTTGTCGTTTGTCACATGATGGCGACCGTCGACGGACGGATCCTCACGGAGCGGTGGTCGCTCACGCCCGCCGCAGAAAAACAATATGAAGCGGTCCACGCCTTGCACCAAGCCGATGCGTGGATGTGCGGCCGCGAGACCTCCCAAGGCGATTTTCTCGAGCAGCCACGCGACGCCTCGTTTCCGCGGGCCGCGAAAGTTCCCGCCGGCGATTTCATCGCCGAAGAACAGTTGCCGGCCCGTCCGCGCCGCGGCGAGCCGCGCCCGGTCTATGCCGTGGCCGTCGACGCCAAGGGCAAGCTGCGTTGGGGCTCGAACGTGATGCGGGGCGATCGACTTGTCGTTCTCACCAGCGCGAAGGCGCCTAAAGGATATCTCGCCGATTTGCGCGCGAAGCGGATCTCTTACCTGGTCGCCGGCACCGGGAGCGAAATCGACTTCGCGAGCGCGCTCGGGCGACTGCGCCGCCACTTCGGCATCCGCAAGCTGATGCTCGAGGGCGGTGGCGGCATTAACGGCGCGCTGCTCGCCGCCGATTTGGTCGACGAGATGAGTTTGCTGATCTGTCCCTTTGCCGACGGCTCGACCCACGCCCCCACGGTCTTCGATGCGTCCGACGACGCTTTGAAGGCGAAGGCGACGCCCCTCCGGCTCGTCGCGCTCAAACCGCGCCCCGGCGGAGTCGTCTGGCTCCGTTATCGGGCGAAGCGGTGAAGCTCCGATTTGGCCGTCGGAGGTCTATCGATCGGCTTCGACGCCGCGAAGAGGCGAGTCCGGTCGCGCGCGTGCCAGCGACACATGATCCATTTCGCCGAGTTTGATGGGGAGCTTGTACTCTGGTTTTTCAACCAAAAGGTCGAGCGTCGTCAGGTCATTCGCGACACACCCGATGAGCACTCCTCCGGCGGCGTCGTAACTGCGATTTTTTGGGGAGAACCGCATGGGCTTCGTTACGAATCGAAGAGTGATTGGCCCTGGTGGAATCCCCTCGAAGGCGAAGGCACCGTCAGCGGCTACCTGTGTCGTGACCGAGTCGCTGGTCCGCTCGGGGGATAAACGCACCGCCGCGCCTTCGGGCAACGGTTCCCCATTTTCGGTTCGAATCTGCCCCGCCACACGTAACCCGCGTTGCACGGAAATATCGCCGAGATCGGTCGCGGTGTCGTCGCGTTGCACGTGCACCGCTCGCGGCGGCAGAACGCGCCCGATCCCCACCGATCCAATCGCCGCGGACAGATAAAAATCGGCCTCCGGAGGAAGATGCTCGAAAACGAAACGGCCATCGTCGTCGGTTTCGGCGCCAAACGGCCCGATGCGAGTTGATTGTCCACCGTGAGGTACGAGCAGCGTGTCCGCATGAGGAACCGGCTGGCCATTACACACGATCCTGCCGGTCAAAGTTGCGCCGCGACTCAGCGTGATCGGATCGCTTGAATCGCTCGCGATCCAGAGTGCCGCGGGCGCAAAGCCCCGTGCAGTGATCTTAATCGCCACCGCATCCATTGTTTCATCGATTGGAAGCGAGAATTCGCCGCGATCGTCCGTCACATCCACCGACCCGGCTTTGGGTGCCCCGCCGAAATGGCGTAAGCCGGTGCGCAATTGCGTCCCCGCCATCTCGACGGCCGCACCGGCCACCGGATGGCCGAATCGATCGATGATGCGACGAACAACGATGCCGTTGGCCGGCATGACACGGAATGGACGAGAAGAAAGCGTCACCGTGCAGTCGTCGTTCACGTTTGCGGGGCTAACGACCCTGACGCTGGAGATGAAGCCCGGTGCCGCCGCGACGATCCGGTACGTCCGATCCCAAGCAACGCCTGAAATCTCGAACTCCCCTAATGCATTTGTCCGCGCGTTCCGGCCGAGCTCGGATGTGTTCGCCAAATCGGATTTCTGCTCGTCGGCGTTCGCACGAGCGCCAATGATGCAGACGCGCGCGCCTTCGAGGGGAGCTTGATTCGGCTGAACGATTCGCCCCCGTAATTCCGCGGCAGTGTTCGTCGTCGGACTCGTTGCGAAAAAAAGCAGCGCTAAGACTCGGCCGAAAGATTGATGTGACCGTCCCATGAGAGTGAGGATTCAGAGCGTGGCCGCGCGCCAACCGCTCTTGGGCGCGAGCCGCACGGTCACCTCCGACGTCGCGCCCGGCCGGGGCATGACTTCCATCGCTGGTCGCGCCAGCGGTCCGTTACCAACCCATAAGTCGAAATCGGGATGCCCGATGCCGATCGCAAATCGGAATGCCGGAACGTCGTGGAAGATCGCACTGCCGTCCCCATCCGTCGTGGCTTGATAAAGAGGTCGCGAGAAGGCGGGCAGTTTTCGGAAAGGCGCCTCGGTCGAAGGAAAAGCACCGGCCAATCGAGTGCCTTCCTCGGAAAACGTCGCGTCGTTCAGCCATAACGACACCCGTGCGTGTCGCACGGGATGCCCCCCGGCGTGTGCAAATACGCGCACCGTTGCGGTAGACTCGGTGGCCACTTCAATCGCGGTCGCAGGTCGAGACAGTTCGAACCGCTGGGCTCCTTTCCGCGCCTCCGTAAAGGTAGGTTGCCGACTCGCCACCAATCTGTCGCCACCGTCTCTGCCGGCCGCCGAGGCAAATCCATCCCCTTGCGCGATCACGTGCGCCTCTCCTTCAGGCACCGATTCGAAAACAAACGTACCGTCTGCCGCGATCGGTCGATAGCTCTGCCAATAGGCGGAATGGATCGATGTTGCTATCGCGGCCGGCAGAGCTGGACCGGCATATGTGCGGGCATGCACGCTGAGTTGCACCCACCCATTTCGAACTGGGCGCGGCACCTTCGGATCGACGCGCCCTTCGACTCGAACGCCAGGCTTGAGCTCCAGAGCGTACTCGTGCAGCTCGCGCTGCTCGCCAAAAAAGACTTGGCTGTCGCTGTAGCCAATTTCGCCATTCGGCAGTCGGCCCATCAAAAGGAGGATGTACTTTTCGCGCGCCATCCCGTGCCAGGAAAGCTTGATCCCATCGTCCGATTGCCACTCCTCGCGTGCGCGCGGTACGGCGGCTCCCACTAACAGCGGCACGAATTCGCGCACGGGTTGCTTCCCCACGCCATAGGTCGCACTGACCACGATCGGTATTCCGCGTTCAAGCTGGATTGACGCAGGTTCACTCTCGATGCGCCGTTCTGCGGACAGCGTCACGTACTCGGGATGTCGAATCTCGAGGCGGAGGGTTTCGGCTGCGGTATTGCCTTGCGCCCCGATGAACCGGGGGAATCGCAAGGCGATCTTTCCGTCGTCGCCGGTAACGAATGTTCCGAACTCCCCATGCGGCGATCGCGACGACGCAAAAGACGATGCGCTCCTGTTCGGATTCGGAGCGGAAAGCGATGCAATCCTGACGGCAGCACCAGCTACCGGGTGTCCGTCGCCATCGGTGACGACGATCGGGATGGTACGCCACTCGACCGTTTGCGGTTCGCGACCGTCGCGATGTACGTCGCGGAATTCCCAGCACAGTGTCACGGCGACGAGGGCCACGCCGACGGCAGCGGCGCCTGCCATGTGCCGGCGTCCCCAACTGCGGCGACATCGCTGCAATTGTCGCAGCCGCCGCGCGATGTCCGACGTTGCCTGCAGCACGAGAGGACTCGTAGGCGGATCGGTGATCCGCAGGACCAAACGAGCTAGCAAGGCTCGATAATTCTCCGCGCCCCGCACACGCAGCGCCGCCACGCGATCAGCTTCTTCTTCGACCGCGAGCCCGTGAGCATGCGGCGCACGCCACATCAACGGGTGAAACCAAAGTACTGCTTTCGCCAGTTGCCACGCAACGCACCAAACCACGTCCCAATGCCGCTGGTGCGCGAGCTCATGGCCAAGCAACGCGTCGACTTCATCCGCTGGAGCGCTCGTCAACAATGCGCGAGGAAGAACCAGCACCGGCCGCAAGATGCCGCACAGGAACGGCGATCGAACCTGTTCCGACACCCGAATGCGGACCCGTTGCCGAATACCATACTCCGCTTCGATTTTTCGAACGTGCTCGCAGGTCGCTCCGAGCGGCTCGTCCATCCGAGTGACGAGCCAATGCAGACGAAAACCGGCCGTAAACAGACGCAACAGATGAAAAGCTGCTCCGACGACCCAAAGCGTCGCGGCAGCGCTCGCCCACGAAATCGAATCCGACGGAAACCACCGTTGGAATACAGGCGACGCAATGGGACCGGGCACCGCGGCCTCGCGCGCCAAGTTCACGACTCGCGAAATCTCCGGCATTGACGTGGCAACGTCGCCCTGAGCGGAAGCGACCACCGCGGCTCGCTCAAACGATCCTGGAGACGCCGATGCGAGCTGGGCCGCGGCGCGAAGCGGAGCGGGCACGCGCAAACGCGGCACGGGCAGCCGCGTCGCACACGGCAACACCATGCCGATACAAAGAACGGTGCGCCACAGTACCACGCGCCAGCGCGCGTCCGCCAAACGGCAGCACCCATGTGCGATCCATGCTGCGGCGAGCAACGCCGTCCATTGCCCCAACAGGAGCGCGATCGTTCCGCCCGCGGTGTTCATCGTAAGCGTCGTTCTTCCTTCGGTCCCGCCTTCGCCGCAGTTTCAAGCAACTTGAGGTCCTGCTTCGTCAGTTCTTCTGTCTCGACCAAATGGGCGACGAGGTCCCGCGTCGACCCCTTGGCGAATATGTCGGCGATATCGCGGATGATCGTTTTCAGCAGCGTGGCCTTGGGCACGCGGGCAATGTAATAAAAGGCCTTGCCGCGCTGTTCGCGTTCAACGTGCTTTTTTCGGACCAGGTTCACGAGCGTCGAGCGCAAGGTGCCGTTATCGATCGGCCAGGAAAAATGCGCCTGGACGTCCGCGGGTTTCGATTCCCCCCGCTCCCAGAGAATCCGCAATGCCTCGGCCTCGTTTTCGTTCAGGGCAATCATGATGTGTGAAGCGTTCACACATAATACCGACCCTGTCACGCGAAATGTGTGAACCAATCACACATCGAAGCATTCGATCGCGGCTTTCGCCGCGCCGCCCCGTTTCGTGCGCCAAATCGTCTGCCGTGCGTAGCTATAGGCGCGCATGCGTAGCGGCTGCAACAGGCGCTTGGCGATGAGGACAATTTATCGTGTGCGTCGCAGGATGTGATTTACATCCAACCGGCCCGCGTTTTTCTCCGCTTGCCCCACCTGCCGTCCAGCCGGCCTATGCAATTCCAGCGGAGCAGCGGTGCGGCATGTCCAGCTCACCTCACCCATATCCATGAAAAAAACACGTAGCGACAGTCCGACCAAATTGATCACCGTTTTGCGCAAAATCGTCAACGAGACCCACGAGACGGTTCATGTCCAGGTCTGCGAAAAGGGGAAAGAAGCCCAGCAAATCACGCTCCTGCCCCAAAGCGAAGCCGCCTTCGGTGAATGGATCCCGCACTGCACCAGCATGGTGGAATTCGAAATCTACACGAAATATCTCCAGATCAAGCTGCTCTCGTCGCATCGCTACGTCCGGGTATGGGAACATAACGGCAAGATCCACTACGGCACGGAATGGTCGGCCACCGCCAAGCTCGTGCCGGGCGACGCCGACGTCGGCGGGTATACCAACGATAAAGTGCTGGTCGTCGGACCGGACGGTCTTGGAATGCGGAATTATGGTGATGAGCGCGCCGCGGCTACGAAGCCGACAAAGAGCGCGGGAGAGTGGTCGAAGATTGCCCCGGGCAAGGACGAGATGACCCTTCGCTATAGCGGTTATTGCCGCGTCTATGTCCGCCGCAACAGCGCGTTCGGCGCCGGGCACACCGGGTTCGCCTTCGCATTGCCCAACGGCCGATGGGCCGTCGGCGCAGTCGAAAACCCGAAAGGAATGCCGATCGTTTCGCCCGGCGAAACCGGCTTCTGGTCTTTGGTCTGCAACGCCGCGGACGTCGATGCGTACTTCACGAACAAGCATCCGATGAATTATCCGTACGACGCGTACAAAACCATCGCAGTCGCGAATGCGAATTTCTATGCGGCGCAAGCGGAGATCGCCGATTGGCACCAAAAACCCTACGAACTCGTCGGCAAGAATTGCATGGACACCACGATCGCCGTCCTGACGGCGTTCGGCGCCAAGTTGCCGCCGGTGAAGCTGCGGCCGAACGATTGGTTCAATAGCATTCCGGGACAAATCCAACCCGCCTACGAGATTCCGTCGCCCGAAGACGCCGAACGCGGCGCGTTCTCGCCCGTGCCTCCCGAAGCGCTGAAGGCCTTGGCGCCGAGCTTCGCTGCCACCAAAGACGCCGGCCGGACGATCGAGGTCATACAACCGGGCCCGGTCCCGGCTTCCGCCGAAACGCCGATGCATCGCGGCTGGTTTCATGTGATGGCGATGCCGATCGCGGCGATCCCGTGGCCGGACGCACGGACGACGGGAGCTTGGTCGAAGGTGAATCTCAAGGGACGGATGCCGAAAAATACCCGCTTGTTCCTCACTCTCTTCACCGGTGTGAACACGGTGCTGCCGCGGAAAGCGGTCGTGGCGGCACTCGAAAACCAGTCCAACGATGCGCGTATTTTGGAATGGATTCCCATCTTTTCGATCGTGATGAAGTTCCTCAAATTCATCGGCAGCGCGCTTACCGCAGTGGCCAATAGTTGGGAAGAATTCGCCATGTGGTACGGGAACATGGACAGCTCGGGCAACCCCAACTCGTCCGATCCGGACGCAAACAAGCAACACGCGAGCGAGGCCGCGCGCTCTCCGGAACAACAAACGGAAGCTCGGCGCATCGTTCCGGCGGAATTGCAACCGCGCGTGCCCGTAGAAGCCGGTTCGCACGCCGCCCCGAAAGCCGCCAAAGGATTCGCATTGTTGGCCACCAAGGACAACCGCCTCGTGGCGAGAAACATGAGCCGCGGCTTGAAGGTGGTCTTCGAATATGACGACAATACGAATTACTGGCTGACGATCCCGGATCGCGCGCGGGCCACGGTTTGGTCGAACCGGCTTGAAGTGCCGATCGAAATTCCGAATGCCGAGAAGGTCCGTGCCGTCTTCGTCGGCTGGTTCGAAGACTTCAACGACTACCAAGCCGGCAAAGTCACCGCTGGCGATATGTTCGGCGTCCTCGATTTCTGGGTACCGACCTCCCAGGTAGCGGCCACGAGCAAGTCCGGCGCGAAGCGCCGCTGAGAGCGGAACCGCCCTCTCCTCGCGCGCCGAGGAGAGCGTATGATTCGCAGGCGTGGACGAAGTCCTTCGTCCACGCCTGATGCCCGGAGAAGTCAAATACGGCGAGTCTCACTCATTGTTTCCCTCGCGGCCGCCGTCCTGCGGCAGGATTAACGAATTCGTAATTCCGCCGGACCCGCCGCCTCCAGGATTGAAAGCGAGGAGCCATCGCCGCTTCCTTTTCTCCGCACGCTTTCATGAACCACCCCACCCTGGCTGCCCTTGTCATCGCGTCTGCTCTGCTGATCGCCGGATGCGAAAACGCGCCCCTCGCGTCAGCCTCGAATGAGGCGATCAAACCCGCCGCGCCCCGCACCGTGGCGTTCCCCGCCAAGACGTACGAGGTATCGGACGTCGATCGGCGGCCGGTGCCGGTCAAACGCAACGGGCCGCACTATCCCGCCGAAATGCGGCGGCACGGCATCGCCGGCGAAGCGATCGTCGCCTTCATCATCGATACCAACGGCCATGTGCGCGACGCCTATGCCGTCGAGGCGACCAATGCCGCGTTTGCGAGCGCGGCCCTCGAGGCCGTAAACAGCTGGGAATTCACGCCCGCCTTCGTCGCGGGCAAACCCGTGAATACCCGGATGCAAGTGCCGATTCGTTTCACGCTCAACGAGCGGTGAAGCGACGCGGCGAGCCGACAACGCTCGCCCGTATTACCTGTTTTGGGGACGGTCTGAATTTGGTTTGTTTGTGACTACTGCGCCGCTAGACAACATGGCCGCACCCCAACGAACCGCTCCTTCGAGCGGCGACTTTCTCGGCGCAGCTGCGACCCCATGTCGCCTCGCGCCTCACGCCAACCCCGATCCGGAATCAAAACCATGAATCGAACGAAGTCGGAACTTCGCGTCGCGGCTGCTCGCCCCGACTGCTGCGCTCGCACTTACGCCACCCATGCGTCTCACCGCACCCTGCGACGTGCCTTGTTCGCCACCGCCATCGCCCTCTCCACCGCCGCGTTAGCCCGCGCC